>CAUSZI010000018.1:0-34339 GCA_963536045.1 uncultured Streptococcus sp.
TGAAGACCATCTGGCTTGTTTCCCTGATTTTAACAGCCTTTCTCCTTTTCCGAGGTGCTCAGTATATGAGGAGATGAGGGTGTATATTCTTCTTAGAAACGAAGTGTCTTAAGAAGTGATATTGTGAAATTCATAGAAAGTAGTAAAAATATAAGAAAATATGAGAAAAATAATTTTTATAGGACAGAGCGGTGACGGAGCTGTCTACTATAATACGCGAATAAGAGAGGCTTTGGTAGCCGATAAGAGTGCTCTCTTAGATACAGAAGGCGCAAGGAAATCGAATAGGGGAATTGCTCCTTTAATTGCTTTATTCTCTTTGTTAGGTTTACTTGGAGGATTTGTTTCTATACCAATTTTTTCAGGCTTTCGTTACAATAGTGGGATGGTTCCTATTTTTATACTTTGTCTTTTCCTTATCATATTTGGATTTATATGGATGATGGAAGTCGCCTTATATAAAGGAGTGAAACGAGCCCGAGGAGCAACAAAGCAAGAGTTTAAAGAAGCAGTTTATTCAAATTTGTTCTGGGAAAATTTTAGTGAGAAAAAAGCGACGTTTTCGAAAATGTTGGCTTTTATGATTGTTATGCTACTAATTTTTATGACCACAATAGTAATATTTGCTGCTGCAATACCAGGCACAATTGACTCATTCAATAAGCAAGAGGCATTTGATATACAAATCTTTTTCTCTCCTTTAGCAGGCCTCTTCCCAGCTGTATCTTATCTGTTCTTATTCCAAAACAATCCCATCCGCTGGCTCTTAGCCGTGCGGAAGTATGAGCAGGGGAAAGTAGTGTTTAAAGAAGAAGCTGAGGAGATAAAAGAAAAATAACATGAGTTCTTTTTAAGGATACAAATGAGAACGATAATGAATTTCACCACAAACAAGTTTGATTTGAATAAGACTTGAAGTTTATTTTTTTCTTAGGAGGTTGCTATGCGAGCGCATCATGTAAATTTTCGTTACATATTACTGGAAGATGGTAAGGAATATTTTCTATTGGATAAGTTACCGACATTGTGGGGCTATTTTTTCCCTTATCTGAATTGGTTTAGTAATCGAACGATATACCAATTGACAGAGTCGCAATTTTGGGAAATACGCAACCGCAAGAAATCTTGGTCTGAGACTTTTACTATCTCAACGCCTATTTTGATAGCAATAGCGGTATGGGCAGGAAGAATAAGAGGACCTCATGAGCTAACAAATTTTTTGACAAATACACAGTCTTCTGTTTTAGAAAGATATCTTTTTTTATTTTTAATAATAGTTGCAATTATATTTATAGCTCGATTCTGTTATTACTTATCCCATCTATTTTTGTCTAGAAAATTTCCATTTTATAACTACAAAAAGGAAGTAGGAAAAGTGAAGCTAGAGAGAACAAGTCAATGGTCACGCAAACAGTTTAAAATAATAATACTTTTTTTGTTATTAAGTGTTCTAATGAGTTGTTTTTATCTATTTTGGGGAGTATTGACAATGTTAATGATGACAGTTTGCATAAATTTATTATATATTATTTTGATGGGGAATTTGAGTTATAGTGAGGGTTGTCAGTATACAATAGAAAAAGATGAGAAAGATGGTTCCATAAAATAAAAGGACTTGCTTTCTATATGTAGGACAATAAATTTCCTTATAATTAATAAAATATTAGAAGAAGCGAGACCTACCTTGCTTCTTTTTCTTTTTTTGCTAATAAACTCCAAAAATAATCCAGCATATTAAAAATTTTCAGAAAATATCGACTTTTTCTTGACAGGTTTATGATACTGTGTTAAAATACTAAACAATAAGAAACCATCTCAAAAAGGAGTTAGTCAAACATGAAGTCAACCCAATCTTCAAACTTTGCTTTGTTGTTGCGTTACTCGGGCTAGTGCAAAAGCATTAGTCCTGTTTGGCTTACCAAGCGGGAGTAAATCAACATCTCGCTTGTTCCTCAAGTGAGATGTTTTTTATTTCACCTATCTTATCTCAAATTCTGATGAGGAAGAAATGGTTTCTAAAGGAACGACGGGAGTGAGAATACATCTTGATTTTTCTGAAATCAATTTGTCTCATACTGTCTCAGTCATTGAACATGACCTAGAAGTTGGGAAAGAGTTTTTCCTAAATGGTCTATGTATTTTAGAAAAGGAGTTGTCTATGACACGCAAAGTTGAGTTTTTTGATACCAGCCTCCGGGATGGTGAGCAGACACCAGGAGTGAATTTCTCTATCAAGGAAAAGGTTGCTATTGCCAAGCAGTTAGAGAAGTGGGGGATTTCAGTCGTTGAAGCCGGTTTTCCAGCTGCGAGTCCAGATTCATTTGCGGCGGTGCAGGAGATTGCTAAAGTCATTACAAAAGCTTCTGTTACTGGTCTGGCGCGTTCAGTCAAATCCGATATTGATGCCTGCTATGAAGCGCTCAAGGATGCCAAGCATCCACAGATTCATGTCTTCATTGCGACCAGTCCTATTCACAGAGAGTTTAAGCTGAAAAAGTCTAAGGAAGAGATTTTAGAAGCTGTGAAAGAGCATGTCTCCTACGCGCGCTCCAAGTTCGATATAGTCGAGTTTTCACCAGAGGATGCGACACGAACAGAGCTGGATTTCCTTTTTCAAGTGGTACAAACAGCAGTTGATGCAGGTGCGACTTATATCAATATTCCAGATACAGTCGGCTTTACTACTCCGGAAGAGTTTGCAAATATTTTCGACTACCTAGTGGCAAATGTGACTTCTGATCATAAGGTTGTATTTGGTGTTCATTGTCATGATGACCTTGGCATGGCAACGGCCAATACTTTGACTGCTATCAAGCACGGTGCTGGTCGTGTTCAGGGAACTATCAATGGAATCGGTGAGCGGGCTGGAAATGTAGCATTGGAAGAAGTAGCAGTTGCCTTAGAGATTCGTCAGGACTATTACCAAGTTGAGACAGATATTGTCCTTAATGAAACCATCAACACTTCTGAGCTGGTGTCCCGCTTCTCAGGTATTCCAGTGCCTAAGAATAAGGCGGTCGTTGGTGGCAATGCCTTCTCTCATGAGTCCGGTATCCATCAGGATGGTGTTCTTAAGAATCCACTGACCTATGAAATCATCACACCTGAGCTGGTTGGAGTCAAGAGCAATTCACTGCCGCTTGGCAAACTGTCTGGCCGTCATGCTTTTGTCGAAAAACTCAAAGAATTGGCTCTGGATTTTGCGGAATCTGAAATCAATGATCTCTTTGCTAAGTTTAAGGTCTTGGCTGATAAGAAAAATGAAGTCACGGATGCTGATATTCGGGCTCTGATTGCCGGAACAACGGTCGAAAATCCTGAAGGTTTCCACTTTGATGATCTGCAGCTGACGACCAATGACGACCATACCATCACAGCGGATGTGCAGCTGGTTAATGGCGATGGTGAGACAATTAACTGTGTGGCAGAAGGCAAAGGAAGCGTTGAAGCCATCTTTAATGCCATCGATCAATTCTTTAACCAGTCTGTCCAGCTTTTATCTTACAACATCGAAGCAGTAACGGACGGTATTGACTCTCAGGCTCGTGTTTTGGTAGCTGTTGAAAATACGGATACAGATACGATTTTCAACTCCTCTGGTATTGACTTTGATGTTCTTAAGGCCAGCGCCATTGCCTATATCCATGCCAATACCTTTGTGCAAAAGGAAAATGCTGGTGAAATCGGCCATCAGGTATCTTACCGCGATCTGCCTGCAAATAATTAGAAGGAAGCGACTATGACAAAAGAAATTGTATCTCTGGCGGGTGACGGTATCGGCCCAGAAATCATGCAAGCCGGTCTCCAAGTACTGACTGCTGTTGCGGACAAGTTCGGTTTTACTTATCATATCACGGAGAAGGCTTTTGGGGGGGCTGGTATTGATGCGGAAGGTCATCCTCTGCCTCAGTCAACTCTAGAAGCGGCCAAGGAGGCGGATGCTATTCTCCTAGCAGCTATCGGCAGTCCCCAGTATGATGATGCTCCAGTTCGGCCGGAGCAAGGTTTGCTGGCTCTGCGGAAGGAGCTTGAACTCTATGCTAATATTCGGCCGGTTAAGATTTTTGATGCTCTTAAGCATTTGTCGCCTTTGAAGGCAGAGCGTATTGCTGGCGTGGACTTCGTGGTCGTGCGCGAGCTGACTGGGGGGATTTACTTTGGTGAGCATTTTTTGGAGGATAGATCTGCTCGTGATATTAACGACTACAGCTATGAAGAGGTGGAGCGGATTGTCCGTAAGGCCTTTGATATTGCGCGTGGTCGCAGAAAGCGCGTGACCAGTATTGACAAGCAAAATGTGTTAGCAACATCCAAACTCTGGCGCAGAGTGGCAGATGAGGTGGCCAAGGATTATCCAGATGTGACCTTGGAGCACCAACTGGTGGACAGCGCTGCTATGCTCATGATTACCAATCCTGCTAAGTTTGACGTTGTAGTAACGGAAAATCTCTTCGGGGATATTCTATCAGACGAGTCCAGTGTCCTGTCAGGGACGCTGGGAGTTATGCCATCGGCCAGTCATTCGGCAGCTGGACCAAGTCTTTACGAGCCTATCCATGGTTCAGCTCCTGATATTGCAGGGAAAGGCATTGCCAACCCTATCAGTATGATACTTTCTGTGGCCATGATGCTGCGGGATAGTTTTGCAGAGCTTGAAGCTGCAGAGGCGATTGAAGCAGCGGTTGAAAAGACTTTGGCTCAGGGGATTTTAACCCGAGATCTTGGCGGTCAGGCAACAACAACTCAAATGACGGAGTCAATTATTAATAACTTATGAAATGGATATTAACAGGTATTTGCCTGCTATGGAACCTTGTCGTTTTCCTGCTTTATGGCTGGGATAAGCGAAAGGCTAAGAAAAATCACTACCGCATTCCCGAGAAAACCTTGCTCTTGTCAGCATTGGCAGCCGGAGGTTTGGGCGCTTTATTAGGCGGTCGTCTCTTTCACCACAAGACCAGAAAATGGTATTTCTGGTTGGCTTGGATTTGCGGAATAATAGTGGAAATCGGAATTTTATATTACATGTGGAGAAGCTAGTATGGCTGGAAAATCGATTTTTGATAAGCTGTGGGAAAGGCATCTGATAACTGGTGAAGAAGGTCAGCCCCAGCTTATGTATGTGGATCAGCATTATATTCATGAAGTAACCAGTCCTCAGGCTTTTCAAGGTCTTCGAGATGCAGGGCGCAAAGTTAGACGGCCGGATTTGACCTTTGGAACCTTTGATCATAATGTTCCTACGGTCAATATCTATGATATTCGGGATGTGATTTCCAAGGCTCAGATTGATAAACTTTCTGAGAATGTCAAGGATTTTGGTATTGAGCATGCAGCTCACGGATCGGAACTGCAAGGTATTGTTCATATGGTTGGACCCGAAACAGGCAAGACTCAGCCGGGCAAATTTATCGTCTGCGGTGACAGTCACACGGCCACTCACGGAGCTTTTGGAGCTATTGCTTTTGGAATCGGTACTTCAGAGGTAGAGCACGTCTTTGCAACGCAGACCATTTGGCAGGTCAAGCCAAAGAAAATGCTGGTCAAATTTACCGGGGTGCCACCTAAAGGTGTCTATTCCAAGGACTTTATCCTCGCTCTGATTGCCCGATATGGTGTGGCTGCAGGTGTCGGTCATGTGGTCGAGTATGCTGGGGATGCGATTGAGCATCTGACCATGGAAGAGCGCATGACTATCTGCAATATGTCCATTGAGTTTGGCTCTAAGATGGGCATTATGAATCCCGACCAGAAGACCTATGATTACGTTCAAGGACGGCCGGGTGCTCCCAAGGACTTTGAGGCGGCGGTAGCCGATTGGAAGACTCTAGTCAGTGATCCTGATGCTGTCTATGATAAGGTCATTGAGATTGATGTCTCCCAGCTGGCACCTATGGTGACTTGGGGAACCAATCCTTCTATGGGAGTAGAGTTCGGCGCGGCTTTCCCAGAAATCCGTGACATGAACGATGAGCGGGCCTATAATTACATGGATCTCTCACCAGGTAAGAAAGCAGAAGATATTGACCTAGGTTATATCTTTATCGGCTCCTGTACCAATGCCAGACTCAGTGACTTGCAGCTGGCAGCTAAGTTTGTCGCTGGTAAGCACATTGCTCCCAATCTGACAGCTATCGTCGTACCAGGCTCTCGTCCGGTCAAGCGGGCTGCTGAAAAGATGGGACTGGATAAAATTTTCATGGATGCAGGATTTGAGTGGCGCGATCCCGGCTGCTCTATGTGCCTGGGAATGAATCCAGACAAGGTGCCAGACGGAGTTCACTGTGCCTCGACCAGTAATCGGAACTTTGAGGATCGGCAGGGATTTGGAGCTAAGACACATCTTTGTAGTCCAGCCATGGCAGCAGCGGCAGCCATTGCCGGGCGCTTTGTAGACGTCCGTCAGCTACCGGAGGTCCAGTAAGGCAGTTTTATGGAAAAATTTACAATCTACACGGGGACAACAGTTCCCCTCATGAACGATAATATCGATACAGACCAAATTTTACCCAAGCAATTTCTCAAGTTGATTGATAAAAAAGGCTTTGGCAAGTACCTCATGTATGCGTGGCGTTATCTGGACAATCAGTACACGGAAGATCCTGATTTCGTCTTTAATAGACCGGAGTACCGCAAGGCGACTATTCTGATTACAGGGGACAATTTCGGAGCCGGTTCCTCTCGCGAGCACGCTGCTTGGGCCTTGGCTGACTATGGTTTTAAGGTAGTTATTGCCGGATCTTTCGGGGATATTCACTACAATAACGAACTAAACAACGGTATGCTGCCTATCGTCCAGCCGCTCGAAGTACGGCAAGCCTTAGCTAATCTGAAGCCAACGGATGAAGTGACGGTGGATTTGGAGCAGCAGAAGATTTTTTCACCAGTGGGAGAATTCTCCTTTGACATTGATGGAGAATGGAAACATAAGCTCCTCAACGGTCTGGATGATATCGGCATTACGCTTCAGTATGAGGATTTGATTGCAGAATATGAAAAAAATCGTCCATCTTATTGGCAGTAACCTCATTTTTGCTATATTGAGAAAATTCTGAAAAAACCTTGTCTCCGATAAAAATATATGGTAAAATAAATCTTAATTTAATAGAAAAGGAAGAAACTTATGACAAAACACATTCAATGGAACGGACAGCTTTCACAAGAAGGTTATGACATCTTAAAAGGCGATGGCGGCTGTATCGTTTGCCCGACCAAGGTGGGTTACATCATCATGACCAGCGATAAAGCTGGCTTGGAGCGTAAGTTCGAAGCTAAGGCTCGTAACCGTAATAAGCCAGGTGTTGTCCTCTGTGGCAGTATGGATGAGCTCCGTGCTTTGGCTCAGCTGAATCCGGAAATTGAAGCTTTTTATCAAAAGCATTGGGATGAAGACATCCTCTTGGGCTGTATCCTACCATGGAAGCCAGAAGCTTTTGAAAAGCTCAAGACATTTGGCGACGGTCGGGAAGAGCTGATGACAGATGTTCGTGGCACTAGCTGTTTTGTTATTAAGTTTGGTAAGGCGGGCGAGCAGCTGGCAGCTAAGCTTTGGGAAGAAGGCAAGATGGTCTATGCATCCTCAGCTAACCCATCCGGTAAAGGAAACCGTGGCAAGGTTGAAGGAATTGGCGAGCGCATCGAAAATGCTGTTGATTTGGTCATTGAAGCAGATGACTATGTAGCCTCTATCCAGCCAGACAAGACCATTGAAACTCGCTACGAGCAAGGTGTTATGGTCTCTATGGTTGACAAGGATGGAAAACTGATTCCAGAACAAGGTGGTCAACGTTCCATCTCACCAGCGCCTGTGGTTATCCGCAAAGGCTTGGATATCGATAAAATCATGATGCACCTGTCTGATAACTTTAACTCATGGAATTACCGTCAGGGTGAATATTACTAAGATAAAAAATAAGCTCAGTGTGGGAGAGAAGACCTCTTAGACACTGGGTTTTTTAGTTTATAATTTCTTTTATTTTTCCTGTAAGTATGCTATAATATATAAGATTATATATTAATAGGATATAAAGGCGTGGTTAACTTATAAAAAAAGTATTTATATGTCACGATTAGATGAATGATTATATGACTATAAAGATGAAGAAAGGGAGATAAAGTTTAAATGATAAAAAAAGCAGATTTTTTAGAAAGAATAAAAGCAGAGTTTCCAGATGCGGTTGAAAATAGAACAAAAAGCTATATTTCTTTTCAGGTTGAGAATCAGAAAGGAAAATTACAAAACTTCATTGAGGTTAGTTTTCAGAGTAAAAGAATAAAAATTGCTATTTTATCAAAAAGTCTTCAAGAATCAGATGTTTTTTTATTTGATAAGAAACCAGATTCGTTTGGATGGACGCTTGATGCTGAGTATATTATTGATAGTGATGACTCATTGAATGAGGTTTTACCTTTTATAGACAAATCGTATGAGTTTGTAAAAGGAGGGACGGATATAGAGTGTTACACAGCTTTCAGAGAATTTTTATCAAAATTTGTTAATCAAGCAAATCTCTATAATTCAAAAGATATTAGGATTAAACGTTCTCAGAAGTTTGATGGTGCTAAGGCTATCTATCCTGCGGTTATTATTGATAATATTCCATACAAAGTTGAAATGCTTAACACAGGTCATTTTGGTCCAAAGAGTGGTAATGGATATATTAAATCACCTTACTTTGGTTATCGGCTGAGTGACATTGATAACTCATGGATAAATATAAGATGTGGTTTCCAAAGTTTTGAACTTACAGAATTTAAAATAGTAAAATGGTATAGTGATAATCGAGATGAAGAATTAGGTCATAAATACTTTGTTAAAGATTTAGAGTTGGAATCAACTGGTAAACCTAGCGATACCTTAAAAGAGTTTTATAACTATTTTACTAGTTTTTATAGAGAATTAGAAAAGAAAGATATAAATATGTTAGAAAATATTAACAAATATAAAAATATTTTACTTTCGTCCAAAAACCTCATCCTCCGTGGTGCGCCTGGTACTGGGAAGACTTATCTTGCCAGACAAATTGCCAATGAGTTGACTGGAGGAAATGAAGAGCAAACAGGATTTGTGCAGTTTCATCCGTCTTATGACTACACGGATTTTGTAGAGGGGTTGAGGCCAGTATCAAATGGGGATGGGGCTATTGAGTTTAAGCTACGAGATGGTATTTTTAAAAAGTTTTGTCAGAAGGCTAGAGATGCTCAGAAGACTGGAGGAAAAGATAATTTTGAAGAGACTTGGACTAAGCTAACCGATGCTATTAATGAGAAACAGGGGCAATATTTGTTCCCTCGTAGTTCGGTTCCAGCCAGTTTAAACAGTCAAGGGAATGTGAAGTTTGATTCTCCTGTTGCCACCAAAGAAAAAGTATATCTTTTATATAAGGGTGAGGAGACTAAGTTAAAGTACGAAACTTATCAAAAAATTGTTTTGGATCACATGAAAGAAAGTTATGGCTTATCTGATTATGTATCCCCAACGATTGATACAGACAAGAAATTCGTCTTCATCATCGATGAAATCAATCGTGGTGAGATTTCTAAGATTTTTGGAGAGCTTTTTTTCTCCATTGATCCTGGCTATCGTGGTAAGGATGGGGAAGTTTCTACCCAATATGCTAATTTACATGAAACTAATGAGAAGTTTTATATTCCTGAAAATGTCTATATCATCGGAACAATGAATGATATTGACCGTTCGGTGGATACCTTTGATTTTGCTATGCGCCGTCGTTTCCGTTTTGTAGAAATCACGGCTGAAAGTCAGCTGGGAATGCTTGATGAACCTCTTGGATATGGAGCTGAAGAAGCGAAAATGCGTCTAAGAAACTTGAATGCTGCCATAGAAAAAGTAGAAGAGCTCAATAGTCATTACCATGTTGGACCAAGTTATTTCCTCAAGTTGCAGGAAGCAGACTTTGACTATGAATTGCTCTGGTCTGATTATATTAAGCCGCTCCTAGAAGACTACTTGCGAGGTTCTTATGAAGAAGTTGAAACTTTGGAAACTTTGAAAAAGGCATTTGATAAGACAAGCAATGAGCAAACCAATCAGTCAATAACTAGTGACAATGAAAGCGATGGAAATGACGATACGGATAACAGATAATCAGCAGCTGATAAAAAAAGAGGATTTTGTTGAAATCTATCCAAAAATTAGTCAGGTGCTTTTAGATAGAACTTTAGAAAGCCTTTCTCAAGAGGATAGTATTTTCATTTTTCCAAATGACTTGAAAAATACTTCTGACTTGGACAAGGACCAGAAAATTTTTGAAACTGTCAATCAGAATATTAAAACAGGAAATGTGATTGGTTTTCTGGGTTACGGTCAGGAAAGATTAACGATTTCCTCTCGTTTTTCAAATGCTAATAACGACTATTTTTTACATTATCTCTTGCAGAAGGTCCTAAATATCAATCTCACTAACTTGGATGTTGGTTTATCTAGCGAAGATAAACTCTATCAACTATTGGTTTACCTCTTTCCAAAATATCTGCAAGCGGCTTTGAGAAAAGGGCTTTATAAGGAATACCAGCGATTTTTCCATAATGATAGCCATGTAAAGGGAGCGATTGATGTAGGAAATCATCTTAAGAAAAATGTTCCTTTTGTGGGAAATATTTCCTACACTACTAGAGAGTTTGCTTATGATAATCCATTGATGCAACTGATTCGACACACCATTGAGTATATTAAGAATCAGAAAACAATTGGAAGTGGAGTGTTTGATGCTAATCGTGAAAATGTAACAGAAATTATCCGTGTAACTCCGTCTTATAAACTAGCTGATCGTGTTAAGATTATTAGGCTTAATCAAACTAAACCTGTCCGTCATGCCTATTTTCGAGAATATAGAAAATTACAGGAACTCTGTCTGTTGATTATGAATAGAGAAAAGCACGGTTTAGGACTTCAAGAGCAAAAAATACACGGTGTTCTCTTTGATGTTGCTTGGCTTTGGGAAGAGTATGTCCAGACATTATTGCCAGAAGGTTTTATCCATCCACGAAATAAAGAAAAGACGGATGGCATTTCTGTATTTAGCAGTCATGTTCGAAATATTTATCCAGACTTCTATCATAAAGATTTAAAAATCGTACTAGATGCCAAGTATAAAAAGCTAGAATTTACTGAAAAAGGAATCAATCGTGAGGATTTATATCAACTGATTTCCTATACATACATTTTAGAAGCAAAACAGCCGGTCTTATTTTCCCAAGTGTAGAGAAGGTTGTTGATAACGAAATAGGTAAATTAGCAGGTTACAGGGCGCTCTTGAAAAAGTGGTCCATTCTCATTCCTCAAGAAGCTGAAAATTATGACCATTTTGTTCAACAGATACATCAATCGGAAACAATAAATTTTAGATTTTAAAGCAGGTTGAACCTGATTTTTTCTTTACCCCCAGTTTAAAATTATTTCTAAATAGAACAAAATTCTTGATAGTTGAAATCACAAGTGTTACAATGGAACCGTTCGTTTTGGATGATAATGGCTTGATTGTTGAGCATTGGGACAATAAAGAAGTCATACCTAAGGTAGAAGCCTTGACCAATCGAGGGAAGTTTTAAATTGAGGATAAAGAATGATTGAATATAAAAATGTAGCGCTACGCTATACAGAAAAGGATGTCTTGAGAGATGTCAACTTACGGATTGAGAATGGGGAATTTATGGTTTTAGTGGGCCCTTCTGGGTCCGGTAAGACAACCATGCTCAAGATGATCAACCGTCTTTTAGAGCCAACAGATGGCAATATCTATATGGATGATAAGAGGATCAAGGACTATGATGAGCGTGAGCTGCGCCTTTCTACAGGATATGTCTTACAGGCGATTGCCCTCTTTCCAAACCTAACTGTGGCTGAAAATATTGCTCTCATTCCTGAAATGAAAGGATGGAGCAAGGCAGATATTCAGCAGAAGTCTGATGAATTGTTGGAGCTAGTGGGCTTGCCTGCAGAAGACTATGCTCAGCGTATGCCGAGTGAGCTGTCAGGTGGTGAGCAGCAACGGGTGGGCATTGTCCGTGCCATTATCGCCCAACCCAAAATTCTGCTGATGGATGAGCCTTTTTCTGCTCTTGATGCCATCTCGCGTAAGCAATTGCAGAGCTTGACCAAGAGTATCCATGACCAGTTTGGGATGACGACAATCTTTGTGACCCATGATACGGACGAGGCTTTAAAGTTGGGGAATCGGATTGCTGTTTTGCAGGACGGGGAGATTCGTCAAGTGGCGACACCTGAGGAAATCCTATCTGCACCTGCGACCAGCTTCGTAGCAGATTTATTTGGAGGTGTTCAACATGGCTAATTTGTTTTCTACCTTTCAGGAGCGCTTTGGCGAATGGTTGGCAGCCTTAGGGCAACATCTCCAGCTATCTCTTCTGACCTTACTAGTGGCCATCTTCCTGACCATTCCGCTCGCTATCTATCTTCATAGTCACAAAAAGGCAGCCAATTGGGTGCTGCAAATTGCAGGAATCTTTCAAACCATTCCTTCAATGGCCTTGTTGGGACTCTTTATCCCTCTTATGGGGATTGGTACACTGCCGGCACTGACTGCTCTGGTGATTTACGCTATTTTCCCGATTTTAGAAAATACCGTCACGGCTTTGAATGGGATTGATCCTAGTTTAGAAGAAGCTGGAATCGCCTTTGGGATGACCAAGTGGGAACGACTCAAAAAGTTTGAACTGCCTCTAGCTATGCCCGTCATCGTTTCTGGAATTCGGACAGCAACGGTTATGATTATCGGGACAGCAACTTTAGCGGCCCTTGTCGGAGCTGGTGGACTAGGTTCCTTTATCCTTCTAGGAATTGACCGTCGCAATGCCAGTCTAATCTTGATTGGAGCTATTTCATCTGCAGTTTTGGCTATTCTTTTCAACAGTCTTCTTAAATGGATGGAAAAGGCTAAGCTTCGGACGGTATTTACAGCTTTTGCGGTCTTAATCCTCGGCCTCGGCGCTTCTTATACGCCAAGTTTTCTACCGAAACAGGAGAAGGATCATCTGGTTATTGCTGGGAAATTGGGTCCAGAGCCAGAGATTCTTATGAATATGTATAAACTCCTCATTGAGGAAAATACGGATATGACTGTGACGGTCAAACCAAACTTTGGGAAAACCGACTTCCTTTATCAAGCGCTGAAAAAAGGCGATATTGATATCTATCCTGAGTTTACCGGTACGATTACCGGAACTCTCTTGCAGCCTGCTCCAAAGGTCAGCAATGATGCTGAAGAAGTTTTTGAAGCAGCGCGTGATGGAATCAAAAAACAGGACAATCTAGTCTTGCTAAATCACATGGCTTATCAAAATACCTATGCGATTGCAGTACCTAAGAGTGTCGCCAAAGAATACAATCTTAAAACCATCTCTGATCTTAAAGCAGTCCAAGACAAACTCAAGGCAGGCTTTACCCTAGAGTTTAACGACCGTGAAGATGGAAACAAGGGTTTGCAATCTCTATATGGCCTTAATCTTAATGTAGCGACCATGGAGCCAGCCCTTCGCTACCAAGCTATCCAGTCGGGTGATATTCAAATCACGGATGCCTATTCGACTGACGCAGAACTTGCGCGTTATGATTTAAAAGTTTTAGAAGATGATAAACACCTTTTCCCACCTTATCAAGGGGCGCCTCTCCTGAAGGCTGAATTGTTAGAAAAACATCCAGAATTGGAAGGTATTCTCAATAAGCTGGCTGGCAAAATTACGGAAAGTCAGATGAGCCAGATGAATTATCAAGTTGGCATCGAAGGTAAAAAAGCGGAAGCTGTTGCGCGTGATTATCTGGTCAAGGAAGGACTTTTAAAAAAATAATAAGTAAAAGAGTTAGACTTGTAAGGTCTAGCTTTTTTGCTTACTTTAGAATAGACAGACTAAGGATGGAAGGAGATGAGTTAATCTCTTAGTTAGGTAATCTTCATTCATTTTTGGTATAATAAAGTAACAATTTATGGAGGTGTTCCGATGGCATCTAGTCAAGAATATTTGGATTTTATTCTGGAGCAACTGCAGGGCTTAGGGCAAGAAATTAGCTTTCGCAAGATGATGGGAGAGTATTTGCTTTATTATCGGGGGCGCTTATTCGGCGGGATTTATGACAATCGCCTGATGGTCAAGCCGGTCCAGCCAGCTCTGGATTTTTTTGAAAACCCGATTTATGAGTCTCCTTATCCAGGCGCAAAACCAATGCTTCATATAAAAGAAGTAGAAGATGCTGCCTTTCTCTGTAATTTGATTGAAGCTGCCTATCCTGCCTTACCAGCACCAAAAAAGAAAAAATAGTCTTTCCTTTACAATAGATATTCTGAAAAGTTGCCGTTTGAATAGACATTTTTAAAATTTTCCTTTATAATGGACTTAAAGGAGGTTTGGTATGCTTTATGTTGCTCTTATTGGAGATTTAATTGAATCCAAACTGCTGAAAAATCGCAAGCAGGCGCAGAAGGACCTGCAGGACATGATGGCGGTGCTAAATCAGGATTATCAGGATTATCTGGTGTCGCCCTTTACGGTAACGACTGGAGATGAGTTTCAGGCTTTGCTACGGCCTAATCCAGAGATCATGCAGCTCCTTGATCAGATTGCCTTGGGTTTTCCTCATCCGATTCGCTTTGGACTTGGTCTGGGGGAGATTGTGACGGTTATCAATCGGAAGCAGAGTATTGGTGCGGACGGTCCGGCTTACTGGAGGGCACGCGCGGCCATTGATGTTATTCATGAGAAGAACGACTATGGCAGCAGCCGTATAGCTGTATCCTTGGGAGATGAAGAGCTCAGTCAGGCGGTCAATACGGTGCTGGCAGCTACTTCATTTATTCAGAGTAAGTGGAATAGCAGTCAGAGAGAGGTTCTGGAGCGGATGCTCATGGAATATATCTATGACGAGAATTTTTCTCATGGAGAAATAGCAGAGCTGTTACAGATTAGTCCCAGTGCGCTTAGTAAGCGGCTGAAGTCGTCTGGACTGAAGATCTATCTGAGAAATCGCCGTTTAGCTATGAGAATGATTCTACAGGCAGCAAAGGAGGCTGAAGAATGACAAATTTTATGGGATTTTCAGAATTTTTCATGCAGAATCCGATTCTTGTACTAACTTTGCTGGCTCATGTACTAGCTGATTTTCAGCTTCAAAGTCAGAAAATGGCCGACCTAAAAAGCCGGCGGATGAATTTTTTGATTCTCCACTTGGGAATTGTTCTGCTGCCCTTGTTGCTCTTGGGACTCATCTTACCTAATTATCTGCTATATTTCGCCTTGGTCTGGCTCAGTCATGCGCTTATTGACTTCTTGAAGTATAGGCTGAATTCTTTGATTGTCCGGCATCATGCTCAAAAGCTTGCCTTTATACTGGATCAGATCTTGCATCTGATTAGTATTTTTGCTCTTTATTTTCTCTTAGGGCAGCAGCAAATTCCAGTTCCTAATTGGCTGTCTGAGCGTTATCTCATGCTGCAGGCTCTCTTTTTCTTCGCACTTACTGGTAAGCCGATTAATATCCTCTTTAAACTCTTCTTCAGTAAGTATCAGGCAGGAGAAGACAGTGGAGAGACTATTGCGGGGGCTGGTGCCATGATTGGGATTTTGGAGCGCTTGATTATGGGACTTTCTCTTATTTTCGGGCAGTTTACTGCCATTGGGCTAGTCTTTACGGCTAAGTCTATTGCCCGCTATAATAAGATTTCAGAAAGCCAGTCCTTTGCTGAATACTACCTGATTGGCTCGCTTTTCAGTATGATTGCAGTCTTGTTGGTTTATGGCTGTCTGTATTGGTAAAAAAATAAAAAAACAGATCATCATAGCGATGGTCTGTTTGTATGTTCTGATCTATAACTCTACTCAATCATAGTATTGACAGCAGTGCCTGTTTGGTAGTCAATCTCTGCATTTGGAGAGACATTGTCCAAGAGGACATGAGACATTCCGTCCTCGTCTATTGTTTCCTTGCCCCCTAGCTGGATGCTGACAACATTTCCTTCTGCGTCAAGCCCGACATACTGGAGCTCAATCTTGCGAGGAAGCAGCTCATTGTCCGTGTAAATCGGAGTAACCTTGTAATCCAGCCAGTAATCTGGATTTTCCTCCAACCAGCGCTCCAAGCGATGTTCATAATAGAGCATGCTATCTGGGTTATTGTCATCCAGTCCTTGGAAACTGCCAGAGTTGAGCCAAGCGGTCATCGGAACGAGGTTTTTCCCTTCGTTATTGAGGCCGCTGAAAGTGAAGCCAATCAGATGAGCGCGATTCATGAGCCAAGACCGATCATCTCCATTACCGTAGTAAAATTTGTAATTGTGCCAACCGATGGGATTGTAAGTGACCTTGGTCTCCTTTTTCTTTTTGGCTTTGTGTTGCTCCTGCATTTGGACATGAGCAGCAGTAGCCCGACCGTACTTGTCCTTTTTCTCAAGCTTTAGCTGATACTCCCCATTCAACTCCAGAGTGCCGATAGCTGTTTCATCGCTATGGTTAAGCAGCTGGACCTTAATCTGGTTCTTCTGATTCGCAGCAACATTTTCTGCAGGAAGAGCCTGTGAAAGTAACAACAAAGAGCCGGCTGACAGGACAAGCCAAGTGCCAAACCTAAACTTTTTCATAAAGAACTCCTTTTAAATAATATATCTCCGACATCATTCTACTAAAAAATAGATTGTTTGACAACTAAAACTTTTCAAAAATATTACAAAAATAAATATCTGTTCAATAAGTGAAAGGTTTGACTCGGATGTGTATTTTTCCTATAATCATAACTAGAGAAAACGCTTGTATAAATTACCTAAGGAGGTGCTTATGAGTCCATCTTTAGAGGAAATGTCACTGGAAGAGCTGTGGCAGCTTTTTCCGATTTTTTTAAGAGAGCATCAAGCAGCGTGGAAAGATTGGTATGATGCGGAACGGGTTCGGCTTTTGAGTTTTTTGCCAGAACATCAGATTGTTCGTCTTAGCCATATAGGCTCAACATCGGTAGAGACCATTTGGGCCAAGCCAATAGTGGATATCTTATTGGAAATTCCCAAAGAAACAGATATGGCAGTAATGAAAGACTTGCTGCTGCAAAATGGTTATCTGCTCATGTCAGAAAGCCAAGGGCGGATGTCATTTAATAAAGGCTACACACCGAGTGGTTTTGCGGAGCGGGTTTTCCATCTGCATCTGCGCTATGAAGACGATCATGATGAGCTATACTTTAGAGACTATCTACAGGAGCACCCTGCTGTAGCCAAAGACTATGAAAAGCTCAAGCTGTCCTTGTGGAAGCAATATGAGCACAATCGTGATGCCTATACCGACTCCAAGACGGATTTTATCAAGAAATTCACCAAGGAAGCTCAAAGGCTTTATGACAGAAGATATGAGAGGGAAGTCCTATGATTTATCTTGTGATAATAGCCATTCTGATTATTCTTATTTTTCCTTACTTAATTTACCAATCTAAGAAACCATCAGGTTTTGTCGGCTTATGGATGATGAAATTGTGGAATCGTGCCTATTTACCTATGGTTGTCTGGTCGGTCAATCAGCTAGATCATAAGAAGCCATTTCATGCTATTTTGGATGTTGGAGTTGGAAATGGAGCATCCTCAAAATATTTGAAAAAACACTTTCCTAATAGCCAAGTGTTGGGGATTGATATTTCCACTACAGCCATTAGAGAAGCTGAAAAATTTGCTGGGCCTGGACTAGCATTTGAGGTGAAAAATGTTGAGAATACAAATCTTCCGGTTGAGGAATTTGATTTGATTACAGCATTTCAGACCCATTTTCATTGGTCAGATTTAACTCAAGCTTTTTTGGAATTAAAGAGAATTCTCAAGCCTGATGGAATCATCTTACTGGCATGTGAATGGAGCAAATTGGCTTATTACCTACCAGACTTTACAAAGCAAGAAAAACTGGAACAGTATTTGTCTAACTTGGACTTGCATCTCATCGATAGTCAAAGAAAGGGTCAATGGATTCTTTATAAGAACGTTAAAAAATAAGGAGCTATCCTATGAAACAATTATTTTTATGTTCATATTTTGCGGGAGTCAAGAACTTGTTTAGACAATATGCATCTGAAAAGCAATTGGGCAAACATGTGCTTTTTATTCCGACGGCTGGAAATGTAGAAGAGTACAGAGGTTATATTGACGAAGCCCTGAAGACATTTGCAGATTTGGGTTTTCAAGTAGAAATTTTAGATATTTCAGCTTGTGATAGAGAGACAGCTCAGGCCAAAATTTTCCAAAGCAAACTCCTCTATGTCTCTGGCGGCAATACTTTTTACCTTCTGCAAGAACTAAAGAAAAAGCAGCTTCTGTCCTTGATAAAAGAACAGATTGCGGATGGCATGGTTTATGTGGGCGAATCTGCTGGTGCTATCATCACAGCCAAGGACATTGACTACAATAAGCTCATGGACGATAAAGGAGTTGCAGCAGAACTGCACGATACAGGGGCACTAAACGAGGTGGATTTTTATGTTCTTCCTCATGTTGGCGAAGAACCCTTTGTTGAAAGTGCCCAGGCCACTCTGGATACATACAGCGACCAGCTGAATCTGCTTCCCCTCAATAATCGCCAAGCTGTGCTTGTGGAGGGTGAAGAAGTGAAGGTTTTGGTGGAAAATAAATAAGAATGCGAGTGTTGAACTTTGATTGAAAAGACATATGAAACACAAAGTGGAATAATTCATTATTGGACAAATGATGGTGATGAATCATCCCAAAGTGCTCTTATCTTTTTACCTGGGCTAACTGCTGACCATAGGTTATTTGAAAAACAAATAGAATATTTTAAAGATACATATAGAGTCTTGGTTTGGGACGCACCTGGACACGCTTCATCTTATCCATTTCGTCTCGATTTTACTTTATTTGATTTAGCAACTTGGCTGGATGAAATATTTATCAAAGAGAGAATAGAAAATCCAATAGTAATTGGTCAGTCAATGGGAGGATATGTAGGACAGGTTTATGCTCAACTTTTTCCTGAGAAATTAAAAGGTCTTTTTATGATTGATTCACCATCCCTTCAAAGGAAGTATTATACAGCTATGGAATTGTGGCTCTTAAAAAATATGGAGACAATTTATAGAATCTATCCATGGAAATTTCTTTTGAAATCAGGCCCTGAAAACGTATCAACAACAGACTATGGAAGAAAATTGATGTATGATATGATGATGGTTTATGATGGCGATCAAGAAAGGTATGCTCGTCTTGCGGGATACGGATATAAGATATTTTCAGAAGCAGTAGAGAAGAAACTTTCTTATGAAGTAAAATGTCCACAATTGGTTATATGTGGAAAAGAAGATCGTGCAGGGTCTTGTATACGATATTTGAAGGCCTATGAAAGAAATACTGGGAAGTCTGTTCAATGGATTGATAAGGCGGGGCACAATTCTAATACCGACCAACCCGATATTGTAAATAGACTGATTGATGAATTTTTGGATAACAAAATTAAAGAAAAGCTTGGTTGAAAGACTGGCTTTTTGATATAATAGACTCTATGAACACAAAAGAAAAAATTTCAAATTATCAACTTTTACTGGCTCAGTTGGATGCCTTGCTGTATGGAGAGACCAATGCTTTGGCAAATTTGTCGAACGCTAGCGCCCTGCTCAATCAAGCTCTACCTAATTCTGTTTTTACTGGGTTCTATCTTTTTGATGGGAAAGAGCTGATTCTGGGGCCTTTTCAGGGCGGTGTTTCCTGTGTCCATATTACCTTAGGTAAAGGTGTCTGTGGGGAATCTGCGGAAAAAGAGCAGACGATTATCGTAGATGATGTGACCCAGCATGCCAATTATATCTCTTGTGACGGCAGAGCGAAAAGCGAAATTGTGGTGCCCATGGTAAAAGACGGCCGCCTTCTTGGAGTGCTGGATTTAGACTCATCCTTGACAGGTGATTATGATAAGGTAGATCAGGAATATCTGGAAAAGTTCGTCCAGATTTTGCTTGAAAAAACGACTTGGAATTTTGAAATGTTTGGAGAAAAAGCCTAATGTATCAAGCTTTATATCGAAAGTACCGCAGTCAGACCTTTGGTCAGCTGGTGGGTCAGCAGGTAGTGGCCACTACTCTGCGGCAGGCTGTTGAGCAAGGCAAAATCAGCCATGCCTATCTCTTTTCTGGCCCACGTGGAACAGGGAAAACCAGTGTTGCCAAGATTTTTGCTAAGGCTATGAACTGTCCTAATCAAAAGGACGGCGAGCCTTGCAATGACTGCTATATTTGTAAGGCTATTACTAAGGGGAGTCTTGAAGACGTTATCGAAATCGACGCAGCTTCTAATAATGGGGTAGATGAGATTCGTGATATTCGGGATAAGTCTACCTATGCGCCTAGTCTGGCCAAGCACAAGGTCTATATCATCGACGAGGTGCACATGCTCTCGACTGGAGCTTTTAACGCCTTACTCAAGACCTTGGAAGAACCGACAGAAAATGTGGTCTTTATCCTAGCGACGACAGAGCTGCATAAGATTCCAGCCACTATTCTTTCCCGTGTCCAGCGTTTTGAGTTTAAGTCTATCAAGACTCAGGACATTATTGGCCATATTGAGTGGATTTTGGAGCAGGAAGGCATTGATTTTGAGCAAGAAGGTGTGCAGATTATTGCTCGTCGAGCTGAGGGCGGTATGCGGGATGCCCTATCTATCCTCGATCAGGCTCTTAGCTTAACCCAGGAAAATCGTTTGACTACAGACACAGTTGAAGAAATCACCGGCTCTATCAGCTTAGGAGCCTTGGATGCCTATGTAGCAGCCTTGATTGCTCATGATGCAGTAGCAGCCTTGGATAATCTCAATCTGATTTTTGACAGCGGTAAAAACATGGCTCGTTTTGTGACGGACCTCCTGCAATACCTGCGTGACTTGATTATTGTCAAAACTGGCGGGGAGAACCATCATGCTAGTGAGCTCTTTCTGGAAAACCTCAAGACACCGCAGGACACTCTCTTTGCCATGATAGATATGGCGACCAAGAGTTTGGCAGATATCAAGAATAGCCTGCAGCCCAAGATTTATACAGAAATGATGACCATTCGACTGGCAGAGACCAGTAGCCATTCTACGTTGGCAGCTATTCCGGATAATCTAGCTGATGAACTCAAGGGATTGAGGCAAGAGATTGATAGTCTTAAGCAGCAGCTGGCTAATGGCAATGGGAAACCTGTAGCAGCTGTCAAAACTTCGGATATTCGACCGCAGAAATCTAAGGGCTACCGAGCAGACCGCAATAAAGTCAATGCCATCCTAGAAGAGGCTGTTGACAATCCTAGTCTGGCTCGCAGCAATCTGACTAAGCTGCAGAATGCTTGGGGTGAGATTATTGAAAGTCTGGCTGGAGCTGATAGGGCCTTGCTGGCAGGCTCGCAGCCGGTGGCGGCCAACGAAAGCCACGCTATCTTAGCTTTTGAGTCTAATTTTAACGCTGAGCAGACCATGAAGCGGGACAATCTCAATACCATGTTTGGTAATATCCTCAGCAATGCAGCTGGATTTTCACCAGAGATTTTGGCCATTTCCTTAGAAGAGTGGACCAAGATTCGGGCGGACTTTTCAGCTCGCAGCCGCAATGGCAAGGCAGAGGTTGAAGAGAAGGAAGAGGAAAGCTTGATTCCAGAGGGATTTGACTTTTTAGCAGAAAAAATTACCATTCAAGAGGACTAAAAAAAGATTTTTCTAGGTTTTCGTGTTATAATAAATCTATGAACAGACGACAATTTATTGTGATGGCTGTTTTCACAGCCTTAGAAACCTATTTTTTCAATGAATCCATCATGGCTGGGCGCTATTTCATGGCTGCTTTCTGGGCTGTTTTAGTGCTGCGCAATCTGCAGATTTCCTATGTCATGGGGCGGATTGTGGATGAAATCGATAAACATTTAGGACCGAAATAATGAAAACAGGACTGAGTCATTAGAACTCAGTCCTTTTGAAATGAAATTTTTGATTACCAACTGGTCAGCGAGACTTCGCCGCTGTTGAGCCAGATTTCTTGACCATCTGTCAGCTGGACCAAAAGTTGCCCGCTGTCTGAGATATCCTTGGCCAAACCTTGGTAGTCCACGCCTTTTTGGCTAAAGGTCACTTGCCGTCCTAGCACCAAGGAGCGCTGCTTGTAGAGATAGATGAGCTCTTCTGGGTCACTTTTGTAGAAGCATTTCCAAATCTCGGCAATGAGCTCATTGCGACTAATGGCTGGTTTCTCTTCAAAGAGGGAGCCAGCTTTTTCTTTGATGTCGGCTGGAAAGTCTGTTATGAAAAAATTAAAGCCAACACCGATGATGACATCGGTGACGAGACCCGTCTCGATAGAAGTTGTAGCCTCGGTCAAGATGCCGGAAATTTTTTTGTTTCGATAGTAAATGTCATTAACCCACTTGATATCAATCTCCATGAGGGTTAGATTTTTCACTGCCTTGTAAATGGCACCCGCAGTTAAGATAGTATAGGAGGGTAGCTGGTCGAAGGGGAGGTTGGGCTTGAGGTGGAGAGACATGTAAAAGCCGCCTTGACTGGGGCAGAAGAAGCTGCGTCCAAACCGGCCACGGCCTGCGGATTGAGCTGCAGCCAGATAGAGAGTGTTGGCTGGGCGTCCAGCCTCCATGCCAGCCTTGGCATCCATCTGAGTGGACTGGCAATCAGGATTGAAAGAGACCTGAACAGGGGAGTTTGCCTCAATCCAATCAGGAATCAGTAGATCACCGGCTGTCAATCGATAGCCGCGGTTTTTGACTGACTCGATTTGAATTCCTTCTTTCTCCAATTTTTGAATGGCCTTCCAAATGGAAGTTCGTGAAATGCCCAATTCTTGGGCTATTTTTTCGCCGTTGACATAGTCGTCAGCCTGGCTGAGGATGTCAAAGATTTTTTCGTAGGTTTTCATAGGCGGTCTTTCTAGCTTAAAGGCTGCTTTCTCTTAGTGTCAGCTTAGTGGATAGCTTGATCATATAGGGAATGGAGCTTTCGTCAGTTTTAATCATCTGATCCAGCATCTGCAGAGCTTGCTTGCCCATTTCCTCTGTAAATACTGTCACAGTACTGAGAGGCGGATAGACGTATTTGGCAATGGATGTATCATTAAAGGAAATAATCTGGACATCTTGGGGAACAGCTATTCCCGCTTCCTGAAGAGCACGGAGAGCACCGACTGCCAAAGCGTCGCTGGCTATGAAGAGTGCTTTGGGCATCCGTTCCTTTTGCTGGTCAATCAAATCTTTCATTAGCTGATAGCCTGACTCTGAGGAGAACTTTCCCGTCTTGACATAGGTTGGCTGATAAAGATCTTTGTCACTAAGGTAACGGCAGAAGCAGGCCAAGCGCGGATCGTCAAGACTTGTCGTTCCGTCTGCGGTTTCTTCACGTCCAGCAATCATACCAATTTCTCGAATGCCCTGCTCAAGAAAATGGTCGAGAACATGAGTAACGGCATTCTCAAAATCCGTTGTCACACAGCTATGGCCTTGGTCGAGCGTATCGCTATCTACGAAAACCAGGGCAGGACTGTATTGCTTCAGCTCCTGAACTTGCTTGGTGCTGAATTTTCCGATGGCAATGATACCGTCAATCAGTTCTAGCTGGCTTAGAGAGTCGTTGTTGAAAATCCGTACGAAATCATAGCCCAGTTCCTGGGCTTTCTTTTCGATGCCTAAGCGGATGGAGTAGTAGTAAAGATCATCCAGCTCCTCCAGCTCTGTGTACCATTCCATGATAGCAATGCGGTGGGTCTGAGGCAAAGTCTTTTTCTGCCTTTTGCTTTTTTGGTAATTAAGCTGTTCAGCGATATCGAAAATCTTTTTGCGCGTCTCATCGCTGACAGACATGGACTTGTCATAGTTTAAAACCCGCGAGACAGTTGCGGGAGAAACACCAGCTGTCTGGGCGATATCTTTGATAGTAGCCATTTGATTGGATCCTTTTCAATTTACTGTCTACATAAATTATAACTCAAAAATTAGTAAATAACAAAGAAATATTTAGTAAAATCTAACTTTGTTCCCGAAATGAGCTTGGTGAAAAGCCAAAATATTTTTTAAAAGCCTTTGAAAAGTAAAGGGGGTCTGAGAAACCGACAGAATAGGCGATAAATTGGACAGGCTCGCGGGTGCTTTTGAGGAGTTGTTTAGCTCGATGCATTCGGACATATTCCAGATATTCTTTAGGTGAGCTTTGGTGCTCCTCCTTGAAAATGGTTGTTAGATAGCTGCGATGAACGGACAACTTAATTGCCATATCTTGAATGCTGAGGTTAGGATTGGGATATTGAGTGTCAATTATCTGCTTGCAGGCTAGATAGAGTTGCTGGCTTGCAGATAGGGTATTTGCTTGGGGCTTATAGGCAACGCTGCCCAAGTGAAAGATGAGTTCATAAAGTTGGCCCATAATGTGGAGTTGAGCTAGTTGGTTAGATTTGGTCTGCTCGGCGAAGTAAACCAAGTTCTCAACAATTTTCCCAATCCTATCTGTTTTTCGTTCCTGGTTAGCAAGTAGGTAGCAGTCTTCGGCAATCTGAGAGTGATTGAAGTAGTCATAAACCCTACCGCCAGTCACTCCCAGCCAGTAGTAAGACCAAGGTTCTTCTTTGTCAGCCTGATAAAAGGTAAGTTCATTTGGCTTGAGTAGAAAGAGATCTCCAGCTCTTAAATCGACAATTTTTCCTTTGTAATGAAATTGACCTTTCCCCTTGTTAACGTAATGAAGTACATAGGTATCTCTAATTGCTGGCCCAAAAGAGTAGTTAGGAGTGCACTCTTCGTATCCGTAGAAGCTAAGTGCAAGATCAATTGTTCCTGTTTGGTATTCTGAAAAAACAAGCATATTTTGCCTCCTACCTAACATTTTACCATATTTCCCTAACATATTTCTATTTTAGGAAGCGATTTCATAAGGTAAAATATTAGTAAATATGGAGGTTCAGAAATGGCTATCAAAATAGACAAACATCTATTCTACATCAATACAAAAAATTCCAGTCTTATCATTGAGGAAAGGGATGGCTACCTTTTGCTTAAACACTTAGGCAGAAAAATCGAATCCTATCATTTTTCCAATACAGTATTTGAGCGAGATCATGCTTTTTCTGGTAATCCGAGATCGAATGAGAGAAGTTTTAGCTTAGATACCCAGCGGCAGGTTTTGGGTCAGCATGGTTTAGGGGACTTTCGGCAACCTTCTCTGCAAGTCCAACATGCTAATAATGAAGTAACAGATTTTCGGTTTGTTGAGAGTCAGCTGATTAAAGGAGGTTTGGAAGTTCCAGGACTGCCTAGCCCTCACAGTACAGAAGATGCTGAAACACTGGCCTTTATTTTAGAGGATGCAGTAGCTCACTTACGCCTCACTCTCTATTACACAGCTTTTGAAGATAGCAATACTATTGCAACCTTTACTAAGCTGGAAAATATCGGTAGAGAGACAGCAATCATACATAAGAACTTGAGCTTAATGGCAGATTTGCCAGCAGGGACTTATGATGTGATTAGTTTACAGGGAGCTTATGCTAGGGAGAAAACAGTTCGTCGTCACAAGTTAGAACAGGGAATTTTCAAAATAGCTTCCAACCGAGGAGCTTCTGGTCACGCGCAGACTCCAAGCCTTATCCTTTGTGATAGTGAAACGACGGAAGAGGCTGGTCAAGTTTGGGCAATTCAGCTCCTTTATAGCGGAAACTTTGAAGCTTGGATTCAGCAAAATCAGTTGAATGAAGTTCGGCTAGGTATCGGTATCAATGAAGATAACTTTGCTTGGAAACTGGAAGCGAGGCAGACTTTCTATAGTCCTGTTGCTCTGTTGAATTATTCGGCTCAGGGTTTGACTGGTCTTAGTCATGAGAGCCAAGCTTTTGTTCAAGAGCATATCATTCCTAAAGCATTTGCGAAGCGAGAGCGGCCAATTTTAATCAATAACTGGGAAGCAACTTACTTTGATTTCAAAAAAGAGAAGTTGCTAGAGTTAGCAGATGAGGCACAGAAAGTTGGTATTGAGCTCTTTGTTCTCGATGATGGCTGGTTTGGCAACCGTTTTGATGACAATCGGGCTCTGGGCGACTGGTTTGTCAATGAAGATAAGCTAGGTGGCAGTTTGACGGAGCTCATATCAGAAGTTCATAGCAGAGGATTGCAATTTGGTTTATGGGTTGAGCCAGAAATGATTTCCGTAGACAGTCAGCTGTATCGGGCACATCCAGACTGGGCTATTCAAGCGCCTGATCGAGATCATACCTACTCTCGCAATCAACTCGTATTGGATTATGCTAATCCAGATGTGGTAGCCTATATCAAAGAAACACTGGATCAGCTGTTAAGTCAGCACGATATTGACTACATAAAATGGGATATGAATCGTAATATTACCAATCTTGGGAATGGCACTAACTATCTGGCGACCAAAATGCAGTCGCATAAGTATATCTTGGGGCTTTATGAAATTGTAAAATATTTGACAGAGAAATATGAGAATATTTTATTTGAGTCCTGCTCAGGTGGTGGTGGACGAAATGATCTTGGTATGATGAGGTATTTCCCTCAAGTCTGGGCTAGTGACAATACCGATGCCATAGCTCGTTTGCCAATCCAATATGGGTCTTCTTATCTTTATCCGACTATTTCAATGGGTGCCCATGTGTCGGCAGTGCCTAATCATCAGATGGGACGAATTACTCCGCTGGCAACTCGGGGTCATGTGGCTATGATGGGAAATCTGGGGTATGAGCTTGATTTGACTAGTCTATCAGATGAAGAGAAAGCTGCGATTGCTGACCAGGTGAAGTTGTATAAAGAATTACGGCCAGTGGTCCAGCTAGGGCGTCAGTATAGGCTAATCAATCCAGATGTTGGCTCCAATGAAGCAGCGGTTCAATTTAACTATGGAAATCAAACGATTGTAACCTACGTCCGAGTCTTATCAGTTGTGGAAACGATGGAAACAACCTTGAAACTAAAAGACTTAGAGGAAGAAGGGCTTTATGAGCTACAGGGAAATGGCGCAGTTTACTCAGGTGCAGAACTCATGTATGCTGGTATCACTATGAATCTTCCGCAAGGAGATTATCTTAGCAGACAGTTGCATTTTATTAAAAAATAAGGAGGCTAGACCATGAAATGGTATAAAAAGATGAGCTTAGCTGCTATTACAGGACTGTCCCTTTTGGGGCTGTCAGCTTGCAGCAGCCAAGGTGAGTCAACAGATGGTAAGGTAACGATTGAGTATTTCAATCAGAAGGGCGAAATGGTTGATACCCTTCGTGAGATTGCAAAAGACTTTGAAAAAGAAAATCCGAATGTGCATGTGAAAGTGGTGAATGTCCCTAACGCTGGGGAAGTACTCAAAACGCGCGTTCTGGCTGGAGATGTTCCTGATGTTGTCAATATCTATCCCCAGTCTATTGAATTGCAAGAATGGGCTAAAGCTGGCTACTTTGAAGATTTATCTAATAAAGATTATCTCAAGCGAGTTAAGAATCATTACGCAGATAAATATGCGATAGATGGAAAGATTTACAATATCCCTTATACTGCTAATGCTTATGGTATCTATTACAACAAGGATAAATTTAAAGAACTGGGATTGAAAGTTCCAGAGACTTGGGAGGAATTTGAGGAATTAGTTGATACGATTATAGCAAAAGGGGAAACACCTTTTGCCATTGCAGGAGCAGATACTTGGACCTTGAATGGTTATCATCAGTTAGCTCTTGCCACTTCTACAGGAGGTGGTAAGGAAGCGAATGATTACCTACGTTTTTCCAAGCCAAATGCCATCAAGTCTTCAGATTCAGTGCTTAAAGATGATTTCAGGCTGTTAGATTTATTCCGCAAAAAAGGTGCCATGCAAACCAACTGGCAGGGAGCAGGCTATACTGATGTTGTCGGTGCCTTCGCTAGAGGCGATGCCCTAATGACTCCAAATGGCTCTTGGGCTATCACAGCAATCAATGCGCAAGATCCTAAGTTTAATGTTGGAACTTTCCCTTTCCCTGGAAAGCAAAAAGGACAAAGCTTGACCATTGGAGCAGGAGACCTAGCTTGGTCTATCTCGTCAAGTAGTAAGCACAAGAAAGAAGCCAATGCTTTTGTTGAATATATGTCACGTCCAGAAGTTATGCAGAAATATTATGATGTGGACGGCTCACCAACAGCTATTAAAGGTGTCAAGGAAGCGGGTTCAGATGCACCGCTAGCCGGTCTTGCTGAACTAGCATTTACAGACCGACACCTCGTTTGGCTAGCTCAAGACTGGACCAGTGAAAGTGATTTTTATACCTTGACTGGGAATTATATTACAACTGGAGACAAAGAGGATATGGCGAAAGCACTAAATGCCTTCTTCAATCCGATGAAAGCAGACGTAGAGTAGGAGTAGATCTACTATGAAAAAATTGATTGAGAAATATTGGGGCTGGCTCTTTGTCCTTGTTCCCCTTGTACTACAGGCTGTATTCTTCTATGTGCCCATGTTTCAAGGTGCCTTCTACAGCCTGACAAACTGGACTGGTTTGACCTATAATTATAAGTTTGTCGGACTTAATAACTTTATGCTTCTCATGAGCGATCCTAAGTTTATGAACGCGATAGGCTTTACATTGATCATTACTATTTGTATGGTGGTTGGTGAGATTATGCTGGGAATCTGGATAGCACGAGCTCTCAACTCGAAGATAAAGGGAAAGACTTTCTTTCGAGCTTGGTTTTTCTTCCCTGCTGTTCTGTCTGGATTGACTGTGGCTCTTATCTTTAAGCAACTTTTCAACTACGGATTGCCAGCTATAGGGAATGCTTTAGGAATTGAATTTCTTAAAACTAGCCTTCTAGGAACGAATGGCGGTGCAATCTTTGCAGCAATCTTCGTCTTGCTTTGGCAAGGGGTAGCCATGCCTATTATCATCTTCCTAGCTGGTCTTCAGTCTATCCCGACTGAGATTACAGAAGCAGCTCGAATTGATGGAGCTAGCAGCAAACAAATCTTTTGGAAGGTGGAACTTCCTTATCTCCTACCAAGCGTTTCCATGGTCTTTATCTTGGCTCTAAAAGGTGGTTTGACAGCGTTTGACCAGGTCTTTGCCATGACAGGCGGCGGTCCGAATAATGCGACCACCTCTCTAGGACTTCTGGTATACAACTATGCTTTTAAGAGCAATCAATTTGGTTATGCCAATGCCATTGCTGTTATCTTGTTTCTCTTGATTGCGGTTATTTCTATTATCCAGTTGAGAGTATCTAAGAAATTTGAAATCTAAGAGGAGAAGCCCGATGAAAAATGCAGAAAGAAAAGCTAATTTTAGTAAATATATCTTGCTAACACTGGGGTCTATTATCATTTTAATTCCACTCTTAGCAACGATATTCAGTTCCTTTAAGTCTACCAAAGACATCGTTAATAATTTTTTCGGATTTCCAACTCAACCGACCTTAGAAAATTTTCAACGCCTTTTGGCTGATGGTATCGGAGGCTACTATTGGAATTCGATTGTAATAACGGTTCTATCTTTGGCTGTTGTCATGATTTTTATTCCAATGGCTGCTTACTCTATCGCTCGTAATATGTCTAAGAGAAAAGCTTTTGGTATTATGTATACTCTCTTGATTTTAGGGATTTTCGTTCCTTTTCAAGTTATCATGATTCCTATTACAGTTATGATGAGTAAGCTTGGACTAGCCAACACTTGGGGATTAATTATCCTCTATCTGGCTTACGCTGTTCCACAGACTCTCTTTCTCTATGTAGGCTACATTAAGATTTCCATTCCAGACAGTCTGGATGAAGCAGCAGAAATTGATGGTGCTGGAAAGTTTACAACCTATTTCAAGATTATCTTTCCTATGATGAAACCCATGCATGCGACAACCATGATTATCAATGCCCTCTGGTTCTGGAATGATTTCATGCTTCCTCTCTTGGTACTCAATAAAGACTCCAAGATGTGGACTCTGCCCCTCTTCCAATATAACTACACAGGTCAATACTTTAATGATTATGGACCGAGCTTTGCTTCTTATGTTGTTGGGATTATCACCATTACTATCGTTTATCTCATCTTCCAGCGCAACATTATTGCTGGAATGAGCAACGGGGCAGTGAAGTAAGATCAAGATACAAAGACCGTAAAAAGCTCACAGTGCATACAAAGGCAACCACATCCGTAAACTACTGAATTAGTAACGCCTGTGGAAAAATAGGGAATCTGAAAAAGAAGCTTCAGCTTCTTGGAAGATTCATCTTTCGCACAGAGCTTAGGGCATGTTCTGTTCAGCGCACGGGAAAGAGTATATAAGACAAGATTTTAGAGGAGAAGACTATGGCTATTCAAAATAAGACCATGCTGATTACTTACTCAGACAGCCTGGGGGAGAATTTAAAAGATTTATATGACAATTTAGAAAAGCATTTTGGCGATGCAGTTGGAGGAGTGCATTTGCTTCCTTTCTTCCCATCAACTGGTGACCGGGGATTCGCCCCAGTAGACTATGAAGAGGTTGACTCAGCCTTTGGTGACTGGGAGGATGTAGAAAAGCTGGGCGAGAAATATTATCTCATGTTTGACTTTATGATCAACCACATCTCACGCCAGTCCAAGTATTATAAGGATTTTCAGGAAAAGAAGGATCAGAGTGAGTATCGTGACCTCTTTCTCAGCTGGGATAAGTTTTGGCCAGAAAATCGTCCGACGCAAGCTGATGTTGATTTGATTTATAAGCGTAAGGATCGTGCACCTAAGCAGGAAATCGTCTTTGCAGATGGAAGCACCGAGTATCTGTGGAACACCTTTGGTGAAGAGCAGATTGATTTAGATGTTCGCAGTCAGGTAACTAATGATTTTATCAAGAAAACATTGCGTCAACTGTCAGAGCATGGCTGTGATCTGATTCGTTTAGATGCATTTGCCTATGCAGTCAAAAAGTTAGATACCAATGATTTCTTTGTTGAGCCAGAAATCTGGGATCTATTAGAAAAAGTCCAGCAGCAAGCGGCTGAGTTTGGGACGGATATTTTACCAGAAATTCATGAGCATTATTCTATCCAGTTCAAGATTGCAGAGCATGGCTACTTTGTCTATGATTTTGCGCTACCGATGGTAATTCTTTATTCTCTATACAGTGGTAAAGCTGAGCGTCTAGTCAAGTGGCTTGAAATGAGTCCTATGAAGCAATTCACAACACTGGATACTCACGATGGTATTGGGGTTGTTGATGTTAAGGATATTCTGACTGATGAAGAAATTGACTTTGCGACCAATGAACTATATAAGGTCGGGGCCAATGTCAAGCGTAAGTATTCCTCAGCTGAGTACAATAATCTGGACATTTACCAGATTAACTCGACTTACTACTCAGCCTTGGGCGATGACGACAAGAAGTACTTCATTAGTCGTCTGATTCAGGCTTTTGCTCCAGGGATTCCACAGGTCTATTATGTTGGTTTCTTAGCTGGGAAAAATGACCTTGAATTGCTAGAAAATACTAAGGAAGGCCGCAATATCAACCGTCATTATTACAGTAATGAGGAGATTGCTGAAGAAGTCAAGCGTCCAGTTGTGCAAGCCTTGCTCAAGCTTTTCAGTTACCGCAACCAGTCTGCTGCCTTTGACCTAGATGGCACTATTGAAGTGAATCTATTGGATGAAAATAGCCTCCGGATTGTCCGTGGCAATGCAGATAAATCAGTCACTGCTCAAGTAGTTATCAACCTCAAAGAATTGACATATAGCGCTAGTGAAAATGGCCAAGCTATCACTTTTGAATAGAGATAAGAAAAGAGAAGAAGAATGGTAGAATTAAATCTGAAAAAAATCTATAAAAAATATCCCAACAGCGACCACTACTCAGTGGAAGACTTCAATCTAGATATCAAGGACAAGGAATTTATCGTTTTCGTTGGTCCGTCTGGTTGCGGAAAATCAACTACGCTGCGTATGATTGCAGGTTTGGAGGATATTACAGAAGGAACTGCCTCTATTGACGGTACAGTGGTCAATGATGTGGCGCCCAAAGACCGTGATATCGCTATGGTCTTCCAGAACTATGCCCTTTATCCGCATATGACTGTCTACGACAACATGGCCTTTGGTCTTAAGCTGCGCAAGTACAGCAAGGAAGATATTGACAAACGGGTCAACGAAGCAGCAGAAATCCTAGGCTTGAAGGAATTCTTGCAGCGTAAGCCAGCCGACTTGTCTGGTGGTCAGCGTCAGCGGGTAGCAATGGGACGCGCAATCGTTCGGGATGCAAAGGTTTTCCTTATGGATGAACCTTTGTCTAACTTGGATGCTAAGCTGCGTGTTTCTATGCGGGCGGAGATTGCCAAGATTCACCGCCGTATCGGGGCAACAACTATCTATGTTACCCACGACCAGACTGAAGCTATGACTCTGGCTGATCGGATTGTTATCATGTCAGCGACCAAGAATCCTGCTGGAACTGGAACGATTGGTCGAGTGGAGCAGATTGGTACTCCTCAGGAAGTCTATAAACATCCGGCAAATAAGTTTGTTGCCGGCTTCATTGGCAGCCCAGCTATGAACTTCTTTGAAGTGACACTGGAAGATGGCCGTCTTGTCGGACCAAACAGAGACTTCAGTCTCCAAGTCCCAGAGGGCAATCTTAAGAGGTTGCGGGAGAAGGGCTATGAAGGCAATAAGTTGATTTTTGGTATTCGTCCTGAAGATATCAACATGGAACCAGCCTTTCTGGAAACCTTCCCTGAGTCGGTTCTAACTGCGAAGATTTCTGTTTCTGAGTTGCTTGGAGCGGAGTCTCACCTCTACTGTGCGGTTGGTGGCAGTGAGTTTGTTGCCAAAGTTGATGCACGTGATCATATGAATACGGGAAGCAGTATTAAACTTGGCTTCGACCTAAACAAGGCGCATTACTTTGATGCTGAGACGGAAGACAATATTTTCTAATCTATTGCTCCTTATAAAATAATCCAGGCAGATTACTGTTTGGATTTTTACAAAAAATCTATCTATTAAATTAGTAAAAATTTACTAAATTTATTGAAGTTTTACTCGGAAAAAGTTATAATAAAATCAAGAAAACGATTACAATATCGATCATCCATTTTAAAGGAGTATAGCTTATGTCTAACATAATTTCAGCGGAGCAAATCCGCGCAGATTTTGCCAAGGTTTTTGGAGTAGAAGCGGATCACACCTTCTTTTCACCCGGTCGGATTAATCTGATCGGTGAGCATACGGACTATAACGGCGGTCATGTCTTTCCTGCAGCAATTTCTATAGGAACTTATGGAGCGGCTCGCAAGCGTGATGACCAGCTCTTGCGATTCTTCTCAGGGAATTTTGAAGAAAAAGGGATTATTGAAGTGCCGCTGGAAAACCTGCACTTTGAGCCTGAGCATAACTGGACCAACTATCCAAAAGGAGTTCTGCATTTTCTGCAGGAGGCAGGCCATAAGATCGACCGAGGCATGGATGTCTATGTTTATGGAAATATTCCCAACGGATCAGGCTTGTCGTCTTCAGCATCTCTAGAGCTCTTGACGGGTGTCATTGCTGAGAAACTCTTTGATTTGCAGTTGGAACGTTTGGACCTAGTGAAAATCGGTAAATTAACTGAGAATGAATTTATCGGAGTTAATTCTGGCATTATGGACCAGTTCGCTATTGGAATGGGAGCTGACCAGCGGGCTATTTACCTTGACACCAATACTCTTGAATATGACTTGGTGCCGCTTGATCTCCAGGACAATGTCGTAGTAATTATGAATACCAATAAGCGTCGTGAGCTGGCTGACTCTAAGTACAATGAGCGTCGGGCGGAGTGTGAAAAAGCTGTTGAGGAACTTAACCGCAAGCTGTCTATCTCTACCTTGGGTGAGTTGGACGAGTGGTCCTTTGACGAGTATAGCTATCTGATTGAGGACGAAAATCGTCTCAAACGGGCTCGCCATGCTGTTTTGGAAAATCAACGTACTTTGCAAGCACGGGCAGCTTTGCAGGCAGGCGATCTTGAAAAATTTGGCCGTCTCATGAATGCTTCCCACGTTTCATTGGAGCATGACTATGAAGTGACTGGTCTAGAGCTGGACACCTTGGTTCACACAGCCTGGGAGCAAGAAGGTGTTCTGGGGGCTCGTATGACTGGGGCTGGCTTTGGCGGATGTGCTATTGCTTTAGTGCGTAAGGATGCTGTGGATACTTTTAAGGAAAATGTCGGCTCTAAGTATCAAGAGGTTGTCGGCTATGCCCCTAGTTTTTACATTGCAGAAGTAGCTGGCGGAAGTCGAGTGCTAGACTAAATAACTGAAAAGGAACTTGAGTCTGGGACAAAAGTCCTAGCCTCTCAATTGTTTTTGGATTGTCGAGCAAGACGCAG
>CAUSZI010000019.1:0-33165 GCA_963536045.1 uncultured Streptococcus sp.
TAGTGCTCAATATTGAGGATGGTATCGCTAAGGGCAGCGCCCGCAGTATTGAAGCAGTCAATATTTTTGAGGCCTTGGACAGTCACCGTGATCTCTTTGTAGCCTTTGGCGGGCACGCTGGAGCGGCTGGAATGACTCTTGAAGCAGACAAGCTGGCGGAGCTTGCTGACATCTTGACATCGTACATCTTAGACAATGATTTGGATTTGACTGGCAAAACAGCTCTGTATTTAGATGAGGAGTTGCACTTGCCAGAACTGACCCTTGACACACTCAAAAGCTTTGAAAAACTGGCGCCTTTTGGTATGGACAATAAGAAGCCACTTTTTTACCTCAAGGATTTTAAAGTGGACAATGCTCGGACCATGGGGGCTGGCAATAGCCATCTCAAGCTAAAAATTTCTCAGGAAGATGCATCTTTTGAAGTAGTAGCTTTTGGGCAAGGAAGCCTGGCGACAGAGTTTGCCCAAACCAAGAATCTGGAGCTGGCTGTCAGCCTCTCTGTCAATAAATGGAATGGGCAGACCAGTCTCCAGCTCATGCTGGTAGATGCCCGTGTGGACGGTGTTCAGCTTTTCAATATCCGTAGCAAAAATGCGATGCTGCCTGACAAGGTTCCAGTCTTGCGTTTCACAGAGGAATTGCCAGATTTGACAAATAGCAGAGCAGTTGTAGTTTACGACTTTCCTGATGATTTGCAGGCCTTGAAGAAGATTCTTCAATCACAGGATTTCGAAGCGATTTACTTTAAGAATGAGATTGCCAAGCCATACTATCTGACAGGTTACGGTTCCCGTGAGCAATTTGCCAAACTCTACAAGACTATCTATCAGTTCCCCGAGTTTGATGTTCGCTATAAGCTCAAGGATCTAGCAGCTTATCTGAAAATAGACCCTATTCTCTTGGTCAAAATGATTCAGATTTTTGAAGAGCTGGGCTTTGTCAGCATCACGGAAGGCGTCATGACGGTCAATAAGGAAGCTGAAAAGAAAGAAATTGACAGCAGTCACATTTACCAAGACCTCAAGCGCCTAGTCAAAGAACAAGAACTCATGGCTCTGGGCACTGTGCAGGAGATTTATGATTATTTGATGGAGAGATGAGATAATGAAGGACTAAGCCTAAGTCTCGCAAAGGAGAAAATTTTAGATGAATGAAATTATCCTGAGCTTTAAACCAGAATTTTTTAAAGCTTTGCTAACAGTAAAAAAGCATTTTGAATATCGTTCAAGGATTCCTGAAAAAGAAACGGTAGCCTATTTATATCTTTCCTCACCCGCTAAGATGATTGTTGGGAAAATGGTTTTAGGTCAGCGTAATAATATCCAACACTTTTTAGAAAATTCAGATTTAGCAAATAGTAGTCGTTCATATTTGGAAAAACATTTGCAAGAAGGTGCTAAGTACTTTTCTCCAATTTACTCCCTATCTCTTCTTGACTCGCCTATATCATTAAAAAAAGCTAAAGAATTATCGCCGAGATTTAGTGCTCCTCAAGGCTATAGTTATATGTCGAATTATAAAGAATTGAATGATTTTCTTGAAAAATCTGTATTTTCAATATTTGAGATTAATCCATCTAATGATTTGGACTTATTAGGCTTATTTACGAAGGATATTGTAAAAAATTATGAACAAGAAATAGCAACACCACTTTATTTAGAGCAATACATCTAATTTTGACTTGCCTAGAAAAAACAATTATAAAAAATAACCAACTCAATCCTAGCCTCAATAAGGTGGTCTATAAATGAATGAAACATACTCTTTCAAATTAAATAATCTATCCCCTTAAAAAATAAGTTTTTCTGTTACCATTTGGATGAAAAAGTGATATAATAGAGAGTAAAAAATTTTTTTGAAAGAAAGTATATCATGAATTTAAAAGACTACATTGCAACAATCGAAAATTATCCAAAGGAAGGCGTGACATTCCGTGATATCAGCCCACTGATGGCAGATGGAAATGCTTATAGCTACGCTGTTCGTGAGATTGTTCAGTATGCGACAGATAAGAAGATTGACATGATCGTTGGACCGGAAGCTCGTGGCTTTATCGTGGGCTGTCCAGTTGCCTTTGAGTTAGGAATCGGCTTTGCTCCAGTCCGCAAGCCTGGTAAGCTTCCTCGTGAGGTTATATCAGCTGACTATGAAAAAGAGTATGGTATGGATACCCTGACCATGCATGCGGATGCTATCAAGCCAGGTCAGCGCGTTCTAATCGTAGATGATCTCCTTGCGACTGGTGGAACAGTGAAGGCGACGATTGAGATGATTGAGCGCCTTGGCGGTGTAGTAGCTGGATGTGCCTTCCTTATTGAGCTGGATGAGCTCAAGGGTCGCGAAGTTATCGGCGATTACGACTACAAGGTTCTGATGCACTATTAATACATAGTTTCTAGCTATATCTAGTTAGAGAAAAAGTATAATTGAAAACTATATCTCCTTTCAGTATAATGAAAGTACGTTGGATAAATAAAGGATAGGCTGGAAAAGTATTTCCAAGCCTTTCTAACGATTGAAGGAGATATTTTCATGCCAATTAAGATTGATAAGAAACTTCCAGCTGTTGACATTTTAAGTTCTGAGAATATCTTTGTCATGGATGACGACAGGGCGGACCATCAGGATATCCGACCTCTGAATATTCTGGTACTCAATCTCATGCCCCAGAAAATGGTAACGGAGACTCAGATACTGCGCCACTTGGCTAATACGCCGCTGCAGTTGACTATTGACTTCCTCTACATGAGCTCTCATCAGTCTAAAACTACACGTGCAGAGCATATGGAGACTTTCTATAAGACTTTTGATGAGGTTAAAAATCGCTATTTTGATGGCTTGATTATCACTGGTGCGCCGGTGGAACATCTGCCTTTTGAAGCAGTGGACTACTGGGAAGAGTTCCAGCAAGTGATTGAATGGTCCAAGAGCCATGTCTTTTCGACTCTGCATATCTGTTGGGGAGCTCAGGCTGGACTTTACGCTCGCTACGGCGTTGACAAGCACCAGATGACGCGCAAATTATCGGGTGTTTATAGCCAGTCAGCTGATAGCAGCAACCTGCTTTTCCGTGGCTTTGACGATGAGTTTTATGCGCCGCATTCCCGTCATACCGAAGTTCTGAAGGAAGATATTGTTAATCTGACCAATCTGGAAATTCTCTCGTATGGTGAAGATACTGGTCTCTCTGTGCTGGCTAGCCGAGACTTGCGAGAGGTGTATAGTTTCGGTCACATGGAATACGACCGCGATACTTTATCTAAGGAATATTTCCGCGATTTGAAGGCAGGGAAGAATCCACACATTCCAGAGAATTATTTTAAAAACGATGATGTCCATGCGACACCGGCCTTGCGTTGGAGTTCGGCCGCGGCTCTCTTTTTCAGCAATTGGGTCAATTATGCTGTCTACCAGGAGACGCCTTTTGACTGGGAGAGTCCTGAAAATGATGTATCGTTTTTTGCTTATCTATAAGAGGTGACATGACTTATTTATCAGCTTTTAAATCGGGCAATCTAGTAATCCCGAGTGCCCTTCTTTTACATTTTAAGGACATCTTTGATTCCAGCGATGATTTCTTGGTCTGGCAGTTTTTCTATCTGCAAAATACGACTTCCCTGGAAGAGCTGGCTCCTAGTCAGATTGCGGAGCATATTGGCAAGACTCTGTCAGAAGTCAATCGCTCTATGTCCCATCTGACAGAGAAAGGTCTCTTGCAGTATAAAACGATTGAACTGAATGGAGAGACAGAGGTTATCTTTGATGCTTCACCGGCTTTAGAAAAGCTGGATGAACTTCTTGCAGCCAAAAGCGGTCATCAGACTGTGGCAAAGGCGCCTCAGAATGTCTTGAAAGACTTGGTGGAGACTTTCCAGCAGGAGCTGGGCCGTCTCTTGACACCCTTTGAAATTGAGGATTTGACCAAGACTGTCCAAGATGATAAAACCAATCCTGACTTGGTCAAGGCTGCTCTTCGTGAGGCTGTGTTTAATGGCAAGGCCAACTGGAAGTATATTCAGGCTATCTTGCGCAATTGGCGTAAGGAAGGCATCACTACGCTTGCTCAGGTAGAAGCCAAGCGGGAAGAACGTGAAGCCGCTAATCCTCAAAATGTGACAGTTTCAGATGATTTCCTCAATGCCATGAATTTGTGGAAGGACTGACTTTATTAGATTTACTGCGGCCTGTTAGATATGACAGGCCCTTGGTTTTATAAAAAAGGAGAAAAATATGACGTATCAATTGCCAAAAGTCTGGTCAGCTGCGGACAGCGACCAAGGGAAATTTTCAGGTATCAATCAGCCTACTGCAGGCGCGCGCTTTGAGCAGAAGCTTCCTGTCGGTAAAGAGCCTTTTCAGCTTTATTCACTAGGGACTCCTAATGGGGTCAAGGTGACGATTATGCTGGAGGAACTGCTGGCAGCAGGGGTGACAGAGGCAGCCTATGACCTCTATAAGATCAGCATCATGGATGGCGACCAGTTTGGCTCAGATTTTGTGAAAATCAATCCCAACTCTAAGATTCCGGCCTTGTTGGATCAGTCAGGTCATAAGCCGATTTCTGTCTTTGAATCAGCGAATATCCTTCTCTATCTTGCAGAGAAGTTTGGAAAGCTCATTCCGTCAGATTTGGCTGGTCGGACTGAGGTGCTCAACTGGCTCTTCTGGCAGACAGGAGCGGCTCCCTTCTTGGGTGGTGGGTTCGGTCATTTCTTTAACTATGCTCCAGAAAAGCTAGAATATCCTATCAACCGCTTTACGATGGAAGCCAAGCGTCAGCTTGATTTATTAGATAAAGAATTGGCCAACAAATCTTATATCGCTGGAGATGACTACAGTATTGCTGATATTGCTATCTGGTCTTGGTATGGGCAGTTAGTACAGGATAAGATCTATCCAGGCGCTGCTGAGTTCTTGGATGCTGCATCCTACAAACATCTATCTGCTTGGGCGGAGAAGATTGCAGCTCGTCCGGCAGTTCAGCTTGGTTTAGCTGCCAAGTATCAGGAAATCAAATAAAAAAGTGATGGGTAGAACACCCCATCATTAAGTGGCGAGACAAAATCAGTTTATCAACAGACTGATTTTTCCTCCGCTGCTTTTTTTATATCCTTAAAAATGATATACTGAGTAGAAGAATGTTTAGAAAAGAGTAAGCAATGCAAAAAAAGACTATTTCCCAACGCTTGGAGCGAGTAGCTGCTTTTGTGCCGGATGGGGCAAAGTTGCTGGATGTTGGGAGCGATCACGCCTATCTGCCTATTTCCCTGATTCAGGAGGGGCGGATTGAGAAGGCTCTGGCCGGAGAAGTGGTAGAGGGGCCTTTTCAGTCTGCTCAGAAAAATGTGGTGGAGCATGGGCTGACAGAGCAGATTGAAGTTCGCTTGGCCAACGGTCTGGCGGCTTTTGAAGTAGAAGATCAGATTGATACCATTGTTATCGCTGGCATGGGTGGTCGCTTGATTTCAGAGATTTTGGAAAATGGCAGAGCTAAGCTTGCGTCTATTTCCCGCTTGATTTTGCAGCCCAATAACCGAGAGGATGAGCTTCGCAGCTGGCTGGTATCTAACGGCTTTCACTTGCTAGCTGAGGATATCTTAGAAGAGGCTGGTAAGTTTTACGAAATCCTGGTAGCAGAAGCAGGCCAGCAAACTTTGACAGAGCAAGAAAAGCGTTTCGGGCCTTTTCTGATGAAGCAACAGTCACCTGCTTTTCAGCTAAGATGGCAGAAAGAACTGAAGAAACTTGAAGGAGCTTTGACTCATATTCCAGAAAAGAATGAGCTGGAACGCTCTGCTATGTTCCAAAAAATCGAAAGTATCAAGGAGGTGCTCCATGCTAGCAAGTGAAATCATTGCCCGTTATGAAGCCTATTGCCCGCAAGAACTATCCATGGAGGGCGACGTTTCAGGTCTGCAAATCGGGACTTTGGATAAGGAAGTGGACAAGGTTCTAGTGGCATTGGATATTCGCGAGCAGACAGTGGCGGAGGCTATTGAGGCAGACGCTGGACTGATTATCGTTAAGCATGCGCCTATCTTTCGCCCTCTTAAGGACCTAGTGGCGGATAAGGCGCAAAATCAGATGATTTTAGACCTCATCAAGCATGATATTGCTGTCTATGTCAGCCATACCAATATTGATGTTGTGGAGGACGGGCTCAATGACTGGTTCTGCCAGCTTCTTGAGATTGAGGAGACAAGTTTTCTCAGTCAGACGGGGCCAGAACACGGTATTGGCCGCGTGGGGAAGATTGCTCCTCAGACCTTTGGTGACTTTGCGGCTAAGGTCAAGGCAAGTTTTGGACTAGATAGTTTGCGTCTGGTCGCTTATGAAGAAGCGGATCTCGAACGCGTGATTGAGCGTGTAGCTATCTGCGGTGGCAGCGGTCAGTCCTTTTATCCGGAGGCCATTGCCAAGGGAGCGCAGGTCTACATAACAGGTGATATTTACTATCATACTGCCCAGGAAATGCTGACAGAAGGTCTTTTGGCGCTGGATCCTGGACACCATATCGAGGTTCTTTTTACGGAAAAATTGAAAGCAAAGCTTGATTCTTGGAAGGCAGAAGAGGGCTGGGAGATTGAGATTCTGGCTAGTCAGGCTTCGACCAATCCTTTCCGACATATTTGAGAGGAAGCGATATGAAAAGAGTAGCAGTGATTGGAGCTGGGATTGTCGGCTCAACAGCAGCTTATTATCTGTCCAAATCCCCAGATGTGGAGGTGACTGTCTTTGATGACGGCAAGGGGCAGGCAACCAAGGCAGCTGCAGGCATTATCAGTCCTTGGTTTTCCAAGCGTCGTAACAAGGCTTGGTACAGGATGGCGCGTCTGGGCGCTGATTTTTATCAAGACTTGATTGCGGAACTGAAATCGGCTGGAATCCAGACAGACTTTTACCAACAAACAGGTGTTTATCTGCTGAAAAAGGATGAGAGCAAGCTGCAGGAGCTTTATGATTTGGCTTCTAATCGTCGGGAAGAGTCGCCCTTAATAGGGGACTTGAGTCTTCTCAACCGTCAGGAAGCTCAGGAGAAATTTCCAGACTTGCAAGGCTTTGCTCAACTTCTTTATGCTTCCGGCGGTGCCCGGGTGGATGGAGCACTCTTGACGGAGACGCTTCTGAAGGTCAGCAAGGCAGATCTGGTTGAGAAAAAGGCAAGCTTGACAGTAGATGGAGAGCAACTTCTTGTGGACGGACACGATTTTGACTGTGTTATCTTAGCTGTGGGGGCATGGCTGGGAGAAATCTTGCAGCCACTGGGCTATAAGACAGATGTTCGGCCGCAAAAGGGACAGCTACGTGATTTTAGGCTGGCTGAAAAGACGGATGACTACCCTGTTGTTATGCCTGAGGGCGAGCTGGATATCATTCCCTTTCTGGCAGGCAAGGTTAGTGTCGGAGCCAGTCATGAAAATGATCAGGGCTTTGATTTGACAGTTGATAAGACGGTATTGAATCAGTTGCAGCGAGAAGCGGAAACTTATTTGCCGAGGTTGGCTACTGCAGAGATTTTAGGCGAGCGCGTGGGAACACGGGCCTATACCAGTGACTTTGCTCCTTTCTTTGGAGCTGTGCCAGAATTGCCAAGCGTCTACGCTGCTAGTGGACTAGGATCTTCTGGTCTGACAACTGGTCCGCTTATCGGACGCCAATTGGCCCAGATGACTTTGGGAGAAGCGGGGCTGCTGAATCCAGCTGACTATCCTATTGAACAGTATGTGAAGAAGGTTTGATATGACAGAAACTATTTTGAATTGGGTCAATGTTTGTGTGAAAAAAGATGATGAAATTTTACTGCTTAATCGCCAGCATGATAACTTTAAAGGGTGGATACAACCAGGTGGGAAGGTAGAGTTTCCAGAATCTTTTTTCGAAGCTGCAAGGCGCGAATTAAAAGAAGAAACGGGGCTGACTGCTCTAAACATGGAATTGAAGGGAATTTCAGGATTCACTAATCCGAGTAAAAAAGAACGGTATGTGTATTATGATTTTCTTTGTACTGCCTTTGAGGGACAAGTCAGGGGAAACGATCATGAAGGGGAGCCAAAATGGTGGAAGATTTCGGAACTTGGCCAAATAGACATGCAGGACGACATACGTGAACGTCTGCCTCTCTACTGGCGGAAAGGCTCTTTCGAGCGGATTCATTACTGGAATGAGGAAAAGCACTGTATCGGGGAAACCAAGACGATTTTGTATGATTGATTTCAGAGGATAAGGAGAAGTTATGGACTGGTTACGATCGCAACCTGTAGTTATGCAGGCACTCTTGGCTGGGCTTTTTACATGGGGATGTACCATTGTGGGCTCGGCTGTTGTATTTTTCTTTAAAAAGGTCAGTCGCAAGTTGCTGGATATTATGATGGGCTTTGCGGCAGGCGTCATGATTGCGGCTTCCTTTTGGTCGCTTCTGGCACCGTCGATTGAGTATGCCTAAAGTTCTTATGGCAAGCTGTTCTGGCTGCCGGAAGCGATTGGCTTTCTAGTGGGAGGTTTTTTTCTGCGGCTAATTGATGCGGTGGTGCCTCACTTGCACTTGAGCAAGGATATTTCGGAGGCAGAGAGTGTTCCTGAGCATAGCCGAAAGAAGCTGTCCAAGACAGCTCTGCTCTTTTTAGCCATTACCATTCACAATTTTCCAGAAGGTTTGGCAGTTGGAGTAGCCTTTGGTGCTTTAGCGGCCAATCCTAGTCCAGAGGCCTTTGTCGGCGCGATTGGCCTAGCTTTGGGAATTGGCCTGCAAAACGTCCCAGAAGGAGCGGCTTTGTCCATTCCAATTCGGACGGACGGTAAGTCTCGTCTTAAAGCTTTTTACTGGGGTTCTATGTCCGCGATTGTAGAGCCAATCGGGGCTGTTCTGGGGGCAGTTGCTGTTATGGCCATGACGGCGATTCTACCCTATGCTCTTTCCTTTGCGGCGGGTGCTATGATTTTCGTGGTGGTAGAGGAGCTGATACCGGATTCGCAGACCAATGGCAATACCGATGTGGCGACTTTAGGTCTCATGGTGGGTTTTGTTCTCATGATGGTTTTGGATGTGGCTTTGGGGTGATGCCAACTTAGAATCAAAGAGCGGAAGAAAGCGGAATTTCCGCTCTTTTTCTTTTATTTAAGGGTAGTGAAAAGGATGACATCCGCTTTCAAAAATGGTAGAATAAGGAGAATACATTAAGAGAGGAAACTCATATGAAAGGTATTATTCTTGCAGGTGGTTCTGGTACACGTTTGTATCCATTGACCCGCGCTGCGTCAAAACAGCTCATGCCGGTTTATGACAAACCCATGATTTATTATCCACTGTCAACTCTTATGCTGGCTGGTATCAAGGACATCTTGATTATCTCTACTCCGACGGATCTGCCTCGTTTTGAGGATTTGCTGGGAGATGGATCTGAGTTCGGTATCAAGCTTTCTTATGCAGAGCAGCCAAGTCCGGATGGACTGGCGCAAGCCTTTATCATTGGGGCTGATTTTATTGGAGATGACCGCGTGGCGCTGATTCTTGGGGATAATATTTACCATGGACCAGGTCTGAGTAAAATGCTCCAAAATGCTGCTGCTAAAGAAAAAGGAGCAACTGTTTTTGGCTACCATGTCAAGGATCCAGAACGCTTTGGTGTAGTAGAATTTGATGAGAATATGAATGCTATTTCCATCGAAGAAAAACCAGAACAGCCGCGCTCTAACTATGCAGTGACAGGACTCTATTTCTACGATAACGATGTTGTAGAGATTGCCAAGAATATTAAGCCAAGTCCTCGCGGAGAATTGGAAATCACAGATGTCAACAAGGCATACTTGGATCGTGGTGATTTGTCTGTTGAGCTCATGGGACGTGGTTTTGCCTGGTTGGATACAGGAACTCACGAAAGTCTCTTAGAAGCTGCTCAATATATCGAAACAGTTCAGCGGATGCAGAACGTTCAGGTGGCAAATCTGGAAGAAATTGCCTATCGTATGGGCTATATCACTAAAGAGCAAGTACATGAATTGGCGCAGCCATTGAAAAAGAATGAATATGGTCACTATCTCTTGCGTTTGATTGGAGAAGAATAAGAAGATGACGGAACAATTTTTTGATAAGGAATTAGCAGCGCGTGAGGTTCCTGGAATTCCTGGAATGCTGGAGTTTGATATTCCTGTGCGAGGGGACAACCGAGGCTGGTTTAAAGAAAATTTTCAAAAGGAAAAAATGCTGCCGTTAGGCTTTCCTGAAAGCTTCTTTGCAGAAGGAAAACTGCAAAATAATGTCAGCTTTTCTCGTAAAAATGTCCTGCGTGGTCTTCATGCTGAACCCTGGGACAAGTACATCTCTGTTGCAGATGACGGCAAGGTGCTGGGATCTTGGGTAGACCTGCGTGAGGGTGAGACTTTTGGCAATACCTACCAGACAGTAATCGATGCCAGCAAGGGTATTTTTGTGCCACGCGGCGTAGCCAACGGCTTCCAAGTCCTTTCTGACACGGTTTCCTATAGCTATCTGGTGAATGACTACTGGGCTCTGGAACTCAAACCTAAGTATGCCTTTGTCAACTATGCAGACCCAGCTTTAGGCATCCAGTGGGAAAACCTAGAAGCAGCAGAAGTCTCAGAAGCAGACAAGAACCATCCATTACTCAAGGATGTCAAACCTCTAAGAAAAGAAGATTTGTAAGAAGAGTGAATAGAACAAGTGTTTGAATATATTATCTATTTCTTGCTGATTATATTCTATTTTCTTATTTCTTTAGGACCATTAGGATTCATTCTGATGATGGTTCTCCTCTTTTTGTTTATTTTCTTAGCCTTTTATATAATTTCAAAATTACTATTTTTTACGAAACAAATAATTCCTTATTTTGTTTTATTATGGAGAAAAAATAAATCAATGACTGAATACAAAAAAATTATCGTGACAGGTGGAGCTGGTTTTATCGGTTCTAACTTTGTCCACTATGTTTACAATAACTTTCCAGATGTCCATGTGACAGTGCTGGACAAGCTGACTTACGCAGGTAATCGGGCTAACATTGAAGAAATTTTAGGCGACCGAGTGGAGTTAGTTGTTGGAGATATTGCTGATGCAGCCTTAGTTGATAAGCTGGCAGCTGAAGCTGATGCTATCGTTCACTATGCAGCAGAAAGCCACAATGATAACTCGCTCAATGACCCGAGTCCATTTATCCACACCAACTTCATCGGAACTTACACACTTTTGGAAGCAGCTCGTAAATACAACATTCGTTTCCACCATGTGTCAACTGACGAAGTCTATGGGGACCTGCCTCTGCGTGAAGATTTACCAGGTCATGGAGAAGGCCCAGGTGAGAAATTTACCGCTGAAACTAAGTACAATCCAAGCTCGCCTTACTCCTCAACTAAAGCAGCTTCAGACTTGATTGTTAAAGCTTGGGTGCGCTCATTTGGTGTCAAAGCGACGATTTCTAACTGTTCAAACAACTATGGTCCTTACCAGCACATCGAGAAGTTTATTCCGCGCCAAATCACCAATATCCTGAGCGGTATCAAGCCAAAACTCTACGGTGAAGGTAAAAACGTTCGTGACTGGATTCATACTAATGACCATTCATCAGGCGTTTGGACGATTTTGACCAAGGGTCAAATCGGTGAAACTTACTTGATTGGTGCTGATGGCGAGAAGAACAATAAGGAAGTTCTGGAGCTGATTCTCAAGGAAATGGGACAGCCAGCAGATGCTTATGACCATGTGACAGACCGTGCCGGCCATGACCTCCGCTATGCCATTGATGCCAGCAAGCTCCGCGATGAGCTAGGATGGAAGCCAGAGTTCACCAACTTTGAAGCGGGTCTCAAAGAGACCATCAAGTGGTACAAGGACAACCAAGACTGGTGGAAATCTGAAAAAGAAGCAGTCGAGGCTAACTATGCTAAGACTCAAGAAGTGATTAAATAAGAATTGGCTATCTATTATGAGCCTTGTAAAACTAGCGTTATGTGATTGAGAGGCTGGGAGTATCTATCCCAGCCTTTTCTCACAGGATTGTTAGCTTTTTAATATGTTTGTTACAGAAAATTATGCAAAAATAGTGTAAAATAAGATAAATCCTTGCTATGTTTTTAGCTAAAGGGATTTTCTCAAATTAAAGGAATACAAACATGAAAATGGTAAAAAGAGTAGTGGGAATTGCTTTGGTGCTGTTGCTTGCAGCGGTGCTATTTCTGGTTCCTGCATCTGTTAATCAAAGTGAACAATTAAAGAATGTTCAAGGAAGTGCTTCCTGGATGAGTATTATTGAGCCAGCTTTGAGCAATGCCAATGTGACGGCTCAGGGAGTCAGCACGGAAGTTTCTCTCAATAGTGTCCAGCTTAATCAGGTGCTCAAGTCTTCTCTGACTGACTCTGAGAATCAGGAGCTGCTGAACAGTGTTTACAGTATTGAAGGCAATAAGTTACGCATTCAGTATCCAGTCAAACTGCTCTTTATTGACAGTAAGCTGGATTTAGAGGTGGATGTGACGGTGAGGGACAATGTTTTGCATATCACAATCGATAGTGCCAAGCTGGGCTCCCTTCCTATCCCTAAATCTTGGGTGACAGGCATGTTGAAACAACAAATGCAGGCCTCTAATTCATCTATCACAACGGAGGGAGATAGTTTCCTTCTAGCTCTGCCGCAGAGTCAATTCAGTATTAATAAAATTAGCTTCCAGAACGGAGCTGCTAAAATCCAGTTCAGCATGGGTTATGGAATCTAAAAAAGAAAACTTCATTTGAGGAAGAAGTCTTCCGAATCAAATGGAGTTTTTATACTATTATTTGAGAAATAGCATTGTAAGGGAGAAAAGATGCTTACAGAACCACATTTTGTCCAAGGAAGACTATCAGACCAAATGGCTTGATTGGTGTAAGAGAGAAGCTGGGAAATTTGATAAGAGCTGATATTGCGAAGCTCTTGTGTTATAATAGATAAAGGAAATCAATATATTAAATCAGAGGTGAGATGATGCTTTATGAATTTTGTGCGGAAAATGTAACCTTGTTAGAAAAGGCTATGAAGGCGGGAGCCCAGCGGATTGAGCTCTGTGATAATCTAGCTGTTGGTGGCACGACGCCCAGCTATGGCGTGATTCAAGCAGCGGTGAATTTAGCTCAGCCTTACGGTGCGACAGTGATGACCATGATTCGGCCTCGGGGCGGTGATTTTGTTTACACTGACTTTGAGATTGAAATTATGCTAGCTGATATCCAAAAAGCCAAGGAAGCCGGCAGTCAGGGAGTGGTTTTTGGTGTCTTGACGGAGAAGAACGAAATAGATGTTTCGAAGATGCAGCGCCTGCTAGAGGCTTGCAAGGGACTGGAAGTAGTCTTTCACATGGCTTTTGACGCGATACCCGCTGAATACCAGTTTAGCGAAATGGATTGGCTGATTGAGAACGGTGTCCAGCGAATTTTGACCCACGGAGGACCTGCTAATGAGCCGATTGAGGAGCATTTTGCTTGGCTGGATGAATTAATCGAGCATGCTGCTGATCGGATTGATATCATGCCGGGAGGTGGCATTGATCTAGGCAATCGTCAGCAAATTATAGATAGTCTGGCAGTTGATCAGTTGCATGGAACTAAAATTGTATTTTAAGGAGGAGAAGGGCTCTAGCGGCTCCTAATAAAATGTTGGAACTATTTGAAAAATACAAGTCTAATCCAAATAAGCTTCAGACTTACGGTTTTAAGGAGTCTGATGGAGTTTACCATTTCTCGCAGAAGATTATGAAGGGTGACTTTCGCTTGGAGGTGACTATCAGAGATGGGAAGCTGGACTATCAGGTCTTTGATTGTGATACTGATGACGCCTATCTGCAGGTCAAGATGGAGCAGGTGATGGGGGAGTTTGTCGGTCAGGTTCGTGAAGCTTGTCAGGCAGCTCTTTTGGCTATCCGTCAGCACTGTTTTGACGAGGTTGGCTTTCTCTATGAGCAGAGTAAGCGACTGCGGGATCATGCAGCTGAGGTTTATCAGGGGCAAATAGAGTACCTCTGGGAGAAGTCGTCCAGAAAGAGCTCGACCAAGGCTGGAGTTTTCCGCCACCAGGACAGTAAAAAATGGTACGGAGCTTTTTTGACCACAGACTGGTCTAAGTTTGAAGCAGAGCGAAGCGGCGCTATTGAGGTGCTGAATGTTAAGAATGACCATGTGGCAGAGCTGATTCAGAAAAAGGGGATTTATCCGGCCTTTCACATGAATAAGAAATATTGGCTCAGTCTGCCCTTGGATGATACCCTGAGCGATCAGGAAATCTTTGATTTGCTGGCTGTTAGTTACCAGCTGACCAGTAAAAAATAGAATCGAAGCACAGCGCTCCAATCCGCTGTGTTTCATTTTTCCTCAAAAAACAGTATAATAAAAAGACTAGTAAGAATAGGAGAAATTATGAACTTCATTAGAAAATTAGCCTGGTTTTTTAAGTTGGAAAAGCGGCGCTATATCATTGGTATCTTGGCCTTGTCCTTGGTAAGTGTCTTCAATCTGATACCGCCTAGAGTCATCGGTCAGGTTATTGACCGAATTGCTAGCAAACATCTGACTTCTCAAGAGCTGCTCTTTAATTTGCTGTTGCTGATTGCTTCAGCTTTTATCATGTACGGCCTGCGTTATGTCTGGCGCCTTTACATCTTAGGGACGTCCAATAATCTGGGACGAATTCTGCGCTCTCGATTGTTCGAGCACTTTACTCACATGTCTCCCTCTTTTTATCAGAAATACCGAACAGGGGACTTGATGGCTCATGCGACCAACGATATCAATTCAGTTGTCAGTCTGGCTGGTGGCGGAGTCATGTCAGCTGTGGATGCTTCTATTACAGCCCTGGTGACCCTGCTGACTATGTTTTTCGTTTTGGACTGGCGGCTGACCTTGATTGCCATTGTGCCCATGCCCTTCTTGTCATGGGGCACGGGTTTGATTGGCCGAAAAAATCATGAAAGTTTTAAGGCTGCTCAAGAGGCTTTTTCGGATTTGAACAATAAGGTTCAGGAGAGTGTTTCAGGGATTCGAGTGACCAAGTCCTTTGGCTATCAAGAGGCGGAGACTCAGTCTTTTGCCAAGACAAATCAAGAAGTCTACGAAAAAAATGTTTTGGCTGCCAAGTACGATTCTCTTTTTGACCCCTTGGTTTTGCTCTTTATCGGTCTTTCTTATGTTTTGACCTTGATTTTCGGTGGAATTTTTATCTCCCAAGGACAGTTTACCATAGGAGAGTTGGTTACTTTTATCACTTATCTGGATATGCTGGTTTGGCCACTGCAGGCTACAGGCTATCTTTTTAACATTGGCCAGCGAGGGGCTGTTTCTTATGAGCGGATTGAGAAATTGTTGGCTCAGGAGTCAGATGTCAAGGAGTCTGAACACCCCCTCTCTCATGCGGAAAATGGTCGATTAGATTATGACATTCAGAAGTTTGCTTATGCAGAGGAGACTAGTTTATCGGCTATTCATTTTTCCATTGAGCAGGGACAGACACTGGGAATTGTTGGTCAGACGGGCTCTGGGAAGACCACTCTTCTGCGCTTGCTGCTGCGGGAGCAGGATATTCAGGAGGGGGCTATCTATCTGAATGGCCATGATATCCGGGAGTACCGCCTCAAAGACTTGCGCCGTCTTATCGGCTATGTACCACAGGAACAGATGCTCTTTGCTCTGTCGATTCGGGACAATATCCGCTTTGCTAACCCCCAGCTGACAGATAGCCAGGTTCTAGCTGCTGCTCAACTATGCGGTGTTTATGAGGATATCCAAGCTATGCCAGAGGGGCTGGATACGGTTGTCGGTGAGCGGGGTTTGTCTCTGTCTGGTGGACAGAAGCAGCGCTTGGCGATGAGTCGTGCTATTATTACCAATCCTGAAATTCTGATTTTAGATGATTCCCTGTCGGCTGTTGATGCCAAGACAGAGCATCTGATTTTAGAAAATCTAAAGTCAGAGCGTGCTGGCAAGACAACCATCATCACAGCTCATCGTCTGTCGGCCTTGGTGCATGCAGACTTGATTTTGGTCATGGAAGAGGGACGAATCAAGGAGCGGGGCACTCACCAAGAGCTACTGGAGCAAAAGGGCTGGTATGCTCAGACATACCATAATCAGCAGCTGGCAGAAAGCTTGAAGAAGGAAGATTAATATGAAAAAGAAAGCAACTTTTCATCGCCTCCTAGGCTATATGTGGCGCTACAGAATAGTAAGCAGCATGGCCTTGAGCTTCATCCTGCTGACGACTCTGGTCACAACGGCATTGCCGCTCTTGGCTCGCTATTTTATTGATCAGTTTATCGGCCGTAATCAAGCTTGGGCTGGCCTGCCTTTGCTGGCTCTTTACTATGGCCTTTTCCTCTTGCGGGTACTTTTTACCTTCTTGGGAAAGTATTTCTTTGCACGTGTGGCTCAAAGTGTGGTTCGGGACTTGCGACAGGAAAGCTTTGCCAATATCCAGCGTCTGCAAATGGCTTATTTTGACAGGACGCCAGCTGGTGCTATCGTTTCCCGCCTGACTAATGATACTCAGGCAGTCGCAGATATGTTCAGTGAGATTTTTTCTAATTTTTTGAGCTCCTTACTGATTCTAGTTGTTACTTTGAGCGCCATGTTTGCCCTCAACTGGCAATTGACCTTCATGATCGCTCTCTTTTTACCTCTGATGGCAGCCTCTATCTTGCTTTATCAGCATCTATCCAATCGTCAGCTGAAGCAGGTTCGGAATAAGCTCAGTGATTTGAATGTCAAGCTATCTGAGAGTATTGAAGGGATGCGGATTATCCAAGCTTTTGGGCAAGAGAAGCGCTTGCTGCGGGAATTTGAAGAAATCAACGGTCAGCATTTAGGCTTCACCAATCGCTATCTCAATATCAACAGTCTCTTTCTGAGACCGGCCATGTCCCTGCTGAAAATCTTGGCTTATGGAGTGATTCTGACTTACTTTGGCTTGACTTGGCAAGTGGCGGGAATTACGGCTGGTATTATGTATGCCTTTATCCAGTATGTCAATCAGCTTTTTAATCCTTTGATTGATGTCATGCAGAATTACTCTGTTTTACAGACATCTATGGTTGCTGCAGAGCGGGTTTTTGAAATTATGGACCGCACTGACTACGAGCCTGAGCAGGCTAACCAAGACTTGCAAATCCAAGATGGCAGCATCGAATTCAAGCATGTTTCCTTTTCTTATGATGGAAAGCGAGATGTTTTGCGGGATATCTCCTTTTCTGTCAAAAAAGGCCAGACAATTGCCTTTGTGGGCTCGACTGGCTCTGGCAAGTCCTCTATTATCAATCTTTTTCTGCGTTTTTATGAGTTTGAGCGGGGGCAGATTTTGATTGATGGCCGTGATATTAAAGACTATAGTCAGGCGGAGCTGAGGCGAAAGATTGGCCTTGTTTTGCAGGATCCCTTCCTTTATCACGGTACCGTTGCTTCCAATATTCAGCTTTACCAAGAGCAGCTGACGCGAGAAGAAATTATAGAAGCAGCTAAGTTTGTAGACGCTCATGGCTTTATCAGTCAGCTGCCTCAAGGCTATGATTCCCCTGTGACTGAGCGGGGAGCGACTTTTTCCAGTGGTCAGCGTCAGCTTCTAGCCTTTGCCAGAACCATCGCCACCAAGCCTAAAATCTTGATTTTGGATGAGGCGACAGCCAATATTGATTCGGAAACAGAGGAGCTGATCCAAGCTTCACTGAGGAAAATGCGGCGGGGACGGACAACCATTGCCATTGCCCACCGTCTGTCTACTATTCAGGATGCCGATTGCATCTATGTCTTAGATAAGGGCCGCATTATCGAATCCGGCAGCCACGAAGAATTGTTAGCACAGGATGGCACCTATAAGAAAATGTACCAACTGCAGGCTGGGATGATGGAATCTTGAAAAGCTTGTTTATAAATAAAAGGTGTAGAATTCATTTGAAATTCCACACCTATTTTAAATAGGCTTTTAATTTCTCTAGATTTTCTTCTAAGTTATCATAAGGCAGCTTGGCGTACTGGTAAGGACAGCTAGCAAGGTAGCTTTGTTCAAAGAAGTCAAGCGGCAGGCTACTATGTTTGAGAGCACTGACGGAAGAAAGTGACCTTAAGTCTAGCAAGATGCCGTCCTTGGTCAGATAGCTGGCTAGCGAGAGTTGAGCTTGCTCTAGCAGCTTTTGAGCCTTTCTTGCTTCCTCTTCTTGAAGCTGCAGCAGCGCCAGCCTATTTTTTTCAAACATGAGACTGTCGATATAGAGCGATAGAGCTTTCTGCATGATGAGGTTGCTGTCATAATCCACGGCGCTTTTGTAAGAAATGAAGGTCTTTTGAATCTGGGGTGGAAGGAGCAGGGCAGTAATCCTCAGGGCTGGAAAAAGGCTAGTTGAAAAGGACTTGATGTAGATGACGCGCTGGCTATTATCTAGATAGTGAAAGGTCAGCTCCCGTCGGCTATCAAAGTCTGATAGATAGTCATCTTCTACGATATAGACATCATAGAGCTGTGCCAGCCGAAGAATCTCTTCCTTTTCTTGCCGACTGTAGGAGTGGCCCAAGGGATAGTGAAAACGCGGAATAGTGTAGAAGAATTTGATCTTTCCGCTTTGAAAAATCTTCTCCAGCTCTTGCAGATTAATCCCCTGCGGTGTCCTTTCAATGGTTTCATAAGGAAGTTTTTGTGCTAGCAGAAGATCATTAATCCGATGGTAGGTCGGCTGCTCCACCAAGATACGCTCTTTTTGATTGGGAAATTCAATCTGTGAAAGGATATAGAGGGCCTGCTGGGTGCCAGAAGTCAGTACCAGCTGATCCCTAGAAGCATAGACAGCAGAGTCAAGCATTAGCTTTTGCACGGAGCGACGCAAATCCTCCAGTCCTTCCTGCTGAGGGTAGTAGTTGAAGAGATAATTTTCCCGGCCGATCAGAGTTTCATTTACACAGAGTCGGAAATCCTCGTAGGCTTGGTGGCGGTCATCCCTCACAGGCAGCTCCAAATCCTGCTTTTCTTCCTGAGTATTCTCCAGTACATAGTAGCCGCTTTTGGGAACGGCATAGATGTATTTCTGATATTTGAGCTCAATCAGAGCCTTTTGCGCGGTATCCTTGCTACAGTGATAACGCTCAGCAAGCTTCCGGACAGAAGGGATTTTCTGACCAGTAGCCAATTTTCCCTCTTTAATATCCTTAGTAATCTTATCGACGATGCGTTGGTATTTTGCTTTAACCATAAAACTGTCCCCATACAGATTTGATTTTTTCATATTGTAACTCATTTTCAGATATTTTACAATAGAGAGCAAGTAGGAGGAGTCATGAAAATAAAAACAGTCATTCTGGCCACAGATATTTCTGGCTTAGGTAAGGTTGCCGCAACAGCTGCCCTGCCGCTCTTTGCAATTTGCCAGCTAGAAGTCGCCCTCTTGCCAACCATGATTTTGTCGTCCCATACAGGCGGATTTTCAAACATCTATATAGATGATTACACGCATGGGATGCTTGCTTTTTTGAAACAATGGCAGAGCCTTGAGTTCGACTTCTCAGCTCTGGTAACAGGATATTTGAAGTCTGATACTCAGGTGGAAAATTTGCTGCGCTTTAAAGAGGAAAAAAGCTTGCCCCTTATCGTGGATCCTATCATGGGGGACAAGGGGACTTTTTATCAGGGATTTTCAGATGCCCATCTAGACCATATGCGTCGCCTCTGCCAGCATGCCGATTTGGTTCTGCCCAATTTGACGGAAGCTTGTTTGTTATTGGAAGAACCCTACGAAGAGAGTTTATCAGAAGATAGATGGGAGGACTACTGCAAGCGTTTGACTGAGTTAGGACCGAGCAAGGTCTTGCTGACTGGCTTGCCGATGAAAGAGAATCAGATTGGTGTGGCCTATTTTGATGAAGCAACAGAAGAGTTTAACCTCTTTTCTAGTCCATCTCTGCCCCAGCATTTTTTTGGAACGGGTGATATTTTGACGACACTTGTGGCTGCGGCTTTTATTCAAGAGGTTGACATCAAGAAAGCTCTGCCTGTGATTTTGAAGTTTATTGAAAAGAGCTTGGCACTTAGCTTTAAAGAGCAAATAGATCCAAAGAAGGGCGTTTTTTACCAGCCCTACCTAGGAGAGCTTTTTGCTGATTTTCAAGCCTTAATGGAGGAAAAAGATGAAGAAACAAACACTTGATTTGCAAACCTTAACCATGATTAGTTTATTTGCTGCTTTGATTTTTCTGAGCATTCAGTTTTTTAAAATTCCTGTGGGAGCTCAGTTTATTCACTTTGGAAATGCACTAGTGGTAGTGGGCTGTCTGATTTTTGGCAGTAAACTCGGTTTTTTAGCAGCTGCCATTGGATTGGGAATATTTGACTTGTTAAATGGTTATGCAGCGGAAATCCCAATTATCTTGTTAGAAGCACTTGCGGTAGCAGTGGTGATTCATTTTCTGTATGAAGGACTCTTTCAGAGAGGGGATAAACTAAGAAATATTCTTGTGACAGCAGTAGCCGCAGCTTTGGTGAAGATTGTGCTTAATATCCTCAAGTACACTCTGACAGGAACACTGTTTGGCGGGAGTAGTTTACCAGCAGCCTTTTTACTGGCAGTAGCTAAGATTACTGGTACATTTGGCTCCAGTCTAGCGACAGTCATCGCTGTCCCAATCTTATATCCAATCTTTCAGCAAGTCAGAAAAGCGCACAAGCAAAGAAGGACTCTAGAAAAGCAGGGATGAATCAACAATCAGCATAAACAAATAAACCGTCTGAGAATCCTCAGACGGTTTTGTATTTTTCTCTTACATAAAATAAACGATAGCCAGGTATTGCAGGGCAGAGGCCGCTAGAATGAAAAGGTGCCAAATCATGTGGAAGTAGGGCTTCTTTTGAGCATAGAAGCCAGCTCCTACAGTATAGCAGAGGCCACCAGCCAGCATGAGTCCCCAGAATACAGGTCCAGTTTGACCGATAATCTGCGGAATGATAAAGACAACCAGCCAGCCCATAATCAAATAGAGAGCCAAGCTGAATTTTTCATTAACCTTCTTAGCGAAAATCTTATAGAGAATGCCAAAAATGGTCGTGCCCCACTGGATGGCAATGATGAGATAGCCAAACCAGTTATTCATCAGCGACAGCACGACTGGCGTGTAGCTGCCAGCGATAGCAATGTAAATCATGGAGTGGTCGATAATGCGCAAGATATACTTGTGGGTCGAGCCATAGGACATAGAATGGTAGACAGTTGAAGAGAGAAACATGAGAAAGAGGCTGATAACAAAGATAGAAGTTCCGACAGCAGCAACCAACCCGTGCCCTTCATAGCTATAAATGGCTGAGATAGGCAGCAGAATCAGCATCAGAACAGCCCCTACCGCATGGGTAACAGCGTTGGCAATTTCTTCACCGAAGGATAGTTTTTTACTGAGTTTAAGCGCGTAGTTCAAGATTTTCTTCCTCCTCATTTGGTACTTGGATTAGGGATAATGTCTTTTGATAGAGTTTGACCGTCTGGCAGGCAGTGGAAATGATAGGTACCACCTCTAGTTTATTGCCGTTCATATAGTCAACGAAGTCATCATAAAGCTCTCGCGAATCGGCTTCTTTATGCAGCATATTTAAAGTAGCCGAGATTTCCTGGATAGAAAAGACCGTTTTTAAGGTCGTAATGGCAATCAAGCGTGCTACTTGGCGGCGTTGATATTTTTTCTTGACAGGCTTGGCAATATAGCCGTGCTTGACATAGTTGTTAATCATAGAAGCGGTCAGTCCCTTGTCAGCAGCTGAAAAGGAAGAGCCACAGACATTGTTTACATAGAGCAGAACTTGGTCTAAATATAGGTCTAGTTCTGGTATTTCGTCCCACTTGGGAAAAACTTGATGAGTGTTCAAATCTTTATCACTTTCTTATCTAGTCTTTATAACTAGATGATAACATCTCTGTAAATCAAAGTCAAGCAAAAAATAGAATGTCCCATTGAAATTTGATATAATTTTAAAAAGAAGAAAGGGAGGTCTCAGATGAAAAAACAAACAATCTTTGATATGACAGCCTTCCTAGGCAGTCTGATTTTTTGGTCTTGGCTCTATATGCGCTTTTTTTATGCCTATGTAGCCGTCGTCTTTTACAAGAATCAGCCAGAGTGGAATCTGTTGATACCAGCTTCTATCATCCTGACTTTGACAGCTATCAGTTCGTTTTTTATTCGCGGCCTCTATAGTCGGCACATTCCCCGCTGGCAGGTGGTAGCTAGTTACGCCCTTTATTTTATCATTTTGTTTTATGCTCTCTTTTTGAAAAATATCGGCAGGCAGGGCTTTAGTCTGGACCTGCAGTCTTTTACCTATAATTGGATTTATGGAGATAAGCTGGTACCCACCATGAATATCATTATGTTCATTCCGCTGGGCTTTCTCTGCAAGCTGTCATGGAAACATTTAGCTTATTTTACCTTGGCTATCAGTCTGGTTGAGGGGAGCCAGTATCTCTTTCATCTTGGCATTTTTGACTTGGGTGATATCTTGACCAATCTGCTAGGCTTCATCATCGGCAGCTATATACTAGAGACAGCCTTGGGAAAATGGGTTGTCCGCCATATTCACTAAATGAAAGAAGGAAACTATGAAAATTCTTATCCCAACTGCGAAAGAGTTGAATCTAACTGCGCCATCCGCAATCCCGAATCTACCTTCAGCACAAACCCAAACTGTGTTGGATGAGTTGGCAACCATGTCAGTAACTGACTTGGCATCATTTTATAAAATCTCCCCAGAAAGAGCGGAGGTAGAGTGGCAAGCCATTCAGGCTTTGCGAGAAGGAACTGCGCAGCATGCTCCAGCACTTTATCTATTTGATGGCCTTATGTACCGCTATATCAAGAGGCAGGGCTATACCAAGAAGGAAAGTCAGTATATCGAGAAGTATCTTGCTATCACATCAGCGCTTTACGGAGTCATTCCAGCCCTGGAACCCATAGCGCCTCATCGCTTGGACTTTATGATGCCACTCAAGTTAGATGGGAAGAGTCTCAAGGCATTTTGGAAAGAAGCTTATGACCAGGCTCTAGCAGAAGATGAGGTGATTTTCTCCCTCCTGTCCAGCGAGTTTGAAACAGTCTTTTCCAAGGAAATCCGCCAGCGCATGATAGGCTTTAAGTTTCTGGAAAACAGAGGCGGCAAGCTGAAGGTCCATTCGACCATTTCTAAAAAAGCACGTGGCGAGTTTTTAACATCTCTAATAACTAACCAAGTGACAGAAGTCGAACAGATGAAAAAATTAAGCTTTGCCGGCTTCACTTACCGACCTGATCTATCTAGTGAACAAGAGTTGGTTTATGTGAAGGAAGTATGAAAAAGGGAAATCAAGTCAAGTGCTATCTCTGCTCGGAACGCTATCAGTGAATTGGTTGGGGTAGATACAAGTGACAAGCAAAATCAGCAGGTAGAGTTTAGCTATACTACAGAGATTGCTGGGATGGAAGCAGGCCGTCAGGCATGCAATCAAATGCTGCAGGCTGTCAGTGACTTTAGTGCAGCTGTCCTAGTTCAGGCTAATAAATTTCCTGATATAGCTTATAAAATTGAAAAGCGTGATGTAGAGCAGGCGCAACGTTGGAGCAACTGATGATAAAAGATAAAAATCAAGAAAAACGTGAGCAATTACATAAGCAAATCATTCAGCTTGAGAATCAAGAAGAAGATCTTTTAGTTCTCAAAAGGCGTTATGAAGAGAAGGTAATGGATTTTCGTACAGATATTTGGACGATGAATGCCCAAATAGAAAATTTGATAGATCCCGTATCAGAGACTAGTTCTACCAATCGTAAAATATGGGAAGAAAACCAAGCCTTGCAGCAAACAATTGACAGCTATGTAGAGCAAGAGTTGGACAATGTTTCCAAACAAACAAGGAAAGTTCGGCAAAAATTAGATGAAAATCGAGAAAAATTGACGAAAGAAAGGAACTCTTTACCATGGGAGTAAAGTACAGTGCGTCAGAGTCTTCACAGCTGATGGAGGCTATGTCTAGTAATATTCAAGTGGCCAATGAGGTGACAGACCGATTGTCTCAGGGATGTGACCACCTAATAGCTACCCTAGACTCTGGAGAACTCATGGGAGCTGCCTATACAGCAGGGAAAGGCCTCTTTTCAGAGATTATCATTCCTGCCATTAAGAAGCTACAGGCTGCAGTGGACGACATTCAAACGGAGTTAAATTCATACAGAGCTGCAGATGCTCAGGTAGCTGAGTACGGAAACCTCGACCTGGATCAGCTGAAGAAGACAAAAGAGTTGAGAGAGCAGCAGCTAGCCTCTGTCAAAAAGGCTATTGAAGCAAAAGAATCATTCTTAGAGCGCATGAAGTCTATTGCTACATTTAATATCGTTTCTCATATGCAGTCTCTGGTGATTCTCTCTAGTGCAGAGTCGCAAATTGAATCACAAATCAAAGAGTTGGAAGAGAAGATTGAAAAGCTGGAGTTCTTTGTTGCTCAGGTTTCTCAATATTTCAGCGATAGTCTAGAAGTTCTTCGGCTAGCTATTCAAGGAGCCGGCCAGCTAAGCCAAGTCCTAGTAGACAGCAACGGTAATCACTATGTTGATGGCGTGGACATGAGCTGGGCCAAGAAGATGCAAGGACAGAAGATTGAAAGTATAAAATATGATTCTTCTAAGAATGCTAAGTATTTGGCCAAAGAATATGGAAGTACTTTGAATAAGATAGAAAAAGCGTCTACTTTTAGTGAAAAGAAATCAGCAGTAGAAGAATTTTTAAATAAGAATTTTCCAGATCTAGACAAAGAGGTTCGGGATAACCTAATCAGTGAAATAGTAGAAGGAGTTGATAAACAGTTAGCTAACAATCCAACTGTGATCAAAAATTTACAGAAAGCTGGCCTTACCTGGGAGATGATTAAACAACTTAAGGCCTATTCACTTGGTTTAGATAGTCCAAATGTAGGCATTGGGTCAAATTTTGTAACTACAACAACTGAAGTTGTTGAGACTGCAAATGGACCTGAACTACAAACTAATTCCACTATCTTTGGTGGATTGCTTTCTAGAGGCGTTAACGCTGCTTTAGTTGCTTGGGACTATCAAAGTCAGATTGATGATGGAGCTGATATTGAAGATGCGACTCTTAAGACGGCGGGGCACTTCGGAATAGGAATTGTAGGTGCGAAAGTAGGCGCAAGCATAGGGACGATTTTTGGCCCTCCCGGTTCAATAGCTGGTGCAGGTGTTGGATTTATCGCAGGTACAGTATTCAGCTGGGCGGGAAATCAATTATTCGATGGATTTTATGATCATTATGCAGAGCCTGTTGTCGAAAATGTAAAAAATTATTTACTGGACGATGAAAAGGGGAACCCAGGTACTGAAAGTTATTTGAATAATATGGGACTTTAATAATATAATGATTGCAAATTTAATTTATTGTCAAATTATAAAAATAGAAAATAGGATATAAAATGAAAAAATATGAATATTTAACCTATCTCTTAACCTTTCAGGGTAGAAACTATTATTTGGAACTTAAAACTAATAAAATTTATGCAAATGTTCATAGTCCACAATTCCATCTAGATCTCACGAAATATGTTCCCGCAGCTAGCATTGTGCTGCTACATGGATTTACTTCTGTTTCGAATAGCCAGTTGTCCTTCCTGTGGAAGTTAATCTTGCTAGTTTTGGGTTATGTTTTTGTCGGATATCTAGTAGAATTGCTTGCAAGGACAAAGAAAGAGACGTCATTTAAAGAGTTTCATTTTGAAACACTACCTATAAAAGATGAGTTTTTATACATTTTTAGCCGAAATGTATATGGTAAATTTGGAATTGGCTTGCTTTTTGCCTTTTTCGCCATCTATCAATCTGTTGAGTATTTAAGCAAAGGTAGCTATTTGTCTTATTTGCTAAGTGATATGGGCTTCTTTATTGCTTATTTTGGTCTCATAAGATCCCATTTATTCAAACAGATAATAGTTCTGAAAAGATTAAAAAAGAAAAATACTTAGAATATGATAATAAGGATGAAAGTGTTTTATTGGGTATATGACTATATCAGAAAAGAAGATACAAGCAAATATAGAAGATAAATTACCTCAAATTCCTTATCCTAAATATTCTTTAGCTGATTTATAATACCTGTTCCTATTAGTAAAGTATTCTAAAACCCCTCGCAATTATTTGCGGGGGGTTAGTGTCTTATAAGTTTTCTTTTCTTTTTTATAATCTTCTCTTTTTAGTTAAGGGCTGCTAAAAGAGCATCAGCCTGTGCTGAGAGTTCAGCAAGTTTGTCTTCTGCGACAGTCAGTTGACCAGTTCCCCATGCTTCTGGGTTGATACCAACTCCTGTGAATGGTTCTACCACATTCATACGGATGAAAGGCAGCAGGCTGCGGTAGTGCTTGAATACTTCATCTGGTGATGTGCCGTTTGCAACAGATGAAACTGTAACAACCTTAGCATTCAGAGCAGATGGGCCAGTTGGGTCTGATAGATCCAGAGCGCGTGAAGTCCAATCCAAGAGGTTTTTCACTACTCCTGGAATAGCCCAGTTGTAGACAGGTGAGAAAATCCAGATGGCATCAGCGGCCAAAATTTCTTCACGAACCTTAGAAACAGCAGCTGGAGCAGGACTTTCGATGTCTTGGTTGAAGAATGGTACATCTTTGTAATCAAGATATGAAACTTCTGCCTTGCCAGCCAAGGCTTTTTCAGCTTGCTCAGCCAATTGGTGGTTGAAAGAACCTTGACGAAGCGAGCCGACGATGAATAATACTTTAGACATTGCATTGTCTCCTTTTTATAAAATAAAGAGAAATTTCTCTTGTTACAATATATGTTACAACATTAATCACTAGTTAGCAATTATTTAGCTCATTTTTTTGAAATTTTTTAGAATACGAATCAAATCTTGCTTATCGTCTTCTTCGAGAATGGAAAGAGCTTGCTGGATATTTTTGATATGATCAGGCAGGGCGGCTTCAATTTTAGCTTTGCCTTGTTCTGTCAAACCAATCAAAAAAGCCCGGCGGTCATTTGGGTCGCAGGTGCGGACAATCCAGCCGTCGCGTTCCATATTTTTGATGACGACAGTCATGTTGCCAGAAGTAGCCAATATGCGGTCAATCAGATCCTGAATACGCAGTTCCCCTTTGCTGTACAAGGTTTCTAAGACGGAAAACTGAGTAGGAGTCAAATCATGCTTTTTAAAAATCTGGGCTTCAATGGCACGGATGGTTCTTGCTGCCTTGTGAAAGACAATCATGGTTTTCAAATCAAGCAGAGTTTCTTTGCTTAAATCGTCTGTAATCTTCATAACAATATTTTACCAATAAATAGTATCATATGCAAGGATATTGCTTTAGAATTATGAGAATATTCTCATCAAAAAAAGATAGAAAAATAGGAGTATTTGTAGTATAATGACGGAGTGAAATATAAAAATAGAAATAAAGCCAGTTTTCCAATTTGGCAGTACCTTATCGGTATTTTTATCGTTCTCAGTGTTCTTGTCTTTTCATTTTTTGCAGTTTTGCAAGTATCCATGCAGCCGAGACAGTCGGCTAAGGAAGCAAGCAGACGCTTGGCCAAGGAATATGCAGATCTTGAAAAAGTTGACTCATTTGCCATCTACAATGGGCAGGAATCTTACTACAGTCTGCTTGGTAAGACAAGTAAGGGTGTCGAAAAAGCTGTATTGATTGCAAAAGATTCCAATGAGATTCGGGTCTATCGGCTGAACCAAGGTGTCAGTCAGGCAGAGGCGGAGAGCATTGCCAAGGAAAATGGAGCAGGAACTATTGATAAGGTGACCATGGGCTATTTTCAGGATCAGCCCATCTGGGAAGTCAAATCGGGAGGCACCTACTACCTGATTGGTTTTGAAAGCGGACAGTTGGTCAGCAAGGAGGGACTATGAAATTATCAAATCGTGTCTTAAAGATGGAAGAAAGCGTGACTTTGGCAACAGCAGCGCGTGCTAAGACTTTGGAAGCACAGGGGCGGGATATTCTGTCTCTGACTCTGGGAGAGCCGGATTTTCCGACGCCTAAGAATATTCGAGATGCGGCTGTGGCTGCCATTGAGGATGGACGTGCTAGCTTTTATACGGTGACTAGCGGTCTGCCAGAGCTAAAAGAAGCAGTGGTGGAGTATTTTGCCAACTATTACGGCTACACAATCCAGCCGAATCAAGTGACGGTGGCAACCGGAGCTAAGTTCTCCCTCTACACCTTCTTTATGAGTGTTCTTGACCCAGGTGATGAAACTATCATTCCGACGCCTTATTGGGTTAGTTACGGGGACCAGATTAAGATGGCCGAGGGGACTCCTGTTTTTGTTCAAGCCACTGAAGAAAATAATTTCAAGGTAACGGTGGAACAGTTAGAAGCTGCTCGTACTGATAAGACTAAGGTCTTGGTTTTGAATTCTCCGTCCAATCCGACGGGTATGATTTATACAGCAGAGGAGCTGCTGGAGATTGGAAACTGGGCTGTGGAGAATGACATTCTGATTTTAGCAGATGACATCTATGGACGTCTGGTATATAACGGCAATAAATTTACGCCAATTTCTAGTCTATCAGAGGAGATTCGCAAGCATACAGTGGTCATCAATGGTGTCTCTAAGAGCTACTCCATGACAGGCTGGCGGATTGGCTATGCAGTTGGTGAGCCAGAGATTATAGCAGCTATGAGTAAGATTGCAGGTCAGACGACTTCCAACCCGACAGCAGCGGCTCAATATGCAGCTATCGAAGCTCTGACTGGTAGTCAGGAAACAGTCGAGACTATGCGTCAAGCCTTTGAAGAGCGTCTCAATACCATCTATCCGCTCTTGGCTAAGGTGCCAGGATTTGAAGTGGTCAAGCCACAAGGGGCCTTCTATCTCTTTCCAAATGTCAAGAAAGCCATGGAAATGAAAGGTTATACAGATGTGACCGAGTTTACGACAGCAATCTTAGAAGAAGTTGGCGTGGCTCTGGTGACCGGAGCAGGCTTCGGTGCTCCAGAAAATGTCCGTCTTAGCTATGCGACAGATCTGGAAACACTCAAAGAAGCCGTTGGACGCCTGCAGCAATTTATGGAGAGTAAATAGAGTTCACAATCCGGCATTGCTTGCTAAAGATAACCTACAAAGATTTATAAACAATAGATAAGGATGAACTCAGCGTTCGTCCTTTTCAATTTATTTTTGACTGTACTGGCAAACAGTTTGACAAAATGGTAAAATAATATAGAATATCATAAAATCGCTTTCAAGCTTTCTGGTTGAATTGAGAAGATTTTGTTCAGAAAATAAAAGCTGGGAGCAGTTATATTCTAGCTGCTAGGGCTTGCAAACAGGAGTGAAAGGTAAAGGATGATCCGCCTATTGATTAAATAGCAGCTATCAATGGCAGATTAAGTTAGTAGAAGTCACTTTCTGATAGAAATTACCAGACGACTTATAAATTTAAGGAGTATTTAGTTGAAGACGACGGTGTTTCGGTGTATAATAAAAGAAGTCCATTTGGTCTAGCCCTGCATTCTATTGACTTGCAGTGTGTTCCTCATGGTCTTTTTACTTAAGTAATAATAGGGATGAAGATTATTTTGTACAAAAGGAGATAAAATGGGTTTTATCAGAAAGGAAATAGGGGAAAGGGAGAAGAAGCTTCTCGAGGATTTTTCTATTGAAGAAAAAGAACTGGCTCTGCCATTTTTACTAGAGGATGAGAAGAGAGGAATTTTTCTCTGCGTCAAGCAATTTCGTATTGGGGAAGGGAAATATCAGGTTTTAGCCATGATTCTCGGTGGGCACTTGCTTGAATTTCGCCTAGAAGAAGAGCGGGCCGATAGATATCCGGTTCTCAATGAGGAAGATCAAAGTGTAAAAGGTCTATCAACAGAAACAATCTCCCAGCTTGTGATTCCCAAGGTTTTAAAAGGACGAGAGGACAAGATCGTAACAGTGATTCAACATGCCCTGTCGCAGATTAACCCTTATTATGATACGAAGATAAGGGAAGTAAACCACGTGGAGTACAGATAAAGAGGAGATAGGATATGGGATTATTAGAAAAGTGTCTGGATTTTTTACCGACTAGGCGGGCTGTCAGTGACATAGAAGAAGATATGACTTGGGAGGAAGAATTTACCCCTAAAAGAGTTCATCATAAAGCAGTCAGTAGTAGCCCTCAGAAGGAGACCGAGGGAACAGCAACTCTTCCCCAAGAAGGAAGTTGGAAGTTTGTGCACGAGATGATTTCTGAAGAAGGGATTGAGCTTTTAAAGAAAGCTGGCATTGATGACGAGCTAGTCTTTGAGACGGGCGATTGGGTTGCAGACCATGATTTGGGGATTTATCTGGTCCTTTATCGCTTTGGTGGCAGAACCAACTGGAAGAAAACCTATAAGCTAATCTTGCAAGGACAGGTGATTGAATTTAAGACCAAGACCATTTTTCATCAGCAGGATTTTTCTTATGAAGATGGGGAATTCACCAAGGGAGTGATTGTCAAAAATGTCTCCAATATGCTCCTGCCTTTGGATTTCGAAGGTCAACAGCAGCGCGTGCTCCATATCATTCAAGCAGCTCTGTCAGCAGCTAGCCCAAGCTATGATACGGTCATTTACAGGGCGAACTTTGATTTGGTTTAGGAGGGGAAGATGATATATATTACAAGAGAAGATGTTTTGACTTGGCTGGAGAAACATGAGTCTGTGGCCAATCGTCAGAAGGACATTGCGGCTTTTCATAAAGAACTGTCGTTTCGTCTGCAAAGAATGGACTTTCGACCGTCTACCAGTTCAAAAGATCCTCAGAGAAATGTTTGTGAAGACCCTGACCAAGAGCTCACTGTAGCCTTTACTCAGGATGGGGAGGGGAATTATGCGACGATTGATCAGAGTCCAGGAGGTCAGATTCTCAGCGATCAGCGCTTTAAGATGGCTTTGAAAAAAGTTTTGAACTATGATGATGACATGGTTGATCGACTGCTATATGGAACAAAAAATTAGTCCTCTTATTCAGAGAGAGTTATCCGCCAGCCTTTAGGAGGCTGGTTTTTTAATTTTTCTGAGATTTAGCCTCTTCAAGGATAGCTATTGCAATCGCTTTATGGTAAAATATAGAACAGATGTCCAAAAGATTTGTCTTGAAATAAAGTGACATTTAGCAACCAATCTAGGAGGCAGATATGATTGATCATTTTGAGATAAAGGTCAGGAATCTACAAATTTCAAAAGACTTTTATACAAGTTTTCTTTCTCCTCTAGGCTACAAATTGGCTTTTAGAAGTAGTTCTCTACTCAGTTTTGTTGCTCCCAACAGCCCACATCCTGGTGGAGATTTTTGGTTGGGGGAGGGAGAGCAGTCTCCGATTCACTTTGCTTTTTTGGCAGAAAACCATGAGCAGGTTCAAGCTTGTTATGAGGCTGGTTTAAAGGCAGGGGGAAAAGACAACGGTGCGCCAAATTATCGGGGGAACCTTTCGTCATATTATGCAGCCTTTGTCTTGGATCCAGATGGTAATAATGTCGAGGCAGTCTGTCATAAAGAATAAAAAATAGAAAAGAGAAAAAACGTGTCAAAGAAAATCGTAACAATTATTGATGTGAAAACATTTGTTGGTCAAGAAGTGACTATCGGTGCTTGGGTAGCCAATAAGTCAGGTAAGGGTAAGATTGCTTTCTTGCAGCTACGTGATGGTTCTGCCTTTTTCCAAGGGGTGGCCTTTAAGCCTAACTTCATCGAGAAATTTGGCGAAGAAGAAGGATTGGCGAAGTTTGATACGATTAAAAAGCTTAGCCAAGAAACTTCTGTCTATGTGACAGGGATTGTCAAGGAAGACGAGCGCTCAAAATTTGGCTACGAGCTGGACATTACAGACATCGAAATCATCGGCGAGTCAAATGACTATCCAATCACGCCCAAAGAACATGGGACGGACTTCCTCATGGACAACCGTCACTTGTGGCTGCGTTCTCGTAAGCAAGTGGCAATGATGCAAATCCGCAATGCCATCATCTACGCTACCTATGAATTCTTTGACAAGAATGGTTTTATGAAGTTTGACAGCCCGATTTTGTCAGGAAATGCGGCAGAAGACTCAACTGAGCTCTTTGAAACAGATTACTTCGGAACTCCAGCATACTTGAGTCAGTCAGGTCAGCTTTATCTGGAAGCAGGTGCCATGGCTCTTGGTCGTGTCTTTGACTTCGGTCCTGTATTCCGTGCCGAAAAATCAAAAACTCGTCGTCATTTGACTGAGTTCTGGATGATGGATGCAGAGTATTCATACTTGACGCATGATGAGTCACTTGACTTGCAAGAAGCGTATGTTAAAGCCTTGATCCAAGGTGTTCTTGACCGTGCTCCTCAAGCTTTGGAAACACTGGAACGTGATGTAGAACTTTTGAAACGCTATATTGCAGAGCCTTTCAAGCGTGTTAGCTATGATCAAGCGATTGACCTCTTGCAAGCCCATGAAAATGATGAAGATGCTGACTATGAGCATCTGGAACATGGTGATGACTTCGGTTCACCTCATGAAACATGGATTTCAAACCACTTTGGAGTACCGACCTTTGTCATGAACTACCCAGCAGCCATCAAGGCTTTCTACATGAAACCAGTTCCTGGAAATCCAGACCGTGTACTCTGTGCTGACCTGCTGGCACCAGAAGGCTATGGCGAAATCATCGGTGGTTCTATGCGTGAGGAAGACTACGATGCTCTTGTTGCTAAAATGAATGACCTTGGTATGGATACGACAGAATATGAATTCTACCTTGATCTTCGTAAGTATGGAACAGTTCCGCACGGTGGCTTCGGTATCGGTATCGAGCGTATGGTAACCTTTGTAGCAGGGACCAAGCATATCCGTGAAGCCATTCCATTCCCACGTATGCTGCACCGTATTAAACCGTAAAACGAATGAGAGTGGGACAGAAATCGGTAATTCGTTAGAATTCGATTTCGTCGTCCCACCTCCGCACAGTTGAGTAGGGCTGTAAAAGCTGATGAAATCAGCGTAGTAGAGCCCACTCAACCACTGCGTCTTGCTTGACAATCCAAAGACAATTGAGAGGCTAGGACTTTTGTCCCAGCCTCTTCAACAACGAACTATGAAATAATCCAAATATAGAATTTTAGAGAAAGAAGAGGTAGGAGTCATGTAAACAGCAGATTAACAAGTGATA
>CAUSZI010000020.1:0-33117 GCA_963536045.1 uncultured Streptococcus sp.
CAGGTCAAAAGGTCATTATGCCGCTTGAAAATCCAAAACGTGCAGACGGTCCGCTCATTATCTTGCATGGTAATCTAGCTCCAGACGGCGCTGTTGCCAAGGTTTCTGGTGTTAAAGTGCGCCGTCACGTTGGACCAGCTAAGGTCTTTGACTCGGAAGAAGCCGCTATTGATGCGGTACTGGCCGATGAAGTGGTTGATGGCGACGTGGTTGTAGTCCGTTACGTTGGACCAAAGGGTGGTCCTGGTATGCCAGAAATGCTGTCACTTTCGTCTATCATCGTAGGGAAGGGGCAAGGAGACAAGGTGGCTCTTCTAACAGATGGTCGCTTCTCAGGTGGTACTTACGGCTTGGTTGTCGGACACATTGCTCCGGAAGCTCAGGATGGTGGCCCGATTGCCTATCTTCGTACAGGCGATATGGTTACGGTAGACCAAGATACCAAGGAAATTTCCATGGCAGTCTCTGACGAAGAGCTTGCGAAACGCAAGGCAGAAACAACTATTCCACCGCTTTATAGTCGCGGGGTACTTGGTAAATATGCTCACATGGTATCGTCTGCCGCTAAAGGTGCTGTTACTGACTTCTGGAAACCAGAAGAAACAGGTAAGAAATAGCCTATATATGACAAAAGAACCCGCTAGTTTTTCTAGCGGGTTTGGTGTTTTTATTTTAAATGTAGATAAACTAAGTTCCTTCTTATCTAGGACTGATTCCCAGAGCAATGCGGCCGAAGCGGCTGATACGGGTGATTTTCCAAGCAGGAGACCAAGTAACCTCGACAGAGGCACTTTCAATCTCTTCAATTTTCTTAAGAGAGTCCATGATGGCGATGGGCAGACTCTCAGCACAATCACAGGCTGTATCGGTAAAGGTCATAACAACCTTGCAGTGGCCGGTTTCGTCTAAGTTGATTTCATAAATCAGCCCTAAGTTATAGACATCCAGCTCTACATCCGGATCGTAAATACGCTCGAGCTTCTCCACCAATTTATCCTGAATGGCAGCTGCTCGATCATTGATTTTGATATCGTCTCTCATGGCTATCCCCTTCTATCTGAGTTGAATTGTTTTTATTTTCTCACAATTCAGACTTTTTTTCAAGCTATTTTGGAACATGAAAACGGATTTAGTTCCTCCAAATGAAAAATCCCTTTCGGGCTCCTCAAAATGGCGGACTTATGATAGAATATAAGTACTAAAGAAGGCGGAGGTCAGAAGATGAAATTACAAAAACCTAAAGGAACTCAGGACATTCTTCCTCAAGAATCAGCCAAGTGGCAGTATGTAGAAGACTTTGCCCGCAAGACATTTAGAAAATACAATTACGGTGAAATCCGCACGCCAATTTTTGAGCACTATGAGGTCATCAGCCGCTCGGTCGGGGATACGACAGACATTGTGACCAAGGAAATGTATGACTTCTATGACAAGGGCGACCGCCATATCACGCTGCGTCCAGAGGGGACAGCACCCGTGGTGCGTTCTTATGTAGAGAATAAACTTTTTGCTCCTGAAGTGCAAAAGCCTGTCAAAGTCTATTATATGGGCTCTATGTTCCGCTATGAGCGGCCTCAGGCTGGCCGTCTGCGGGAATTTCACCAGATTGGAGCAGAGTGTTTTGGATCCAGTAATCCTGCTACAGATGTAGAAATGATTGCCATGGCGGCTCAATTTTTCAAGGATATTGGTATTACTAATGTCAGCTTGGAGCTTAACTCGCTGGGGAATCCTGAGAGCAGAGCTGCTTACCGTCAGGCCTTGATTGATTATCTGACTCCACTGAAGCCTAGCCTATCAGCAGATAGCCAACGTCGCTTGGAGGAGAATCCGCTGCGCGTGCTGGATTCTAAGGAACCTGAAGACAAGGCGGCTGTAGAAGGTGCTCCGTCTATTCTGGACTATCTGGATGAGGAGAGCAGTGCCTACTTTGCGGCCGTTCGATCCATGCTGGAGACCTTGCAGATTCCTTATGTCATCAACACCAACATGGTCCGTGGGCTAGACTACTATAATCATACGATTTTCGAGTTTACGACAGAGGTGGCTGGCAGTCAGCTGACTATTTGTGCCGGCGGCCGTTATGATGGGCTGGTGGCTTACTTTGGTGGTCCAGAGACGCCAGGTGTTGGCTTTGGTATGGGCTTAGAACGCCTACTTCTCGTACTTGACAAGCAAGGAGTAGAGCTACCGATTGAAACCGCTCTGGATGTTTATGTAGCTGTTTTAGGAGCTGGTGCCAATGGCAGAGCTTTGGAGTTAGTGCAGGCTCTCCGCGCACAAGGTTTTGCAGCAGAGAGGGATTATCTAGACCGCAAGCTCAAGGCTCAGTTCAAATCTGCGGATATCTTTAAAGCCAAAACTCTTATCACCTTGGGCGAAAGCGAAGTGGAGAGCGGTCAGGTGACTGTTAAGAACAATCATAATCGTGAGGAGATTACTGTTAGCCTAGACCAAATCCAAGAAAACTATCAACTTATTTTTGAGAAATTGGGGTTTTAATGGCTTGAGCCCAACAGGCGAAAATGCTATAGTATCAGGTGTTTAAATGGTTTTGGTTGACAACATGTCAATATATTTTCTAAAAAAATAGCATTAAAAGCTTGAAACATAAAGTGATTATTGATATAATGTACCCGTTATATAAATTTGCTAAAGGAGAAATAACTATGGCACGAATTAAATTAACTCCAGAAGATCTACGCACATCTGCGCAAAGATACACTGAAGGTTCTGACAATGTAACTCAAGTTTTGACCACCCTGACTAATGAACAGGCAAATATCGCTGATAACTGGGATGGTTCTGCATTTGACAGCTTTGAAGCACAATTCAATGCATTGTCTCCAAAAATCAAAGAATTTGCACAATTGCTCCAAGATATCAATGCTCAGTTGATTAAAGTTGCTGACATCGTTGAGCAAACTGACCAAGATATCGCCGCACAAATTCGCTAATTTTGTTATAACGGCTTTAGGAAGGCAAGGGCCTTCCTATTTTTGTAAAAATTAAAAATGAAAAAAGGCAGTTTCTTTCATGTTTGATAAGAAAATCGCTGCAATGTAAAGGCAAGCTCTGACAATCTGAATCAACATCTGAATTAGACTGTTAGAGCTGTTTGTGTCTTTCTGTGTGCTTTTTTATGTAACAGTAAACTAAAAAATTTAAAAAGAAAAAGAAATTTACATCCATGGGAAATAAAAAATTACTTAAGTATATAGGAAACGTTGTTTTGGTTATCGCCTTGCTGGCTGCAGTAGTGACGCTGAATGTCGCAGTGCAAAAGAATACAAGCACTGCTAGGGACAGCAAGATTCGCACTGACCAAAAGACTAAACTGAATGTTGCGGTTGTCAATGAGGATCGGGCTGTCAAGGTTGACAAGAAAGAGTATAATCTTGGAGCTAGCTATGTCAAGAATCTGGAACGGGATGACTCTCAAAACTGGTATATTGTGACGCGTGGAGCTGCGGATACTGGTCTCGAAAATGGCAAATATCAACTGGTCGTAACGATTCCAAGTGACTTTTCAGAGAAGGTGCTAGATGTTAATGCTATCAGCGCAGATCGGACAATTGTCACTTATAAGGTCAACGCTGCAGGAAATCAGCAGATTGAAAATGAGGCCAACAGTCTGGCTAAGGATATTATCGCGGATTTGAATAGCCAATTGGTTGATATGTATATGGCTAGCATCCTGAGTAATCTTTATACAGCCCAGCAAAATGTGCAGGCTAGTTCAGAGGTGCAAATTACCAATATTGGCAATTATCGAACCAACTTGTTGGAGTCTGCCATTGGATCTAAGAATATCTTCCCAACGCTAGTCAGTATGTCTGCCTCATCTGTCGAAGCCAATAATTCTCTGAAGACGACTCTGGAAACTTATGCTAAGGCTTTTGATGACTTGGATAATTCTCAGGCGACTTATGGAAAGAATTTTGATAGCCTTCTCAAACAGCGTGCGGATGACCAAATCAACTATGCTGCTTTTATGAAGCAACTGATGGAAATGGATGAAAAAGTTGTCCATGATGATACTCAAAAACTCTACGCTAAGTTAGAAGAAACACAAAAAAATTTCACTAAACAGCTTGGCCCGACCGATGAAGTAAAAGATGTTGATGCTGATAATGTCAGTAAGCAATTAGCGGATTTGGAATCTGCTTTGGAAACTGAACGTGGGCAATTAGATGTCCATAAACAACAGATTAAGGACTTTGTTGATAATAAATTAAGGACCTACTATGGTGTTGAAGAAGGCATGCCTATTACTCTTAGCGCAGTGTTAGGAGATGCTACAACAAGCTACGATGCTTCTTTGAAGGCACAAATAGCTGAAGCAGTAAAAGCTTTGCCAGCTTCTCAACCAACAGAGGTGAAATTCGGATTGCCTGTTCCTGCTCTTGACTATTCAACCATTTCGCAATTTGGAACACCACAAGGAAATGGAGGTGCTGAGTTAGACAATCTGGCAGTAGCTGCAGAGAAAGCGGCTAGCTCTACAGCCAGCCCAGTTAATAGCCAGGTTGGAAAGGCTACTTTGTCGGTCACTCCACCAACAGGTGTAACAATTAAAGCTATTACATACAATGGTGAAACAGTAACCAATGGGCAAGAAATTAATTTAGCTGAAGGCGCTAATTTTAATGTGCAGTTTAATGTAGCTAATGATTCTGCAGCCACTTCAGTTGACAGCTCAATTGATATTTCTCTGAATGGCATTAAGGTTGCAAGTGCGCCGGTGAATGTAGAGGATGCACAAAAAGCGGCAGCGGCATATGGAGCTAAAGTACAGGAGATTTCTTCTGCCTATCAACACGTTATGTCTTTAATTCAAGCTTATAATTCTTTTGATGAGTTAAAAAATAAAGATATGTCTGAATCTTTATCGAAGCTTTTAGTACAAGCGGTTGAATCTAATCTGGGTGCTTATGAAAATAGTTTGTCTGATAGTAAAGATGGTAAGCCTGAGAATAGTGTCAAAGGGAAGTTGGATGATACGATTACCAGTCTTAAAAGTAAGATTGAAGATATCAAAGGAACTAACGCTAAACTCGCAACAGAAATCGGAGAACAGCTCAACCTTTATGAAAACCTACAAACTAGAATGACAGATATTTCAAAAGCTCAGGCTTCTTCTACAGAGGCGTTGGCTAAAACTGACACCGATTTGTCATCTCTGAATTCAGAATTCTCATCCTTGCTGTCTTCAACTTCTGGCGTTAAGTCTTCTTCACAGACCAATGTGCAAGCAGCTGATAGTGTTAATCAGATCTTCAGCAGCTTCAATCGTGAGCTGGAAAATGCACAAGGAACAACAGAGAAACTGTCTGCGAATGCTGAAAGCTTGATGGGACAATTCAATAAGGAATTGGAAGATAATGGCAACTTTGTGGAATCTTTTGTCAAGGTTCTTAATAATGCCTATGAGAACGGCGTTCCTAATGAAGTGTTATTGGACTTCCTATCTAATCCAGTTGCTCAGTCTTCTTCATCTGTCAAAGCGACTGTCAATGTTTACCGTCCATTTACTTGGATCCTCTTGTTGGAGATTGTCAGTCTGTTTACGGCCTATCTCTTTGCAACGCAAAATATTGTGCGCAAGGTTAAAGACCGCTTTAAGCTTAATAAGCTACAAGATACAGATATTACGACTGTGGGCATTCTAGGCTTCCTGTCTCTGACGATTGGGCTAGTTATTGGGATTGTCTCAAGCATGCAGCTTCACATCGGCAAGGAATATGTTCCATCTTGGGTCTTGTTGATTGTGGTTGCTAGCTTTGTCTTGATTCAGGGGCAGTATTTGTTCCTCAAGCACTTGCGCGTGATGGGTATGGGCTTAGCCTTCTTCATGATTATTAGCTTTGTCTATCTATCTAATGCTATTGGTACGACAGCTAGCTTGACTGGCTTCCCAGCCTTTATCAAGAGTTTGAATGCCTTGTCCGTGCTAGAAGGCATGTTGTCAGGTTACTTTGACGGCAAGACCGCTGGCTTCTTTGCCATCTTTGGTCTGATTGTCTTGCTGGCTCTGCTGGTTGCAGCTAATATCTTTATCAAGACTAGAACATTAAAAACTGAGGAAGTTTAAAAGAGTATGAAAAGAATTCTGTTTTTATTCCTACTCCTAAGTTCGTTTGCGGTGACGGCTGTTGCCGCAGATGAGCTTAAGGATAATCGTCTGCAGATAGATAATTCGCGGATTGAAAAAGAGCAAGAACTGAACTTTGGTGCACAATCGGAAGGCACCAAGTCTCTTTTCGTTGCTGAAAATCAGGAAAAAATTCAGGAAATGAAGCAGTATCAAAACAAACAGTTGGCCACAGAAGCGGGACAACTGTTTTCTGCTATACAGGGGCCGACGGATATTTACCATTCCAAGGAGCTTTTTCGGCCGGGAACGGAAAAATTGTCCAAGTTGCAGACGAGTTTGAAAAGTGATGAAGAAAGTAGCTGGGATGATTTTCTGCCAGGAGTAGTCTACTTTGTAGCAGCCGTACTCTTGGTCAGTATGACTGTCTTTGTCAGCTATCGTATCAGTAAGGGAGAAGTATAACATGGAAGGACATATCAATATCACCCTCCGTTTGCGGGATAAGGACGTGGATATTCGTATTCCTAAGCGGATTGAGGTCCGTCGTTTCATTCGGGAGATTGATCAAATTTTCAATATCGAAGGAAAGCGTCATAAGTATCAGCTGCGGATTATTAACAAGGGGCTGATACTGGATGAGGGCAAGGTTTTGGCTGATTATCCAGTCACAACAGGAGATTTAGTAGAGATTGAGGAGATTTAAGGTGACTGAGGAAAAATTTGTATTTGCTGAACAAGAGTTTATCTATGAAAAAAATGACAAGAATTGGAGCCTAATGCTAAAGCGTTCGGATGTGGCAACGCAGGATTTGCGGGAGCTCTTGCTTTTGGACCTGCACCATCCGCTTTTCTTGGAGCAAGAGACTAAGGCTGACCATGATAGTGTCTACTTCACTTATCAGATTGAGCCTTTGGGGCTGTCCAAGGAAGAGATTGAAGAGCGCACGATTTCTGAGCGGATTCGTCTGGCTCTCAATGTGTTTGCTTTGGAAGCAGCACTGGAATTGCCGGTGACTTTTTTGCTGCATCCTAGCAATCTCTTTATTACCAAGGACGCACAGGCGAAGATTGCTTACCGTGGTGTTCCAGGTATTATGACACCTCAGTCTATTTCTCGGGAGGACTTTTTGCGTCAGGCTAAGTGCTTTGCGGTGACTCTCTTTGCAGAACTGGACTTTATGGAGCTTTACAAGGGCTCGTTAGAGCTAGAAACTCTGCCGGATTTCCTAGTGGAGCTGCGTGAGGCTGACAGTCTGGAAGATGCGGTTGCTGTTTTGGAGAAATCCTATCAGGAAAAGGCTGCAGAAGAAGCAGAGAAGCAGACACTAGTCTCCAAGCGCCAGCATAAGATTTTCAAACTGGCGACCATCTGGCTGACAGCAGCTGTTGTGATTTTGACCATTCCTTTGATTTACTTGATTTTCATACAAAATCCTTTTAAGGAAAAGCTGTTACAGGCGGATACTGCCTTTATCAAAGTGGACTACAGCAAGGTCATCGATGAGCTGGAGGGAATCTCTCCTAAGAGTCTGCCGAATACACAGAAATATGAACTGGCCTACTCTTATATCCAGGGGCTGGAATTTTCCGATGATCAGCGCAAGGTCATCCTGAACAATGTTACACTAAAATCAGATGATTTGTATCTCAATTACTGGATTCAAGTTGGACGTAATGATTTTGAAGATGCTTTGGACACAGCCAAACGGATTAATGACTCAGATCTAATCATCTATGCCTTGACGCAGGAGATGAAAAAGGTGCGTGAGGACGATAGTTTGTCTGGTAAGGATCGGGAGACTAAGCTTGAGTCCTTGGAAGGCGAGTATAAGAAATACTGGGATAGCCGCAAGGAGCTTTTGACTGGTGATTCTAGCTCAAGCGCTTCTGGCGAGGAAGGTTCTTCAGGAGCAAGCTCTTCGTCCAGCAGTGAAGCGTCGTCTAGCAGTAGCGCGAAGGAGTAAGTATGAGCAAGACAATCATCATCTATACAGACCATCTGCGCTATGAGCTGCAGCTGACAGAGGACAAGAAAGTTCTCTTAGCAGCTAGTGAGAAGGCCCAGCTTTACCTGCCTCATCAGGAGACTCCTATCCAGCTTCAGCTAGCTGAAGGGCAAGTCTTTTATCAGATGGGGGAAGAAACGGGTGTCGTAACTGACGGTCTGACCTTGGGTAATCTCACCTTTTATCAATCTGATTCGGAACCGGCTGTTTATGACCTGCTGGACAGAAAAGAGTTACTCATCAGCGACCAGAAGGGGGCTGACATCAGCTTGGAAGCTCCTTTGGAGTTGCTCTTGAAGCGAACGAGTGATTCTTGGATTTTGACCAAGATGCGAGGTCAAGTCTACCTCAATCACGTTGAGTGGACGGGAGACCAAATCCAGCTGGAAGTCGGCGACGAGCTAAGCTTGGAGGGTATCTGCCTCAAGGTCTATCCAGAAGAAATCTGGGTGACGGGTCCAGCTACGGTCAGCCCTAACCTGACCTTGCGGGGGGCTTCTCGTCATGGTTTTTATCCAGACTATCCAGACTATCACCGCTCACCGCGGATTATCTATCGGAGCTCAGAGGACAAGATTCAGATTGCTCCGCCAAGCAAGGAGCCTCAAAAGCCCAATGATGAGCTCTTGAGACTGATTGTGCCGCCACTTCTTATGGTTGGGGTAACGGTTTTGATTACACTGGTTCAACCGCGGGGGATTTATATCCTCGTTACGGTAACGATGTCAATTGCTAGTGCAATCTTTTCGGTTCGCGGTTTCTTCAAAAACCGCAAGAAGTTCAAGGAAGACAAGAAGGAGCGCATAGATCTTTATCACCTCTATCTCAAAGACAAGGCTATTGAGCTGAATAAGCTGGAACGTGAGCAGCGTGATGGCATGCTTTACCATTTCCCAAACATTAACGAATTAACGGGTCTGGTGACAGACTACAGCCACCGCATCTACGAGAAGACACCGCTACACTTTGACTTTCTTTACTATCGCTTGGGACTTGGCCAGGTGCCAACCTCTTATAAGCTGACCTATGGTCAAGAGGAGCGAAGCGGCAAGAAAGATGCGCTGGAAGAGGAGGGCTATGCTCTCTACACTCGACATAGAAAGATTCCCGACCTTCCTATCGTAGCTAATCTTAGCCATGGGCCGGTCGGTTATATCGGTCCGCGCAATCTGGTTCTGGAACAGCTCCAACTCTTAGTCATGCAGTTAGCGGTCTTTCACTCCTACCATGATGTGCAGGTGATTACCATCATGCCAGAGGAGGAGCGCGACCAATGGGATTGGCTGCGCTGGCTGCCACATGCGACTCTACAAGAGCTGAACGTCCGTGGCTTTGTCTATAACCAACGGACGCACGATCAGGTTCTAAACAGCCTGAATCAAATCCTAAAACTGCGCAAGACTCAGAAGGAAGAAGCGACTCGGCAGGAAACGACCCTCTACAGCCCTCACTATGTGGTCTTGGTCACAGATGAAAAGCTGATTCTCGACCATATCATCATGGAGTTCTTTACTGAGGATCCGACTGACCTGGGCTGCTCACTGATCTTCGTGCAGGATGTGATGAGCTCGCTGTCGGAAAATATCAAGACGGTTGTCAATATCAAGGACCGCAACACTGGTCAGTTAGTCATGGAAGAGGGAATCCTCAGAGAGATTGATTTCCGCTTGGATCATTTCCCAGAAGGCTATGACAAGGAGCGAATCGCTCGGACCTTGGCGCCGCTCAATCACTTACAGAATCTCAAGAGCTCGATCCCTGATACTGTGACCTTTATGGAGATGTATGGGGCAGAGACCTTCTCGGACCTGCAAGTCTTGCAAAAGTGGCAACAGAATGCGCCTTATAAGAGCTTGGCGGTACCTATCGGCCTGCGGGGTAAGGAAGACCTGGTCTACCTCAACCTGCATGAAAAAGCTCACGGACCGCACGGGCTGATTGCTGGGACAACCGGATCAGGTAAGTCAGAGACTATCCAGTCCTATATCCTGAGTCTGGCCGTCAACTTCCACCCGCACGATGTGGCCTTTCTGCTCATCGACTACAAGGGTGGGGGAATGGCCAACCTCTTCAAGAACCTGCCCCATCTCTTGGGAACCATTACCAACTTGGACGGAGCCCAATCCATGCGGGCGCTGGCTTCCATCAATGCGGAGATTCACCGTCGGGAGCGGCTCTTCAGAGAGTTTGAAGTCAATCATATCAACCAATATCAAAAGAAATTTAAAAACGGGGAAGCAACCGAACCTCTGCCCCATCTCTTCCTCATCTCGGATGAGTTCGCAGAGCTCAAGGTCAACCAGCCTGACTTTATCAAGGAGCTGGTATCCATCGCTCGGGTCGGACGTTCTCTCGGGGTCCACTTGATCCTGGCCACTCAGAAGCCCTCTGGGGTGGTGGATGACCAGATCTGGTCCAACTCCCGCTTTAAGCTGGCGCTCAAGGTAGCAGACCGGACGGACTCGATGGAAATGCTTAAGACGCCAGATGCGGCGGAGATTACCCAGACTGGCCGGGCCTATCTGCAGGTCGGCAATAATGAAGTCTATGAACTCTTCCAGTCAGCCTGGTCAGGGGCAGACTACCAGCCGGATAAGGATGAGATGGGAATTGAAGACCATACCATCTACCTAATCAACGACTTAGGCCAATACGAAGTACTCAATCAAGACCTGTCAGGTCTTGACTTAGCCGAGGATATCAAGGAAGTACCGACAGAGCTGGAGGCTATTGTCAGCCAGATCCAACTACTGACAGAGAGCCAGCAGATTCCACCGGTACCACAGCCGTGGCTGCCACCGCTTAAAGAAAGAATCTATTCAACAGATTTGCGAAAAGGAAATTTCAAAGAATTTTGGTCACATACGAATCGCTCTTTAAAAGCAGTGATTGGTTATGTAGATATACCAAGCCAACAAGCTCAATACACATTAGAACATGATTTTAATGAAGATGGGAATATTGCTCTTTTTGGTGGTCCTTTAACAGGTAAGTCTACTTTTATTCAGACTTTAACGATGGATCTGGCTCGTCAGTTCACACCTAATCAGGTGAATTTCTATTTATTAGATTTTGGAACAAATGGTCTTTTGCCGCTTCGTCAATTACCACATGTGGCTGATACGATTATGATTGACGATCAGGAGAAAATTACAAAGTTAATAAATCGCATAAAAGGAGAAATTCGATACAGAAAAGCTCTTTTGCGTAAACACATGGTAGCAAATGTCAATCTTTATCAAGATATCAGTGGGCATCAAATACCTAAGCTATTCTTCATGTTAGATGGTTATGATGCTATCAAGGAATCTTCACTGGTGATGGAATTGGAAGATGCTTTCCAAATTATCTCTCGTGAAGGTCTGAGTCTAGGAATATATCTGGTCATTACAGCTGGTCGTATAGGGGTTGTCAAAGCGGCTCTATTAGCTAGTATCAAAACTCGTATTTCTTTGAAATTAACGGATGATATAGATACTCGAACATTAATTGGTCGTACTCAGTTAATAATTGAAGATAAGCCTGGACGGGCAATGATAAAGCTTGATGAACCAGAAATTTTCCAAGTTGCTTTGCCAACCAAAGGAGATGACGCGTTTGAAGTAATTGAGCAAATTAGCTCTGAAGCAGGAATGATGTCAGAACAGTGGGAAGGAAGTCTACCTAAACCAATTCCGATCGTTCCAGAAGAACTAAGCTTTGATACTTTCACTAAAACAGTCAGCGTTCAAGAATCTTTGAAAGAAAATAATCTACCACTAGGTTTAGACTTTGTCAATGTTGAAAGTGTACACATTCCTCTGAAAGGCTTTAAACATCTTCTGTATATAGCTAATGATGATGAACATTTGGAGAATATTACACGCCACCTTTTAGAAATTTTCACCACCCTCATTCCAAGTAAGAAAGTCATGTTTATGGATGTAGATGATGAGTATGATGGTCAATTTGACTTATTTGCTCGTATTTCTGAACCAGAAACTCTTGAGGATATGGCAAATCAGCTCATGCTTGAGTTAGAGGATCGTAAAAAAGGTGAAACTGGACACGACTTTATCATCTTTATCCCTAATTTAGAGAAATTTGTTCAGGCAAGTGGGCTGACAGGCGAACAAGTATCAGCACTCTACCAAGAGGGATGGAAATACAATATGCATTTTGTTGTTGGTAGTTTTTATTCTTATATTAGCAATAATGCTATTGGCAGCCCTGCTCGTCAGGTTAAGGCATATAATCAACACTATCTTTTGGGAATGCGCTTAACAGATCAAACAATATTAGAAAAGCCTTATAACAGCAAGGAACCTTATTTAAATAAGGATGAAGTTTATTTATATGGACGTCCATCCAGCGTTAAACTTAAAATTACAATATAAAGGAGAACACTATGTCAGTAGGAGCAACTCAGGGAGTAGGTATTCAATCTGATCCGACAGCTGTTCAAAACTATGCAAATGGAATTGTCTCAGCTTATCATTCAGTAGGAAAAGAAACTGCTACAAAGGATTCTATCAGCCAATATGCTGCTTCTGGAACTATTAGTAGCCATATTGATAACGAAGTTAGTGCAAGTGAGCAAGCAGCACAGCAATCTATTGACTTCATTCAGGTTTTACATGGTATTCATGCAGAGTTTCAAACAACAGATGCAAAGATTGCCAATTATATTAACAGAAATACAGGACCAGTCGAGTCAGGAACTGCTGGTAGTAATTCTGGAAAGAAGAAAAATAAGCAGCTATTTAGTGAGGGAACTAATTAATGATTGTTCAACTAGAAAGGAACATATATGGTAAAGGTAAATTACGCTAGCCTACAGACACAATCTTCTACGATGTCGTCTGCCTCACAGTCACGTGTAGCAGGCTTCAACCAGTTGATTAGTGCCTTTGACAGCTTTGGCGGCAGCGGCGGTGAGCTTGATAGGAACAGGCTATGATGCAGCCCGTGCATATGCGACAAGTGTCATGAGTCCTTATTATAAAGGGTGCATTCTTTACTCTGAAGCAGTTGCGGATGCGGCTAACACACTGGCGGATAGTTATGCGGCCAAGTGTGGAGCTGAGAATTTAGATGAGGAAGAGCTGCAAGCGGAGATTGATAGTGCAACGAGAGGTTGTATGAGTCTCAGCGCTTCGATTTCTGGTCTTCAATCTAAAGCTAAACCAGCTGCAGGAGATGCGGCAAGAATAAGCAGTTTACAAAATCAGCTTACAGCAGCGCAAAGTCAACTCAATGAGGCTCAGGAGAAACTGGCTAATCTGAGGGCTTTCAGCGCAGAGTCACCAAGCGCCTGCGCGTCAGCAGATGGTTATCAGGGCTTGGTTTCTCAGGCGATGTCAGGTATTTCGGTCTCCTTTGGTGGTGGTGGCTTTGCTTTGCCAGAAGACTTATCTTGGGTGAGTACTGTTGAACAGGGTTGGGCTGATCGAGAGATAGCAATGGAGAACAACTATCTATCAGCACTGGATAAGGTATATAGTGGCGAACCTCTGACTGAAGCGGAGCTGACAGCGATAGAGCGCTATGCGGCGGCCTATCCAGAACGAGTGGATGCTTCTGTTTTAGAGTACGTACAGCAAGCGCGTCAGGTTAAGGCAGAGGAAATGAAATATCGCTCTATCATTGACAAGGTGGATGCAGGGAAATCTTTGACAGATGAGGAAACTAAATTTTTTGAAGAATATAAGAAAAACCATCCAGATGTTCAAGTGAACAGTGATTCAGTGACTAAGGAAATAGGTGAGAAAAATAAATATAGTGCTGCACTAGAAAAATTAAATAATAATAAAGAATTAACCGCTGCAGATGTAAAAGCGATTGAAAAATATTTAAATTCTCATTCTGACGTATCTTTGAGTGATGGGGATAGAAAAAGGTTTGAAGCTGCAAAAGTTACTGTTAATTATAAACAGGTTCTTTCAAAAGCAAAGAAAGAGGGTACATCAGCTGTCTATACTGAAAAAGAAATCAATGCTCTCCGAGCATATTACCAAAACCATCCAGATGAAGACGTACCGGACTATTTAGCAGAATCTTTGAATGGTTTTAATACTCAAGGAGCAGCTAAGGGAGTATCGGTTGCATCTAGTGCAGCGGATTATAAACTTCTATTTACTAGTAGTTTTGTTGAAAGTGCAGAAACAGTTAACGCAATTAGTAATGGAGCATGGACTGGTAACAATACTTTGGAAAAATTGCGAAGTCTCAAAGAAGCTGCGCAAAATTCTGATAATATGAAATTATTAGATAAAGCAGACGAGCTTGTGGACGTTGCAGATGATGCTGGGAAATTGACGAAGCTTGGTGGGGAAGTTAGCAATCATTTAGGGAAAATGGGTGTTATTGGTTCGCTGGCTTCGGGTGTATCGACTTATCTAGAGCGAAAAGATAAGTATGGTGACGAAGTCGCCTTGCAAGATGCGGCAGCCCATACTGGAATAACTGCGACATCAACTGTTATTGGTTCGGTTATCGGTTCGTTTATTCCGGTTCCAGTAGTTGGTACCTTATTTGGTGCATGGGTAGGAACAGTGGTTGGTAATGTTTTATCAACAACCTATGATGAAGCTAGACATGATAAAATTGAAGCTTCTGATTATAAAGATTGGTGGAAACCGTGGTGATTTAATATGAGAAAAATAATTTTTATAGGACAGAGCGGTGATGAAGCCGTCTACTATAACACGCGAACAAAAGAGGCTCTGGTAGCCGATAAGAGTGCTTTATTAAATACGGAAGGGGCTAGGAAGACCAATAAGGCTATTATTCCTTTGATATTACTTTTTGCGTTATTTGGTGGGGGTACTGGGGTTGCTATTTTTTCCTTTACTACTCCATTTAGATTAAACGAGAGGATGATTCCAATCATTTTATTAGCCATATTTTTAGTTTTCGTTGGCAGTATTTATATGTTGGAAAAGGCCTTGTATAAAAATGTTCGATCCACAGTTTTGGCAAACGAAGAACAATTTAAAGCTGCAGTGAATAGCAGTTTAATTTGGGGAGGTTTTTCCGACAAGAAAGCCACATTTGGTAAAATTTTCTTTTTTTTGTTTATTATATTTATTCTTCTATTTTGTGTAGGGATTGTAGGTATGTTTGGAATACCAGGGATGCTTATTCCTTATTATAACCATGAGTGGTTCGATCTTTCATTATTATTTTCACCAATAGCAGGGGTGCTTCCAGCTGTGGTCGTAATTTCTCTGTTCCAAAACAACCCTATCCGCTGGTTGTTAGCTGTGCGGAAGTATGAGCAGGGGAAAGTGCTATTTGCAGAAGACAAGGAGAAGAAACATGAGTGAAACACTATTACCATTGGGAACAGTGGTTAAACTAAAAGATCAAACAGAACTAATTATTATCGGCAGGGGTTCGCTAGTAGAGCAAAATCAAGAACCTGTATATTTTGAGTATACAAGTGTTCTTGTACCAACTGGTTATCAGCAAGCCGATCAGCTTTATTTCTTTAATCACAGTGATATCCGTGAAGTCGTATTTATGGGATATAAGAATGATGCGGAGCTTGATTTTGAAGCTAATTTTTATCAGCTAGTTAAAAAGTCTGGTTTTAAAAAAGGAGTGACAGAGCTATAAGTTCGGTTAGATGATTTAATGATTATTTTAAAAACTATACTTCTGTTTATTACAAAGTATAGTTTTTGATTATTTAATTTTAAGAGGTTATAATGAAAAAAGAAAAATCGAAGCAAGATCAGCTGGACGAGTTACATCGTCGTCAGTATGAACTGCAACATAAAATAGATGATTTGGATGTTGAATATCGTCAGTTTAAGGTGACGCGGGAGGATGTGATGTCCTCACAAGGCAGCGCCCTATTTCACTTTAAGAACTTGTTGGACCTAGGGGTGACATCGTCTCATTCAGCTTTCTACCATTATCTTTTAGATGATATTGAGTCGACTACACGGACGCTGGAAGTTGACTTTGAGGAAGAAGACAAAGCGATTAAGAAACGTTACCAAGCTTATCAGACGCAATTAACTGCTCTGCATGATCAGCGTAAAAAACTGGAGCGTGATAAGCAATAGGTTGATAAAGTTTTAGCTAAAGATTTCAGCAATCTAAATTCACTAACAGAAAGGAAGAATATGGTAAAGGTAAATTACGCTAGCCTGCAGACACAGTCTTCTACGATGTCGTCTGCCTCACAGTCACGTGTAGCAGGCTTCAACCAGTTGATTAGTGCCTTTGACAGCTTTGGCGGCAGCGGCGGTGAGCTTGATAGGAACAGGCTATGATGCAGCCCGTGCATATGCGACAAGTGTCATGAGTCCTTATTATAAAGGGTGCATTCTTTACTCTGAAGCAGTTGCGGATGCGGCTAACACACTGGCGGATAGTTATGCGGCCAAGTGTGGAGCTGAGAATTTAGATGAGGAACAGCTGCAAGCGGAGATTGATAGTGCAACGAGAGGTTGTATGAGCCTCAGCGCTTCGATTTCTGGTCTTCAATCTAAATCTAAACCAGCTGCAGGAGATGCGGCAAGAATTAGCAGTTTACAAAATCAGCTTACAGCAGCGCAAAATCAACTGACTGCTGCTCAGGAAAAACTGGCTAATCTGAGGGCATTCAGTGCGGAGTCTCCAAGTGCCTGTGCCTCAGCAGATGGTTATCAGGGCTTGGTTTCTAAGGCTATGTCAGGTATTTCAGTCTCCTTTGGCGGTGGCGGCTTTGCTTTGCCGGAGGACTTAACTTGGGTGAGTGATGTTGAGCAAGGCTGGGCAGAACGAGAGATAGCAATGGAGAACAACTATTTATCAGCGCTGGATAAGGTATACAACGGTGAATCTCTGACTGAAGCGGAACTGACAGCGATAGAGAGATATGCGGCGGCTTATCCAGACCGAGTGGATTCTTCTGTTTTAGAGTACGTACAGAAAGCACGTCAGGTCAAGGCAGAGGAGATGAAAATCCGAGGCTTGATTGATAAGGTGGATAATGGAACTTTGTTAAATAATGAAGATAAAAACTTCATTGAGGATTTTAAAAAGAAGTATCCAGATGTTCAGTTACATATAAGTTTAGAGAAAGCAATTCAGGAAGAAAATCTATATGATAAACTCATAGTTAAGGATAAAAAAGGAGATGAACTAAAAAGAGAAGAATTAAATTTTTTAGAAGTTTTTTATAAAAAGTATCCTTCCTTGTCCATTCCAAAGTCAATCTCCAAAAAATTAAAGGATAAGAAATTCTATGATCAAATTGATAGATATAATTTAGCTGAACTTGAAGAAAAGTATAAAGGTTTAGTAAATGAATATTCAAGTTATCGGCAAACTGGTAAATTTTTCCCTCAAAGGAAAGGTTTAACCCCTATTCAAATTGAATATATTTATTTTCGCCATCAATTTTTGACTAGCTTGGGGGATACTCCTCTTGATGAAAAACAGCGAAACAATAAGATGTTTGAGAACTTGAGGGACTCAGATAAGAAAGAGATAGATGAGTTATCGGCTGGAGAGTTGAGTTCTAGACATATAGAATTTATGAATAGCAGGATAGGGTTAGAATTGGATTATCTAATGATGTCTGATGCAGATAAGGCTAAGAAAGATTATAGTTACTATCGCTTTAACCAGTTGATGAAAGAACAGCCTATTGATTGGCGTGATCCAAATTATATAACAAAGCGTAATGCATATATTCTTGAAACAGGAAAAAATCCAAGTACTAATGAACCGGCTACAGAAGCTGAAATCATCACAGCAAAAAACTATGGATGGGTCAAAGCTATTCCAGATACGGTTGCTTGGACAGATATGATGGTTGGATCTTATGTGGGGTATCAAGTCTACAATGGGAAGCCAATTTATGGATTGGATACAGATTTTGCGGGTAGGATTAAGATTCCAAGCACGAGGATTCAGCCGGTAGTCAAGCCTCAGCCTGCACCTAAGAATTTAGATGTTGATGGACCAGTAGTAAATAATATTCAATCTAAATATCCCGATTTGCAAACTTATGAATATAATTCATATACAAATCCTGGTCCACTAAATGATTTAAGAGGTCAGCCTAATGTTAATTTTTATGGGGGACGGTATGATGTTGAAGTTTTGAAGTCTCCTAAAATATTATATAGAGCTGGCGACCAAAGCAAAGCGCTAGGGCAATGGTTTACAGAATCAGCCCCACATTCTGAGATAGAAGTTAGAATAAATACGGCAGTAAAACCAATTTGGACAGATCGTTCAGGAAACTACACTGGCAGCTCTCCTTTAAATACAGTTTACGAAATAAAAATACCAGCTGGCACAACAATATACAGAGGACCTGTTGCGAGTCAAGGAGGCATCTATCAAGGTGGTTTGGAATATGAACAAATTTTTATTGAAACTCCGTGGAAAATAGAAGGTGTAGAGGTTATTAGCTCAAAACCATTAAATTAGTGAGGAAAGAAATGAAACGAAAAGAATTATTAGATAATATCAAATTAATATTACCACTATTAAATCAGTACAATGATGGGACAATTCATGTACAAATTTCATTTTTACAAGGATTAGAATGTGCATTGGAAAATGGTGACTCACTTCCTACAATAAGAGAAATTAAAGATATCCTTTATCCTCCAAGAGGGGGTCTATCAGACTTTTTTGTTTGGAAGAATGATTATTTGGAACGACTAAAAATTAATGAAGAAATTGAAGCATATAATAATAGATTATGGGAGCTTTTAAATCAAATAGAAAACTTGGAATCATAGTAAATGCATCAAATTTTAAAATTAGAAGCATTTCCTCAATCTCATACAAGAATTCCAAGAGGAAAAGAAGCTTCTGCTTTTTATGATTTTTGGAAGCCCGGAGGATGAACTTTCCCAGGCAATATGCTAGAAGAAGTTATTGATGAAGTTCCGTGGGGAAAATTTATAATTAGACAATTACGATGTAATTAAAATGAGTTGGACAAAAATAACATAGGAAAAATTTGATGACTTTAAGAAGATTGAGACACCAAAGGATTACGATTTTCGAATACATGAGGGGAAATACTATACTTTTGGAAAATTTGGAGTAGCTTCAGTTCGTCGTATCTTTGAAATTAGTCCTTCTGCTTTTGATGAATATCAATTAGGCAGGAGGACGGCAGGAGAAATTGACTTTAAAGCACAGAATGACCGTTGACCACCAACGGAAGAAGAAAAGAAGGCTAGTGAAAAACAATTCATAGAAGAGAGCCTTACATCATTAATTTATTTACCTGAAACTAGAGATTGATTTACTCAAGAAGAGCTTGAAATATTAAGTCCACTTGCTGAGCAAATGTGGATTGACTGGATAAGTAAACTTCCTGATTATTATGTGACACCATTAAAATGACTTGTGAGAAACTTGTTTATACACTGATGGTTGGAAGCAATTTCTTGTTTTTACATCAAACATCAATCTCTACGGTCAGGTCATCTTGAGTGTGGGAACCTACTTAGTGGAGGTATACAGGATTTCCTTCAGACTCACGTCAAGTAATTATATGAGTCCGTCTCTATCAAGTTATTGATTTGCTAAAAGAAAGCTATTCTGTATCTGAAAATGTCTTTATTTTTCGCTCATTTTTATCCTGTTATTTTTAAGAAAACAAAATTTTTCACCCCATATCCATCCCTCGCGGCTTATGCTATAATAGTCTATAGAAAGTCGAGGGAATGATGAAAAAAATACTATTGGTGGTTGTGGTGCAGAGTTTGGCTATCTTTGTGATTACAGGTCTGCTTTGTTTATTTATGCGAGGGGATTTTTTCTTCCGTGCTTTGGCGCCGATTTTTGGTCTGGCAGCGGGAGGTTTTCGCTTCTTGACAGCCATGGTGACAAAAACGCTTGCGCCCAGTCTCTATGAGGATAGCAAGAAAAAGGAATAATCTATTCGGTTGGTCTGGGGTCTTTGCCTCAGGCCTTTTGTCATAAATGCCAGCCTCAGTCATGTGGAGCTTTAATATTTTTTTAGAAAAAGAACGGACAGAAGGGCTTTCTTAGGCGCTTTGTGGTAAAATAGTAACAGAATTAAAAATTTGGAGAGTAAAGATGAAACGTTCTATGTATGCTGGGCGTGTTCGCAAGGAGCATGTTGGTCAGGAAGTCACTTTGAAGGGCTGGGTAGCCCGCCGTCGGGATTTGGGCGGTCTGATTTTCATTGATTTGCGCGACCGTGAAGGCATTATGCAGCTGGTCATCAATCCTGAGACAGTGGCTACTGAAGTCATGGAGACAGCCGAAAGCCTGCGCAGTGAGTTTGTGCTGGAGGTGACAGGCAAGGTGGCTGCGCGTGAGCAGGCTAATGACAAGCTGGCGACAGGAAGCGTGGAGCTACATGTGGAAAGCTTGACTGTCTTAAATACAGCCAAGACGACGCCTTTTGAAATCAAAGACGGCATCGAGGTAAATGACGATACGCGTTTGCGCTACCGTTATCTGGACTTGCGCCGACCAGAGATGCTGGAAAACTTCAAGCTCCGCGCCAAGGTGACTCACTCTATCCGCAACTATCTAGATGAGCTGGAGTTCCTTGATGTGGAAACACCTTTCCTATCTAAATCAACGCCAGAAGGAGCGCGTGATTACTTGGTGCCTAGTCGGGTTCATCAGGGGCATTTTTACGCTCTGCCACAGAGTCCACAGATTACCAAGCAGCTCTTGATGAACGCTGGTTTCGACCGTTATTATCAGATTGTTAAATGCTTCCGTGATGAGGACTTGCGTGGTGATCGTCAGCCAGAGTTTACTCAGGTAGACTTGGAAACTTCTTTCTTGTCTGAACAGGAGATTCAGGACATTACAGAAGGCTTGATTGCTCGTGTTATGAAGGAAACTAAGGGCATTGACGTTAAGCTGCCTTTCCCTCGTATGAAGTATGATGATGCTATGGCTCTTTATGGGGTTGATAAGCCAGATACACGCTTTGAAATGTTGTTGCAAGACTTGACAGAGCTTGTCAAGGGAGTTGACTTCAAGGTCTTTTCAGAAGCTCCAGCTGTCAAAGCCATCGTCGTGAAAAATGCTGCAGATAAATACTCTCGTAAGGATATTGATAAGCTGACAGAGCAAGCAAAACAGCATGGTGCTAAGGGTCTTGCTTGGGTGAAAGTTGCTGATGGTGAGCTGGCTGGTCCGGTTGCTAAGTTCTTGACAGACTTGACAAGTCCGTTGACAGAAGCTTTACAGCTTGAAAATAATGATCTGGTGCTCTTTGTGGCTGATACTTTGGAAGTGGCAAATGCAGCTTTGGGAGCTCTTCGTGTTCGTTTGGCCAAAGAGCTGGACTTGATTGCCTCAGATACATTTAACTACCTTTGGGTGGTGGACTGGCCAATGTTTGAATGGTCAGAAGAAGAGGGCCGCTACATGAGTGCCCACCATCCTTTCACCCTGCCTCAGAAAGATTCTGAGCAAGAGCTGGAAGGCGAACTGAGCAAGGTACGGGCTGTTGCCTATGATATCGTCCTCAATGGTTATGAGCTAGGTGGTGGAAGTCTTCGGATTAACCAGAAAGACTTGCAGGAGCGGATGTTCAAGGCGCTTGGCTTCTCAGCTCAAGAAGCTGCCGAGCAGTTTGGCTTTCTTCTGGAGGCTATGGACTATGGTTTTCCACCGCATGGCGGCTTAGCTCTGGGCTTGGACCGCTTTGTGATGCTCTTGGCTGGTGAAGAAAATATCCGCGAAGTTATCGCCTTTCCGAAAAATAACAAGGCTTCTGATCCAATGACACAGGCGCCTAGCCCAGTGTCGGTCGCTCAACTAGAGGAATTAAGTTTACAAGTGGAAGCACATGAAGAAGACTAATTTTTATAAACTCTTTCGTTATTATGTCCGCAGGTTTGCTTATAATTTTAAGATTTTGCGGTCTTTAAAGAGTATCTCACGCGAGAAGTACGATGAGAAGATTTCTGCCTCACTTGTCTATGGCTTTTTGTCGGCTGTCGCAGTCAATTTCTTCTTTCAGCCAGGGTATGTTTATTCCAGCGGTGCGACTGGTCTGGCGCAGGTCATTACTGCCCTCAGTACTCGTTTCTTAGGTTTTACCATTCCGGTTTCTGTGACTTTTTACGCCATCAATATTCCACTGATGATTCTGGCCTGGTACCAGATTGGGCATAAGTTTACCATTTTCACCTTTATCACGGTTACGATGAGCTCGCTTTTTATCCAGTTTGTGCCGGAAGTAACCTTGACTGATAATCCTATTATCAACGCCCTTTTCGGCGGTGTGGTCATGGGCACGGGGATTGGCTTTGCCCTTAAGTCCAGCATTTCCAGCGGTGGGACTGATATTGTCAGTCTGACTGTTCGGAAAAAAACAGGCCGAAATGTCGGGAATATTTCCCTGATTGTCAATGGGATTATTATGCTGATTGCGGGTCTGACCTTTGGCTGGGAATATGCGCTGTACTCTATGATTACTATTTTTGTATCAAGTCGAGTGACGGATGCTGTCTTTACCAAGCAGAAGCGCATGCAAGCTATGATTATCACTAGTCATCCAGATAGGGTGATTGATAAGATTCATAACAAACTGCATCGTGGGGCGACAGTAATCCATGGCGCTGAGGGAACTTATAATCATGAGAAAAAAGCTGTTCTGGTGACGGTTATCACCCGAGCTGAGTTTAATGAATTCAAGCAAATCATGAAGCATACAGATCCAGCTGCCTTCGTTTCCGTCGCAGATAATGTCCATATCTTGGGACTCTTTGTTGAGGAGTGAAGATATTCATTAAGCTTGGGAATGCAAAGAGGTATAGTTGGGAGTTTGTGCTTAAAACGAGCTTTTGTGATAGGAGATTCATATGCGGTAGGACAATAGTCCCACCGCTTTCTATTCTCTATTATGGAGGATGGAAATCTCAAGTAAGAAAGGATATACAAATGCAGGAGATTTTCAGACAATGACGACTTATAAAAAAATCATGAATATCGCCTTGCCGGCTATGGCGGAGAATTTTTTGCAGATGCTCATGGGAATGGTCGACAGCTATCTGGTGGCCAGTCTTGGGCTGATTGCGATTTCTGGTGTCTCGGTGGCCGGCAACATCATTACGATTTATCAGGCGATCTTTATCGCGCTGGGGGCTGCTATTTCCAGTCTCATCTCCAAGACTCTGGCACAGGGAGACAAGGAGCGTCTGGCCTATCATACAGCTGAGGCTATCAAGCTGACGCTGCTTCTGAGTCTTCTGCTAGGCCTCGTTTCCCTACTCTTTGGCAGGCAGATGCTGGATCTTCTGGGGACAGAAACGGCGGTTGCTGAAGCAGGCGGTCTTTATCTGGCTCTGGTTGGTGGGACTATTGTTCTGCTAGGCTTGATGACTTCTTTTGGAGCTTTAGTGCGGGTCACGCGCAATCCTAGATTTCCCATGTATGTCAGTCTTCTGACCAATGTCCTCAATGCCCTCTTTTCCGGTCTGGGGATTTACATCTTTCGGCTTGGTATTATCGGTGTAGCGTTGGGGACGGTTCTGGCTCGTTTGGTGGGTGTGCTGATTCTTTGGCGGGAGCTGGATTTGTCCACAATCCGCTGGCACTGGGGCTTAGATGGAGAGCTCTTGCGCCTGTCTCTGCCAGCTGCTGGAGAGCGGCTCATGATGCGGGCAGGTGATGTAGTGATTATCGCCATTGTGGTCGTCTTTGGGACAGACGCAGTAGCGGGGAATGCCATCGGTGAAGTCCTGACGCAGTTTAATTATATGCCAATCTTTGGGGTCGCAACAGCAACAGTCATGTTGGTAGGTCATGCGGTAGGTAAGGGAGATATGAAAGAGGTCGGTTTAATTCGTCAGCGGACCTTCTGGCTGTCTTTTGCTTGCATGCTGCCCGTGGCTCTAGGAATTTTTGCTTTTGGTCGGCCGCTGACCTTGCTCTATACGGACAATAGCGGAGCTATCACAGCCAGTCTTTCGGTCATGCTTTTCTCCCTGCTGGGAACTCCCATGGCAGTGGGAACCGTGATTTACACAGCTATCTGGCAGGGGCTGGGGAATGCCAGACTGCCCTTTTATGCCACGACTGTTGGCATGTGGCTGATTCGCATTATTGCCGGTTACTTGCTGGGTGTGACTTTTGGCTTGGGTCTGCCGGGAGTCTGGACTGGGATGCTCTTGGACAATGGCTTCCGCTGGCTATTTTTAAAGGTTTTATTTGACAGAAAAATGAGGAAAATCACATGACAAAAGCGTTTATTTGGGATTTGGACGGCACATTGTTGGACTCCTACGATGCTATTTTGGCAGGAATTGAAGAAACCTATGCTCACTATGGTCTAGACTTCGACAGGGCGAGTATTCACAGCTATATCCTAAAGCACTCTGTCCAGAAGCTCTTGGAAAAAGTAGCGTCTGAGAAAGGGCTGGACGCTGCTGAGATGAATGCCTTCCGTGGAGCAAGCCTAAAGGAGAAAAATGCTCAGATCCATCTGATGGAAGGAGCTGCGGAGATACTAGCCTGGACTGAAGAGCAGGGCATTGTCCAGTTCGTCTATACCCACAAAGGACTCAATGCCCATCAAATTTTGCAAGACTTGGACATTCATGACTATTTTACAGAAATCATCACAACAGCCAACGGCTTTGAGCGCAAGCCCCACCCAGAAGGGGTTGACTATCTGCTCGAGAAATATGGTCTGGATAAGCAGAAGACCTACTATATCGGCGACCGGACGCTGGATGTGGATGTCGCATTCAACAGTGGCATCCAGAGCATTAACTTCTGTGACTACCGACCGGAAATCAATCAGAAAATAGAGAAGTTGGTGGATATCAAGCGATTATTCACAAGATAAAAAGCAGACTAGAACTGATCTACTGTCAGTCTAGCCTGCTTTTTCTTTTACATATGCTCAATGTGAAGTTCTAGCAAGAACTCAAGAGCCTCGGGAGAACAGTTTTCTTTTTCAATTGCGAAACCAGTGCTCTCCCCTATCAAGATATAAAAATCTTGCTTTGTCATAATGACCTTGACAATATCATCATAGGTATAGCGAAATTCACCACGTATGTTTCTTGCTATAAAAGCCTCTCTGTCAAATATCAGAGTGACCTCCATGTTCTGAAATAAAGGATTTTTTTGATAAGCCCTCTTTATCTTATAATTCATGCTAAAATAGTACATGGAGGCGAAAATAGGGGGAGCTAATATGATGGATATTATCTTTTCCTCTAATGGGCCGAGCATTACGTAGGTGAACAGCCCGATTATCAGTATGATTATGTATAATACAAATCCTTTTCGTCGTATGAGAATAGCCCATGAAAATCTTTTATAAACTTCTTCAGTCAGAAGAGTTGTAATACGAATTGGAAACATCTTTCACCTCCAGTTTCTATATTATAACATATATGAGAGATAAGATTTAGCCAAGTCTTACTAGGCGATACCATCTTTTATAGGAGCCGAGTGATTTTTTCGTTTTTATCTAAAACTAGCACATCTGGCATGGGAAGATTATGCCAAAAGTTATAATCAATGTTGGAATCGAATGCGCTTAGTAAAATGCAGATAAGGTTACCATGGGAGCTAATGATAATCTCTTCATTTTGGTGTTTGCTTTCCAGTTCATGAAGAAAGGCTAAGGCTCGCTGTTGAGCTTGTTGATTAGACTCGCCACCGACAAGTGAAAATGTCGGCTGTGACCAAAGTTGCATGAGGCATTGTTCAAAATCTCGGTCAGCAATCGCTTGACTGCTTAGCTTTCGCTCTATTAGCCGTTTGTCGGTTTGAATAGCGAGTTTCAGACTCTGAGCCAAAGGCTCAACCGTTTGGATGGCTCTTTGATAGGGGCTGGAATAAATGGCGGTAATAGGTTTGTCTGCTAAAAAGTCAAGTTTTGCCAAGGATTCTAGCCCTTTGTCTGATAATGGTCGATTGATTTCATCAGGTGTATAGTTAGAATGCGCATGACGGATAAAATAGTAGGTGTTGTTCATAGGATGATTATAGCAAAATTTAAATCTCAATTCATTTTCTACCTATTTTCTACGCCACCTTTTCTATCTTTGTCCGCCTTTCGTGTTATAATAAACCTATGGAAAAAAAGAACAAGTTATTATTAATCGACGGTTCTTCCGTTGCTTTTCGCGCTTTTTTTGCGCTTTATAATCAAATCGACCGTTTCAAGAGTCCATCGGGCCTGCATACCAATGCCATTTATGGCTTTCACCTCATGCTCAATCATCTCTTGGAGCGCGTGCGGCCGACCCATGTCTTGGTAGCTTTTGATGCTGGCAAGACGACCTTCCGGACCGAGATGTACGCCGACTATAAGGCTGGTCGGGCCAAGACACCGGATGAATTTCGTGAGCAGCTGCCCTTTATCCGAGAAATGCTGCAGCACTTGGGCATTCACTACTACGACTTAGCTCAGTACGAGGCAGATGACATCATCGGAACCTTGGACAAGATGGCTGAAAAGACAGAAGTGCCTTATGATGTGACCATTGTTAGCGGCGATAAAGACTTGATTCAGCTGACGGATGATAATACCGTGGTGGAAATTTCCAAGAAAGGTGTGGCCGAGTTTGAGGAATTTACCCCAGCCTACCTCATGGAAAAGATGGGTATCACGCCAGAGCAGTTTATTGACCTCAAGGCGCTGATGGGCGATCAGTCGGATAATATCCCCGGTGTGACCAAGATTGGTGAGAAGACTGGTCTCAAGCTCCTCTTGGAGTATGGCTCTTTGGAAAATCTCTATGAAAATATTGACCAGCTCAAGGCTTCCAAGATGAAGGAAAATCTGATCAATGACAAGGACAAGGCCTTCTTATCTAAGACCCTCGCAACCATCAATACTCAGGCACCGATTACAATCGGACTGGATGATTTGGTTTATAAGGGTCCGCAGGTAGAGGCTCTGAGCAAGTTCTATGACGAGATGGGCTTCAAGCAGCTCAAGGCTCAGCTAGGAACTGGTCAGGAACCAGTAGAAGTCAAACCAATTGAATTTACCAAAGTGACTGAGGTCACAGAGGATATGCTGACACCAGAGCAATTCTTCTATTTTGAAATCTTGGGCGACAACTACCACAAGGAAGAGATTGTCGGTCTTGCCTGGGGCGATAGCCATCAGATTTATGTCGGCACAAGCGATTTACTTCAGCAGCCTCTCTTTCAGGAGTTTTTGACAAAAACAGCTCTAAAAACCTACGACCTCAAGCGGACCAAGGTACTGCTCAGTCATTATGGCATCGAACTACCAGCAGCCTCCTTTGATGCGCGCCTAGCCAAGTATCTGCTTTCGACGGTCGAGGACAATGAGCTGGCGACTATTGCTCGCCTCTACGGCCAAACGATTCTGCCGACTGATGACGAAGTTTATGGCAAGGGAGCCAAGCGTGCTTTGCCGGAGCAAGAGCAGCTCTTTGAGCATCTAGCTCGTAAGGTTCAAGTACTGCTGGAAACAGAAGAGCCAATGCAAGAACAGCTCCGTTCCCACGATCAGCTGGATTTGTTGCTTGAAATGGAGCAGCCACTGGCCTTTGTCTTAGCCAAGATGGAGATTGCTGGGATCAAGGTTGAGCGGGAAACCCTGCAGGGTATGCAGGCGGAAAATGAAAAGACGCTGGAAAGTCTAACGCAGGAGATTTATGACCTGGCTGGTCAGGAGTTCAATATCAACTCGCCGAAACAGCTGGGAACCATTCTCTTTGAAGATATGGGGCTGCCACTAGAGTACACTAAAAAGACCAAAACGGGCTACTCGACAGCGGTGGATGTGTTGGAGCGTTTAGCACCGATAGCACCGATTGTGTCTAAGATTCTGGAATACCGTCAAATTAGCAAGCTCCAGTCTACTTATATCATCGGACTGCAGGAGGCGATAGCGGCTGACGGCAAGATTCACACTCGCTATGTTCAGGATTTGACCCAGACTGGCCGCTTGTCCTCGGTTGACCCGAACCTGCAGAATATCCCCGTTCGTTTGGAGCAGGGGCGCCTCATTCGCAAGGCCTTTGTGCCGGAATGGGCAGACAGTGTGCTTCTCAGCTCAGATTATTCCCAGATTGAGCTGCGGGTGCTGGCTCACATTTCGCAGGATGAGCATCTGATTGCTGCCTTTCAGCATGGAGAAGACATTCACACGGCTACCGCCATGCGGGTATTTGGTATTGAAAAGGCAGAGGATGTGACACCTAATGACCGCCGTAATGCCAAGGTTGTCAACTTTGGAGTGGTATATGGCATTTCCGATTTCGGACTGGCTAATAATCTGGGAATTTCCCGTAAGGCTGCCAAGGACTACATTGAGACTTATTTTGAGCGTTTCCCAGGTATCAAGAATTATATGGAAACCATCGTTCGTGAAGCGCGTGATAAGGGTTATGTAGAGACTATTTACCATCGCCGTCGTTCTTTGCCAGATATCAATTCCCGCAACTTTAACATCCGAAATTTTGCGGAGCGCACAGCCATTAACAGTCCGATCCAAGGATCGGCCGCAGACATTCTCAAAGTTGCTATGATTAATCTGGATCGAGCTCTGACAGAGAAGAATTTCAAGTCTCGCATGCTCTTGCAGGTGCACGATGAAATCGTGCTGGAAGTGCCAAATGACGAGCTAACAGCCGTCCGCCAGCTGGTCAAAGAAACCATGGAAGCTGCGATTGAGCTAGCCGTTCCGCTAGTAGCTGATGAAAATGCCGGCCAGACTTGGTACGAGGCAAAGTAAGATATCAAGGGCGTAAAACACAAAGTGAAAATAGAAAGCTGACACAGCATTCGATGAATGCGAGGAAGCTTATCTTTTTCACACGGTGTTTAGCCCAGATTCAGTTAAGACGCAAATACTGCAAAACTATCTAGCTTTATTATGAATGAGGAGGAAGTCTATGACTTATCATTTTCAAAATCCCAGTGATGCCATCGTCAAGCATTATCTGAACAACAGCAAGGTGATTGCCGTTGTTGGCCTGTCTGACCGCGAAGAAACGACCAGCAACCGTGTGTCCAAGGAAATGCAGGAGCGAGGCTATCGCATTATTCCGGTCAACCCGAGGGCAGCGGGCAGTCAAATTTTTGGTGAAACTGTTTATGCCAGTCTTAAAGACATTCCTTTTCCGGTGGATATTGTCGATGTATACCGTCGCAGTGAGTTTTTGCCGGATGTGGCACTTGATTTTCTGCAGACGGATGCCAAGATTTTCTGGGCTCAGTTGGGCTTGGAGAGTGAGGAGGCTGAGCAAATTTTGCGGGCAGCCGGTCGGGATGACATTGTCATGGACCGCTGCATTAAACGCGAGCACACCCGCTTAATTCTAAATAAATAAGATGGCCAAGTTAGTCATCATTCGTGGCAATTCGGGCTCTGGCAAGTCTAGTCTCGCCGGGAAACTGCAGGCTCACTACGGCCGAGAGACTCTCTTGATTGCGCAGGATACTGTTAGACGAGACATGCTCAAGGAAAAAGTCGAGCTTGGAAATTTGTCTATTGACCTGACGGAGACACTGGCTCGTTTTGGTTATGACCACGATTTACTGGTCTTAGTAGAAGGGTTTTATGAGACAGACATTTACGGACAGATGCTAGAGCGACTGCGGAATTTGTTTGGTTCTCAAACCCTAGCATATTACTATGATTTGACTTTTGAAGAAACAGTCCGCCGCCATCAGACCAGAGCGAAGCAAGAAGAATTTACCCCAGCCGACATGAAGCGCTGGTGGAAAGACCGAGACTTCTTAGGCTGGGAAGAGGAATCCTTCTTCACAGATGAGGATTCACTAGAGGCAGCCTTTGATATAATCCGCTCTGCCCTGGACAAGACAGAATATAATAGTAAATAAAAAAACAACTCACAAGCTTAGGACAAGTAGTCCTATGCCTGTGGGTTGTTTTCTTTTGAGCTTGCTTTTTCTTTTTTCAATTCCTCGTAAAAGAGAATGTAAGCAGTCGCTGTATAAGGGAGAACCATAATATTCATTACATTGTATGTCATTCTGGACAGTAAATTCCAGCCGATGAAGCTCAGATCCAGCATAAATAGCTTTCCCTTGTAGCCCTTCATTAGCTTCCGGCTTTGACGGATAGCAGAGAAAGCTCCCTGATAGGTGTCAGTCTCAAGCTGGTCATATAGGATCAGCTCTGCTTGAGAATATGCGTAGTACTGAGGAACGGTGATGCCTAGACCAATCAATATCAAGAGGCTTCCCAGTAACATACTAGGGGTGTATTGAAGAATCTGCTGTCCTGCCTCACTTTGAGCAGTCAGCACAGTGTGGGCAGGAAGTTTTTCCGAAATATTGAGAATCTTATAAGCATTGAAGACGGACAGAAGACTCCCGCAAAATATAGGAAGATTCCAAAGGAAAAGCAAGAGTTGCTTGAGCAAAACGGTTTTGAAAACAGGTGTGAAGTTCTTGCTCGTAAAAAGATGCCCAATATCTGAAAAGCGAACCTCATCCTTTTTCTTGCGGATCACAGTTATCATGGTGTAGCTAGCAGAAAGCAGCAGGAGAGACGTGATAAACTGAATGGTCGTCGGAAAAAGAGTTCGGCTAATCAGAAAATATATGAACTGGCTGAATGTCAGGTCGGAAACGGAGTTTCTTAGATTCCCAATAAGGGAAAGCAAGATGTTTAGGATACCGGCAAGAGTCGGGGCTGCAAACAAAAGAAAAATCCCCCTCGTTTGACTGCGGACGGTACGAGCCTGAGCTCTGATGTTACTTAGATTCATAATTCCTCCATTTGGATTTGTCTGTTACATTATATCATACCCCGTGACAGATAGAAGTTTTTTTGGTAAAATCGTACGGTATCTTGTGAGCCCTTGTTGCTCATTATATAGAAGAAAAATCGCTGGGACTGTTTTTCCCAGCAGGAGGAAACATGTCAACATCACCGATTCAGTATCGTTTGATCAAAAAAGAAAAGCACACAGGTGCTCGTTTGGGAGAGATTATCACGCCTCACGGGACTTTCCCAACGCCTATGTTTATGCCGGTTGGGACCCAGGCGACTGTCAAGACCCAGTCACCAGAAGAGCTCAAGCAGATGGGGTCGGGCATTATCTTGGCCAATACCTATCATCTCTGGCTACGTCCAGGCGATGAGCTGATTGCCCGTGCAGGTGGCCTGCACAAGTTCATGAACTGGGACCAGCCTATTCTGACGGATAGTGGCGGTTTTCAGGTCTATTCTCTAGCTGACAGCCGCAATATCACAGAAGAAGGAGTAACCTTCAAGAACCATCTTAATGGTTCTAAAATGTTCCTCTCGCCAGAAAAGGCCATCTCCATCCAGAACAATCTAGGCAGCGACATCATGATGTCCTTTGATGAGTGTCCACAGTTCTACCAGCCTTATGACTATGTCAAGAAGTCCATTGAGCGGACTAGCCGTTGGGCAGAGCGTGGCCTCAAGGCCCACAGCCGTCCGCACGACCAAGGTCTCTTTGGGATTGTTCAGGGTGCTGGGTTTGAAGATTTGCGTCGTCAGTCTGCTCAAGACTTGGTCAGCATGGAATTTCCAGGCTATTCTATTGGAGGACTGGCTGTTGGTGAGTCCCACGAAGAGATGAATGCAGTGCTGGACTTCACAACGCCTATGCTGCCTGAAAACAAGCCCCGCTATCTCATGGGAGTTGGAGCGCCAGATAGCTTGATTGATGGGGTTATACGTGGCGTTGATATGTTTGACTGCGTCCTGCCGACTCGGATTGCCCGAAATGGTACCTGTATGACTAGCGAAGGACGTCTGGTTGTTAAAAACGCTCAGTTTGATGAAGATTTCACGCCGCTTGACCATGATTGCGATTGCTACACATGTACCAACTACACGCGGGCCTATATCCGCCACTTGCTCAAAGCGGACGAGACCTTCGGCATCCGCCTGACCAGCTATCACAATCTCTACTTCTTGGTAAACCTTATGAAGAAGGTGCGCCAAGCCATCATGGATGACAATCTGCTGGAATTCCGTGAAGACTTTATTGAGCGCTACGGCTACAATAAATCCAGCCGAAATTTCTAAGAAACTCCATTTGAAAGGGGAAGCTATGTCTGATGAAGAGAAATTGCTGAAAAGATTGACAGCTTATCTGTCAGACGACCAACACCACACCCTGCGTATTTATGGTCATGGTGCTTCGGGCAAGTCAACTTTTGCTCGAAAACTCCAGCTAGTTTTGGGTGAGGAGCGAGCCAATCTGCTAGAAACAGATCCTTATGTAATTACTGGGGAGTATCGAGATTTGCTCAGTTCCAAAGATTTTCCTCATCAAAAAGTCACAGCCTGTATCCCAGCTGTTCATGAGCTCGGGAGTCTGGAACGAGATATTTGTGCTTTGCGGTCCGGTCTGGATATTCTGACCATTGGCACAGCTTGGTCACCTAGCTTGCGATTATCAGCCCGAAAGCCGATTTTAATAGTAGAAGGCATGTCGGCTGCCTTTTTGCCTGAAAGTTTGTTTGATTTGTCGATTTGCTTTTACACGGACGATCAGACTGAGTTAGAACGACGCTTGGCACGGGATGTGGCTGTGCGAGAGCGCAGGCCAGAGTGGATAGAGCAGACGCATCTGGCTCGACGAGAGCAATATAGGCACTTTTATCAACCCTATCTGGCAGCTGCAGACCTTGTCATCTGCCAGTCGGGCAAGGACTTTTGCATCGAAAAGAACAGTCCCTTGTTATAAAACAAAGTAGCCAAGGGTAAATTTTCGCTTCTAATCTCACTGATGTGCGTCAGTGAGATTTTGTATTTTCTGAATACAAACTCGAATAAATAGGTTAAAAGTCTAAATTTTCTTCTCTATAATGATTTACAAGACTTATAAATTGTTTAGAAAACACTTTCATAAAAAATTATCCTAAAAATCTTTAAAAAATTACTCAAATCCCTTGCAATGAATGGTTCTTTGTGTTAAGATACTATGGTGCTGTAAAAATACAGTGTGTAGCTTTGATACAAGAGGTTGCGACACGCTCGGTTGCATTGCCACGCAATCGCCTGTCGGTTTTCTTGTGGAGCTAGCCTATTATCTTAAATAGACGAAAAGGAGAAAA
>CAUSZI010000021.1:0-32565 GCA_963536045.1 uncultured Streptococcus sp.
ATTATCATCATTATATCAGATTTTTTCAGTAAGGAAAAGGTTTGCATAAAGAAAAATGAAAATCAACAAAAATCTAACTTTGCTACTTCTCTTAGCTACTTTTATCCTTTACTTTCTTGTACTAGTAATTTCTTTTTCTTAACCAATGGCTTATGGTTAGATTCTATCCTCCACTCTCTTTCATAATACTTCATTGAATCATATATACGTTCCAGAAACGTTTCTTCAAGAAAAATCAACGGGATAATTAAATCAACTTGATTTTTAAAGACGCGCTTCTTATTTTTACGTACAATAGTTGAAGTTTTACAAAGTCCCTCGACGTCATTAAAATTTATTTCAATTCTGTAAGAAGTTGTAAACCTGTTTCGTATTATACGAAAATTCATCTCTGACACATCTTTCCATGAAAAAAATTCTCTATCTGCCACTAGAGAAGGCTTATAATAGAAACCGTTCACCGTTAGTCTAATGAACTCTTTGTCAGCAAAAAGAAGACACCAAGAAGCGAACAAAATTAGATATAAAATCAAAAGTAATACTAATAAAATGTAAGAATAAAAATATGTCAGTCGATTTTCCAAAACGATAAAACAGACAAAAAAATAAGACAAACAAATAGAAAATAAACTATTAAGAATTGCCCAAAAAAGTATTTTTTTCGAACTTCTTTTTATTATTCTTTCTTGCACTATTTTTCACCAATAATCTTTTCTATATTTACTCATCCTAACTCACAACTCTTTTGTATAATAATATCTTTCACCAGTATAGGGGTATTCTTTCAACGCGAACACTTCTGTATAGCCGTGCTTTTTATAAAAATCTGGGGCTTGAAACTGATACGTGTCTACAAACGAATATTTGCATTTCCTTTCTCTGGCTTCCTGTTCAGCCCTGCACAGTATTTCTGAGCCTATACCTTGCCCTCGCAAATCCTCGCTCACATACAAATACTCAATCTCCAGCCAATTTCCAAAAGTTTCGGCCGCCATACCAGCCAGCAGATTTCCTTGTTCGTCTTCTACATAGATGTTAAGAGGTTCGCTTTTGGAGGGCTCCCTCTTAGATTGATTGTAGGCCTTGATTAAATTTCCCAGTTCTTGAGTTTTTTTCGATTTTCTACTTTCCAATCTTAGTTTCATAGATGCCTCCGTTCCATCTCTAAACGTTTTAGATTAACAGTATATGAAACTGTTCGGACTATAAACTTCACCTTAATTATCCTTCTGACTTGCTCGACATTGATTATGGTAATTCATCATCATTTCATAAATACACTTTGGTTTCTCTTTTTTCAGTAACATAAGAGTAATTTCTAACGGTTCAGGTATACCAAACTTCAATTTTTTACTCATTCTATAAGCAGTTCTTCTTTTTAAAAGAGGAAGATTTACAGAATGGAAATGAACTGTCAAAATATGTCTCTTATTGAATAATTGGATCTTCCCATAATGTCGAATACGTTCAATTTTATAGTCTATCCTCTGGATTTCTTCCCAACTATAAAACGAAACTTCTCTAAAAAGAAGGGGTCTGAAGTAAAATCCCTGTTCCGTTAGACGAAGAAAACGTTTATCTCTAAACAAACAAAGCCATACTAAAATAGAGAGAAAATCAAAAACAATTGTACCTATCACCAAAAACATTTTTTCAATCACAGAAATATTGGAGTCAAATAATAGGTATCCATTTTTAGATGGTAATACAAGAACTGCAGTCATAAAGACAGCAAGAGCGCTCGTCGATAAAGCTAAAAGGAATATTTTCAACCAGCTCTGCCTAAACACTACTTCTTTCATCCGTCCAACTCGCTCAGGTATTCATAGCGCTCATATTTTTCCAGCAGTTTTTCGTTCTGCTCATCCAGTTCTTGCTGGAGTTGAGAAAGGCGAGTAAAGTCAGACCCATTCTCCTGCATGGCCGCTTCAATCTCAGAAATCCGCTCCTCCAGCGCCTCGATATCAGCCTCAATAGACTTCCACTCCTGCTTTTCAAAGTAGGTCATGCGTTTTTTCTCCTCGCGCACCTTGGTTGATTTTTCCTTTTCAGTCTTTTGAGAAATAGCAGATCTTTCTGCTAGAAAGGCTTTTTCATCCAGGTAATCCGTGTAATTCCCGAAAAACTCTCTGATACTTCCATCCTCAAAAGCCAAAATCTTGCTGGCTACCTTGTCTAGGAAATAGCGGTCGTGGCTGACTGTAATGACTGGACCTACAAAACCTTGCAGAAAATTTTCCAAGACCGTCAGAGTTGCGATATCCAAATCGTTAGTCGGCTCGTCAAGAAGCAAGACATTCGGCTTTTCCAAGAGAAGTTTGAGCAGATACAGCCGCTTTTTCTCTCCGCCAGAAAGCTTTTCGATTAAAGTTCCATGTGTAGAGCGTGGAAAAAGAAATTGCTCCAAGAGTTCTGCAATGGAAGTCGTTCCACTGCCTATCTTGACTTCCTCAGCCACTTCTTGCAGATAATTAATGACCCGCTTAGACTCATCCAAACCCTCAATCTGCTGAGAGAAATAGGCCACTCGGACTGTCTCTCCTATAATGAGCTGACCAGTCTGAGGCTGAAGTTTTCCAGCAATCAGATTGAGCAAGGTTGACTTACCAACACCGTTATCTCCGACAATTCCAATACGATCCTTGTTCTGGATTAAAAGACTAAATTGAGAGAGAATAGGCTTTTGGTCATAAGCAAAGTCTACATTTTGAAACTCGATGACTTTCTTACCGATACGGCTGGTTTCAAAGTTCATTTCCAGATTGCTCTCAGTCGTCTGGTCTGCCAAATCTTTCTTGAGGTCATGGAAACGATTGATACGAGCCTGTTGCTTGGTTGCCCGAGCCTGAGGCTGCCGTCGCATCCAGGAAAGCTCCTGCTTGTATAACTGCTGCTTCTTATGAAGCAAGGCCGCATCCCGCTCATCCTGCTCTGCCTTGAGACGGACATAGTCTTGATAATTTCCCTGGTATTCAATCAAGCGACCGCCATCCAGCTCAAAAATCCGTGTCGAAATATTATCTAAGAAATAGCGGTCGTGTGTGATGAAAAGCACGGTCTTCTTGGAATTTTTCAAGAAATGCGTCAGCCATTCAATGGTATCGATATCTAGGTGGTTAGTCGGCTCGTCCAGCAAGAGCAAATCGGCATCACCTAAGAGAACCTGAGCCAGCTGAACTCGGCGACGAAGACCTCCTGATAACTGACCAACCTTAAGTGACAGATTAGTCAGACCAAGCTTGGACAGAACCGTCTTGACCTGACTTTCGATTTCCCAAGCATGGAGCGAGTCCATCTCGGCCATAACCGCTTCTAGTCTTGACTGTTGGCTTTCATCATAAGCCGTCAGGAGCAGCTCATATTCTCGAATCAACTGCATTTCCCGTAAATCACTGGACAAAACAGTATCAAGCACCGTCTGCTCCTCATCAAAATCAGGCTCCTGAGTCAAATAAGCAATCTTATAGCCTGTCTTAGCAGAAAAAGGGCTGACATCTCCGTCAAAGCCCGACTTGCCCGACAACACATCCAGCAGCGTTGTCTTTCCTGTTCCATTGACACCAATCAGACCAATCCGGTCTAGGTCATGAATGATAAAGGAAATATCCCGAAAAACAGTCTTATCTCCTACTGATTTGGTTAGCTTGTCAACGATAAAATCGCTCATTTTTTCTCCTTGATATAGGCGTAAATGGCCTCTAGTTCATTAGGCAAGTGGCCGTCTACAATAGCATATTCTAACTCTTTCAAAATTTGACCCAGTTTTGGTCCAGGCTCAAAGCCGAACCCCTGCATCAGCATACCACCATTAACTACCATTTCCTGTTTGTTATGAATAGTTAGACTAGCATCAAGATTCTGAATCGCAGAGAAATCCACTGGTAAACCTTGCGCCTGCCGCAGTTCTTCTGCTTGTAGCAATAAGTCAATATCATAGTCATAGCAGTCGCGCTTGGTCAAGTCTCGTTCTGAGCGAATGGCCGCAATCTCAACCAAATCTTCTACTTTCTTGGCAAATTCACGAGAGGTCTTCCATTTTTTTAGAAAACCTTTAACATTTTGCACATCTAAAGCTAGTAAAAGGGCTGCCCAAGCCTGTTCAGATGCTGAAAAGCGAAAATCTAAAGCCAAGTCAAAGAGCCTTTCTAACTTAGCTCTGCTTCCCTTCAAATCTGGCAAAAATTCTATGGCACCGCTTGTCAAGAGTGCCTCTAAACCCTTGCGCCAAAACGGAGCCAGCAAGAGCTTATCGAACTCAATAAAAATTCGTTCAACTGAAATCTTTTCCAGCAAGGGAGCACAATCCTTCATAGCTACGAAAGTATCTTGCTCCAGGTCAAAATCTAAGGCAGCCTGAAAACGAAAACCCCGCATGATACGGAGAGCATCTTCATTAAAACGCTCTGCAGCAGTTCCAACTGCCCGCAAAATCTGATTTTCCAAGTCATCCAAGCCTTGGAAAAGATCAATAACTTGGCCGTTTTCATCCAATGCTAGAGCGTTGATGGTGAAATCGCGCCGCTTGAGATCTTCTTCCAACGAGCGCACAAAAGAAACCTTGCTGGGCCTGCGGTAGTCCACATAGACATCCTCGGTCCGGAAAGTCGTCACTTCGTATTCACGGTTATTTTCCAGAACCAAGACGGTTCCATGCTCAATCCCCACATCAACTGTCCGGTCAAAGATACGCTTGGTTTCCTCAGGATAGCTGGAGCTAGCGATATCCACATCGTGAATAGGTCGCTGCAAAAGGGCATCGCGAACGGAGCCTCCAACAAAATAAGCTTCAAAGCCAGCCGCTTTTATCTTCTCTAATACTGGCAAAGCCTCCTGAAATTCAGAAGGCAGAGTTTCTAATCTCATAGTAAATGTTCCAATCCATAGACTAATTCTGAGCGTTTGACAACCTCTTTAATGGCAAGATTAACTCCTGTCATAAAGGAAGCACGGTCATAGGAATCATGCCGCAGGGTTAATCCCTCTCCCTGACTGCCAAAGATTACTTCTTGGTGGGCAACCAAACCTGGCAAGCGAACCGAATGAATACGCATGCCGTCGAAATCAGCTCCGCGAGCGCCAGCTATAGACTCTTCCTCATCAGCAGCTCCCTGCTGCTTGCTTGGTCTGACTTGGCTTATAAGCTCGGCTGTCTTAATAGCTGTCCCACTCGGAGCATCCTTTTTCTGATCATGATGCAACTCTATAATTTCTACATTTGGGAAATACTTGGCTGCCTGAGCCGCAAACTGCATCAGCAGAACGGCTCCCAAGGCAAAGTTTGGTGCAATCAATCCGCCCAGCTCCTTTTCCCTAGACAATGTGATTAACTCTTCCAACTGCTCAGGAGTAAAACCTGTCGTTCCAACCACTGGGCAAAATCCCTGTTCCAGAGCGAAGTGAGTATTGTCATAAGCTACTTTAGGGGTTGTAAAATCAACCCAGACATGGGCTTCCATTTCAGCCAATTCTTCCTTGGCATTGAAGACAGGAATACCTGCTACTTCTTTTTCATCCGTAAAAGGATCCAGAAGTCCAACTAATTCTAGTTCTGGATCTTCTGTTACCATTGTATAGGCTGCTTGGCCCATTTTCCCTTTAAAACCAGCAATAATAACTTTGATACTCATGTTTCTCCTCCTTACAGAGACAGGCTCAGATATTCAGACAATCAAATCACAGGAATATAAGCAAGTGCAACGCTGCCCTCACCCAAGTGTGTCCCGATGACGCTACCAAAGGTTGCGATAGGAACTTCACCAGTAATACCACTGTCTAGCAGATTCTGCTGAAGCTCAGCTGCTTTTTCTGGCGCATTGCCATGGATAACCATAATCTGATAAGCACTGCCTGCTGTTCTTTCTTGGACAAGTTCCAGCATACGCTTGGTTGCCTTCTTCTCCGTCCGAATCTTTTCAAAAACCTCTATCACACCATGATCGTTAAAATACAGAATAGGCTTGATACTGAGCAGATTTCCCAGAATAGCTGCTCCGTTAGACAGACGACCTCCTTTGACCAAGTGATTCAAGTCGTCCACCATGATAAAAGCGCTGGTGCCATCAATCTGCTTCTGGACATTAGCTAAAATTGTTTCAAAATCTAGTCCTTCTTCTGCCCACTCTAGAGCAGATTGAACCATGATACCGAGCGGTGCACTGGTAATCTTAGAATCTGGAAAGGCAATTTGCAAACCGTGAAATTCATCTTTCAAATACTGAATGTTTTGATAAAAACCAGAAATACCGCTAGATAGAAAGAGTCCCAGAACATGGGTATAGTCTTTGCCGTCTAGAATGGTGAGAATCTCTTCTAACTCAGCAATGCTAGGCTGACTGGTCTTAGGCAGTTCATCTGACTGAGCCATTTTTTTATAAAATTCACTGGCTGTTAAGTTTCTGCCTTCGACATAAGTCTCACCAGCAATCACGACTGGAATATCCAAGACGAAAAGATTTTCATTCTCCAGCAGAGAAGCTGGCAGATAGGCCGATGAATCTGTGATAACCGCTAACTTCATGATTAAAACTCCAAATTAATGCCTGGCAAATCCAGAGCAATTTCTGTCACTTCATAAGTCAAGCGGTTGAGCATGGTTAAGCAAGGCCGGGCCAACTCTTCCACTTCATCATGGTCAAATTCACTCGGTTCCTCAATAAGACGACCGTGAATGTGGTTGGCTTGCGAAATAGTTCCGCTGATAACAAAATTCTCAAAAACAATCATAAAGGTCAAAATCACAATCAATGAAGTTGTGTGGGCTTCGACATCTCTTTTGACCAATTGAAAATTCACATCAACCTTGGTTTCAGGTGTTCCATTTTCTTTTTCCCACTCAAAATTTCGGGCGTCAAAATGGTACTGACTAACAAATTCTTTTTCGCGCTGTATGTTCATTTTTATTCTCCTAAAAATATGCGATAGGCCCATTATACCATATATCGAGCGAAGTTTCCATGCTAAAATTTGCAGGCTGGAACACAAAAAAGAATCTCACTGACAAGCGAGATTCTTTTAGATATTATTTTTTAAGTGGTTTGCGCAGGTAACCAAAGATAATACCGCTGACTACTGCACCAATCAATACATATACCAAGTAAAGGATTGGATTGTTTGTCAAACCGATAACGAAGATTCCTCCGTGAGGAGCCATGAGCTTGATACCAGACAAGCCTACAAGAGCACCTGTAAGAGCTGAACCTACGATAAAGCTTGGAATAGCACGAGCTGGGTCAGCAGCTCCAAATGGAATCGCTCCTTCTGTGATGAAAGATAGACCCATGACTATGTTGGTAATTCCAGAGTCACGCTCTTCTTCTGTAAATTTATTTTTGAAAAGAATTGTTGCTACAAACACTGCTAAAGGCGGAACCATACCAGCTGCCATAACAGCCGCCATAACAGTTGAACCACCACTTGTCAATGATTCAGCCAAAGAAAGAGTACCCACAGTATAAGCAGCCTTATTAACAGGCCCACCCATATCGACAGCCATCATTCCTCCTACCAGAAGTCCAAGAATAACTGCTGATGTACCACTCAAGCTCATAAGGAAGTCATTAAGAGCTGTATTAATCGCTGACATCGGAATGTTTACTGCCAACATAGCAAATCCGGTAAGAGCAACACCTAACAAAGGGAGAAGAAGAATAGATTTAACACCTTCAAGTGAACGAGGAACCTTGATGTATTTTCTAAGCAATAGTACGATACCACCAGCTAAGAAACCGCCTACCAAAGCTCCTAGGAACCCTGATGAAACTTGGGATTCAGCTAGGGATTTCAAAATCTCTTGAACTTGTTCTGGAGTTTTATCTGCAAGATCCTTATATACAGGAATATTTCCATAAGCAATCCCTGCTTTAGCAATTGCACCTGCCACAAAACCAGCCACTAATCCAGGTTTTTCAGCAATGGAATATGCAATATAAGCAGCTAATACAGGAACCATGAAGCCAAAGGCTGCTCCACCAATCTGATTGAAGAGAGCTGACAAACCATTATAATTCCCCAAGTGACTCAACTGATCTTTAGGAACCCCTTGATCGAGCAAGAATGAGATAGCAATCATAATCCCGCCACCGATAACGAATGGCAACATTTGGGAAACACCGCTCATCAAGTGCTTGTAGAAAGCAGCTCCCAGGCTAAGTTTCTCATCGCCGGATTCTGCCGTACCGCCACCATTGGCTGCCTTGTAAACTTCAGCATTTCCCGAAAGAGCCTGATTGATCAGTTCTTCCGTCTTACGAATACCATCCGCAACAGGTCGTTTAATTAACGGCTTGCCGTCAAAGCGATTCATCTCTACCGCTTTATCAGCAGCGATGATAACAGCTTTGGCATTTTTAATATCTTCTGCTGTCAGCTTATTTCCAACACCACTGGCACCATTGGTTTCAACCTTGATACCAACACCCATTTCAGCAGCGACCTTCTGCAAAGCCTCTTGAGCCATGTAGGTATGCGCAATCCCTGTTGTACATGCTGTTACAGCTACAAGGAAGTCTCCGCCTTCATTGGCAGGTTCAACGACAGGAGGTTCTTCTGCTTTTTCCGAAGCTTGGTCAAAGAGCTCAATCACCTGATCAGGCGAAGTCACTTGGCGCAATTTATCCGCAAAACCATCCTTCATCAGGTATTGAGACAATTCAGCCAAGGCAGCCAAGTGAGTATCGTTAGCGCCTTCTGGAGCTGCAATCATGAAGAAGAGATCAGTTGGCTGACCGTCCAAACTTTCATAATCTACGCCTTTATTTGACTTGGCAAAAAGAACCGTCGCTTCTTTTACTGCAGTATTTTTGCTGTGGGGCATAGCAATTCCGTCACCCAAGCCTGTAGAAGTCAAGGCTTCACGAGCCAGAATCCCTTCTTTGAAAATCTCGAAATCTGTCACATAGCCATGCTCCACTAGACTTTGAATCATTTCTTCGATAACGGCTTTTTTCTCTGTTGCCTGCAAGTCCAGCAACATGACATCTTTTCTCAGTAAGTCTTGAATTTTCATATTTTTTCTACCTCTACTTTTTCATAGATTTCTTTTATGTAACCAGCTGTCGCCAAATCATCTGAGAAGGTGGTCGCCGTTCCGCAGGCCACTCCCCATTTGAAGGCTTGAATAACATCACCAGACCGGACAAACTCTCCGGTAAATCCAGCCACCATAGAGTCACCAGCACCAACAGAATTTTTTACATTGCCCTTGATAGGTTTAGCGAAGTAGGCACCATCTCGAGTTACCAGTAAAGCCCCGTCTCCAGCCATGGAAATAATCACATGCTGGGCACCCTTGTCTAAGATTTGACGGGCACAACTCTCAATCTGATCCAAACTTTCGAGCTCGACTCCGAAAATATCACCTAGTTCGTGGTTGTTAGGTTTGACCAAGAGCGGCTCAAACTCTAAAGAATCTAGCAGCGTCTGTCCTTCAAAGTCGCAGACGACTTGTGCTTCTGTCTTTCTGGTCAGACCGATCAACCTCTTGTAGACAACATTTCCTAAATTTTTAGGACTGCTACCCGCAAAGACTACTGTATCTTCTGAAGTCAGAGAAGAAAGAAATGATTCCAGCTCTTCTAGTTTCTGATGAGAAATTTCTGGACCTGGTCCGTTAATCTCTGTCTCAGCATCTGCTTTAATTTTGACATTGATACGAGTATCCTGCTCAACCTCTACGAAATGGCTGGAAATCCCTTCCTCTTTCAGAGTATCTGTGATGAACTTGCCAGTAAAACCACCGATAAAGCCAGTCGCTGTATTCTCAATACCTAGACGTTTGAGAACTCGGCTAACGTTGATTCCTTTTCCGCCAGCGAATTTGTCGTCACTGTCCATCCGATTAACGCTTCCAATAAGGACCTTGTCCAGACGGACAATATAGTCGATGGAAGGGTTTAGTGTGACAGTATAAATCATACTTCAATCACCTCCGTTTTTTCTTTGAGCGCTTGAATCACTTCAGATTCATTTTGATTAGTAATAATGCTTGCTTTGGCAAGAGGAGCGACCTTTACAAAGGACGTCTGACCTAATTTAGAAAGATCAGCCAAGACATAAGTCTTCTTAGCGTTCTCCAAAATCGCTCTTTTAACAGCTCCTTCCTCCATATCCGGAGTGGTAAAGAAGCCATCATCAATGCCATTCATTCCAATAAAGGCCTTATCGAAATTCAACTGACCTATTTGATTCAGAGCCACACCGCCAATGCTGGCATCCGTCGAGCGCTTGACCTTTCCGCCGATAATGACCGTCGGAATATTGCGCTCTACCAACTTGGTCGCATGGTGAATGGAGTTGGTAACCACTGTCACTCTAGGATCATGCAGCTCATTGACTAAAAGCTCATTGGTTGTCCCCGCATCAATAAAAATCACATCATGCTTTTGAATCAAGCTTGCTGCCATCTTGGCAATAGATGTCTTTTCTTGAATGCTTTTGATAGATTTTTCCTGATTACTCTCCTCTTCCTGCAGAAAATGAAAGCTTTCGGCTCCACCATGAACTCGTCGCAGTTTATGCTCGCTCTCCAGTTCATCCAAATCTCTTCTGATAGTTGACTCTGAAGTGTTTAAAGCATGTACTAGATAGTCTAAAGAAACAAATTTTTCTCTTATGACTGTCTCTAGAATAACTTGCTTTCTTTCCGACTTCAGCATAAAGTACCTCCTTTGGAATCGTTTACGATTATTATTATACCTCTTTATTTTTCAATGTCAAGCACTTTCTATCAAAATCTTTCATTTTCAATCTTTTTACCGTACAAAAAAGAGCTGGACTATGTCCAACTCCTTTCATATCATTGCATAACTGCCAAATAAAAGGCAATTAGCTTTTATTGATCAAGGATACAAGATAGGCTGCCATGACAGGCAGAAAAGTTCCAAGAAAAGTAAACACAACCAGAACCCAGAACCAGACTGACTTAAAAGCCTGTCGATAGGTCCCTGGGAGCGAACGATTTGTGTCAATGTATTCCTTAAATTTTGGCCATTTCAAGATTAAGAGCAAAAGAAATACTGTGCTGCCAGCGATTAAAAGGCCGTAAAAAACGATGTTAACAATAGGCTCTGGAGCTTTTTTTGAAAGAAAAGCTATACCTTCTGCTATGACAAAGTTATTGAGAGCATGAAAAATGATAGACCAGATAATCGAATACTCAAAAGCGATATAGCCAAAACCTAAACCAATCAAACTAGCAAAATAAAACTGATAAAGATTTTCATGAAAGAGACCAAACAAAATCGCAGTCAGAAGAATGGCAAAAATCTTTCCATGCTTCTCTAACGCTCTCAATCCAGCACCTCTGAAAATAATTTCCTCCGTAACCGGAGCCATCAAGGATGAATAAATCAACATGGTCAGCGTTTCAGAACCGCCGCCTCCCGATTCCATACTAGATAGATCTAGATTGAAGAGTTGCATGATAGCCTGCATGATCTGATTGACAACAGCTGTAAACATTTGGGCGAATAAAAGGAAGCAAATCATATAAAAGAAAACTTTAGGAGTCATCTTCCGCTCCTTGCGACGAAGGTCGTATTTGAAGAGCTGCTTGCCCCGAGACACCGTGAAAGTAAGAACACCGAGACAGGAAGCTAGAATATAGGCTCCGCCGTCCTTTTCCATGAATTTGGTAACAATGTCTTGCGTCTTTTGAATGTCCATACCTTGTCCTGGCATGATGACAAAAAAAGCAACAAATACGTAAATGAAGACAGCAGCAAGCATAACCCATAAATAAGTAAAGCAAGTCGCTGAAAATCGTCCTAGATCTTTTTTAGGATTTAAAGGTTCGGGTATATAATACATAAAATCTCCTGTTTTAAGTTTACTCTTTACCCTTTCTGCTCGGCAAATACAAGGTCAAAAAGATTCCCTCATAAAGCAAAGCAAAAAGAATAAAGGCGTGCATGAAAAATTCTTCTGGTAGAATCCAAATGACTGGATCATTGGCTGGGTCAAACATCCAGGTATTGTCTCCGGCAAAGAGAACTTGATGAAAGAGTGTAAAAAAACTGTTAAAGCCAATCAGAAAGGCAAGTACACCTAAGGCAAGCGGCAAAAGACTAATCACCAGAAAAGCCCGTCTATAGAGACCTAAAAATCCCTTTTTGACTACTTTTTTGATAAAGAAAATCAAAGCCGGCAAAGTAACTAGAAAAATAGCTTGCGCCAAGTGAAAAAGATACTTGACCGCCTGAAAATGATGCAGGCCAGCTGCCGACGAACGAAAATCCGACATCGCTAGCTTTTGACTAAAAGGATTGGTCAGGTAATTCATCAAAATATTAAAATTATACTGGATGGTCTCTGCTTTCAAATACACCTTATCCGGCAAGTTGAAATAAGAAATCTCCATTGGGTATAAAAACCAAGCCAGATAAATAGTTAGCAAGATTGCTGCTGTCAACAAGCACAAGACGCTTGCTGAAAATCTCAATTTATCACGCATCGAAGTCCCACTCCGCTAGACTGGACAAGACATGCGTCGGTTGGATCGGCAGATTAGGCACCTCTTCTGGCAGGGTAAAACCTGTTGTAACCAAGAGGGTCGGAATGCCGTTGTCGATTCCCGCTCGAATATCTGTCAGATAGTTATCACCCACCATGACCACTTCTTCACGCGCCAGTCCTAGATGCTCTATAGCTTTTTCCATGATGATGGCATTTGGCTTGCCGATAAAGGTCGGCTCAACCCGAGTGGCTGCTTCCAAGAGAGCATTGATAGCACCCGCTCCCGGCTGCAGACCTCGTTCTGTCGGAATATTGAGATCAGGATTGGTCCCGATAAAATGAGCACCCTTTTGAATGGCCAGAGTCGCTATTGTCAACTTCTCATAATCCACTTCCCAGTCCAGCCCCACTACCACATAGTCAGGATTTTCTGTATCCTCTATATATCCAGCTTCTTCAATGGCATGTTTAAGTCCGACATCACCGATAATGTAAGCTTTATTGCCCAGATTTTTCTCCTGCATATAGTCAATAGTAGCTAATGTCGCTGTGTAAATTGTCTCAAGCGGCGTCTCAATATTGAAATTTTCAGCCAGCATGGTCTGCACTGCTTCTGGCGTGCGAGTAGTATTATTGGTCACGAAAAGATAGGGAATCTTGCGCTTCTGCAGCTCATGCACAAAAGCTTCACCAGCCGGAATCCGGCTCTTGCCCTTATAAATCGTCCCGTCTAAATCAATCAAATATCCTTTATAAGCCATTTCTACTCTTCCTAATTTTCTTGTTTAAACTCTTGCCAGGTCACCAAAGCCTGTGCATTGACTTCGCCGTCACTGGAAATTTGGTGATTGCTCTGCAGACCTTCTAGGTCATAGCTAGAAGCAATCATGCCGCCCGGTCGAACTTCCTTGACATACTTAAGATGGACTTTCTTGGGAATGTGCTGGGTGAGGAAATCTGCTCCCATGACCTCAAAAATCCAGTCCAGATACTTGCTATTATTGACATGGCCATTCATATCCAAGTCGTAAAAGCGTACATGGTAGTCCTTGCAGACTGGTTTTTCCAAGTCTGGATACTTGGGACCGCGCAGCAATTTCTTGGAAAACTCTGATTGATATGGTGCCACAATCTCTGGATCAACGGCACGAACCTTGCGACTATCCCGATCCATAAGAACAAAAGTTGCCATCATCTGGATAATGTCTTGACCTGCTTCATCAAAAATCGTGAAGCGACGATAGCAAAAGAGCCGATTATAGGTCAAAGCTTCTGTTTCAATGGTAATTTCCTCTGCAAATCGTGGCAGTCGTGTCACATCAATATCATAGTCCGTGATAATCCAGACAAGGTTATGCTGCTCCAGCATATCCTTGTCACTGACGCCAAGCTCAATCGACTGCATCCCCGATACCTGCAAGGACAGCAAGATAACATCCGGCAGCTTGATATGGCCATTCATATCTGCCATATCAAAAGGAATTTTCATTTTCATTTGATAAGTTAAGCCCATGATTTACTCCAATATAAATTTCTCAGCAACCGTATCGCCCAAAAAGAGGCCTTGTTTGGTCATGCGCACGATATCTCTGTCCGGGACTAGCAAGCCCTGCTCAGTCAGCTCAGACACAACAGCTCCGTACTGGTCTTCAAAGGAAAGACCGAATTTTTCTTCAAAACGTTTTTTAGAAACACCAGATTTTTTGCGTAGTCCTAGAAACATCTCTTCTTCCATCTTTTCTTTCAGCGTCAGCACTTCTTCCTGCACACGGGCATTGCCCGCTTCCACTGCCTGCAGATAATGACGAATGGGTCCATGGTTTTTATAGCGGACACCATCGACATAGCCAGACGCTCCAGCTCCAACACCATAATATTCCGCATTGTCCCAGTACATGAGATTGTGGCGACTCTCAAAGCCTGGCTTGGAAAAGTTTGAAATCTCATAATGCTCAAAACCTGCTTTTTCCAGCTCAGCTATAATGTATTCAAACATCTCCGCTTCCAAGTCTTCCTTGGGCAGAGGCAGCTTCCCTCGCCGCATCCGATTCATAAATACTGTGTGATTTTCCAAAATCAAGCTATACAAACTCATGTGAGGAATGTCCAAAGCAATGGCCTTGGATACATTAGTTTTCACATCTTCCATGGTCTGCTTGGGTAGGGCATAAATCAGGTCAATCGAGATATTGTCAAAACCCGCTTTTTTGAGATTGGCAATATTCTCATAGATGTCCTTTTCTAAGTGACTGCGGCCAATTTGCTTAAGCATGCGGTCATTGAAAGTCTGTACCCCCAGCGAAACCCGATTGACAGGCGAGTCTTTGAGTACAGCAATCTTCTCCTGATCCAAATCCCCAGGATTGGCTTCAATGGTCAGCTCTTCTAGATAAGACAAGTCCAGCTTATCTGTCAGCTTTTCCAGCAAAAAGGCTAGTTGAGGCGCCGATAGAGCTGTCGGAGTCCCTCCACCGATATAGAGGGTACGGAGCTTTTTGATATCGTAAGAATCATACTCCTCAATCAAATGCTCCAGATAACTATCTACCGGCTGATTTTTGATAAAAACCTTGGAAAAATCGCAGTAATAACAAATCTGAGTACAAAAAGGAATGTGCACATAAGCAGAAGTCGGTTTGGTTTGCATAGTACTTATTATACCACAGTTTTAAAGAGAGGACTTATTTGAATATTAAACAAAGAAAAAAAGAGTGAGCCTGCAATGACAAAAAATGTCCTCGCAAGCCACACCCTTTCCTATAATCTAAAAAATTGAAGATCTAAATCACTTCTTCCCCAACTCCTGCGTCCTCTTGTAGGCAGCTTGAACGGCATCCATGACCGTTCCTCGAAAGGCATTTTCTTCCAGACTGGCTACCCCAGCGATGGTCGAACCGGCTGGACTGCAGACCTGGTCTTTGAGCAGAGCAGGATGTTGCCCACTGAGCTGACTTAGCTTGGCAGCGCCTAAAAGGGTTTGATTGGCCAGTTCAAGCGATATATCGCGACTGAGTCCTGCTCGGACACCAGCATCCGCTAAAGCCTCTATAAAGAGATAGACGAAGGCTGGTCCACAGCCAGCAAGAGCTGTCGCCGCATCCAACTGCTTTTCATCTAGTTTGACCAAAAGACCAGCCGAAGACAGAAGCTCCTGTAACAAATCTTCATCCGCTTGATTCGCCTGCTGCGATAAGGTATAGGTAACAACACCATCACCTACGGCTACAGGTGTATTAGGCATCATCCGAATCCAACGATGGTGGCAAGATGTCAATTTTTCTAATAGCTCCAAGGTCAGACCAGCAGCCATTGAAACCAGCAAAAGAGACTCCCGTTTTTCTAGAACTTCCTGATATTCAGTCAGCAAGTCAGCAAATTGAGCTGGTTTGATTCCCAGAAAAATCACCTCTGCCTGAGCAAAAACTTCTGCATTACTGACCGGCTGACCACCAACTTCTGCAGCAATCTTTTCAGCCTTGTTCCCACTTCGGTTGGCTAATAATAATTCACTTCCAAATCTTTCATCTTGGGCAACTAGACGAGCGAGACTGCCGCCCATATTTCCCAGACCGATAAATCCAATTTTCATCATTATTTCCTCACTTGACCAGTCCCTTGGATGACGTACTTATAGCTGGTCAACTCTTTCAGCCCCATAGGACCTCTGGCATGCAGTTTTTGAGTAGAAATCCCCATTTCGCAGCCAAGGCCAAATTGACCGCCATCTGTAAAGCGGGTTGAGGCATTGACATAAACTGCTGCGCTATCCACCTGCTCTGTGAAGTAAGCTGCCGCTGAATCGTTCTCCGTCACAATGGCATCCGAATGATGGGTGCTGTGAGCTTCAATATGCTCCACCGCTTCTTCCAGCGAAGAAACCAGCTTGACCGCTAAGATGTAGTCCAAAAATTCCGTATCAAAATCTTCCGATCTAGCTTGCGAGCCAGAGATATACTGAGCTGCTTTCTCATCCAAACGCAATTCAACAGGGTTTTCTTGCGCAGCATCACGATCTGTTACCAAAATCTTTTGTAAACGTGGTAAAAATGCTGCAGCAATCTCTTCATGAGCCAGCAGTACCTCCATGGCATTGCAGACAGAAGGGCGACTGGTCTTGGCATTCTCAATAATCGCCAAAGCCTTGTCTTGATCAGCATCCTTATCTACATAGACATGGACAATTCCAGTACCTGTCTCAACAACCGGCACAGTTGCATTTTCCACAACCGCCTGAATCAGTCCGGCACCTCCACGAGGAATGAGCAAATCCAGATATCCCTTGGCCTTCATCATAGCCTGGGCTGAAGCCCGGCTGGTATCAGAAACCAACTGGATACAATCCGGCGAAATCTTCGTCTGAGCCAAGCCTTCTTTCAAAGCTGTAACAATAGCTAGCGCTGTCTGATAAGCATCCTTGCCGCTTCTGAGGACGACTGCACTGCCACTCTTTAGGGCAAGAGCTGCAGCGTCAGAGGTGACGTTAGGCCGGCTCTCGTAAATAATACCAATCACACCCATAGCCACCCGCTTTTTACTGATGACAAGACCGTTCTCAAGCTCGGTTTTTTCCAAGACTTGCCCTACAGGATCCTCCAAGTCAATCAGCTGGCGAATGCCCTCAGCCATGGCAGCAATGCGATCCTCGTCCAGATAGAGGCGGTCCAGCATCACATCTGAAATCTTACCTTTTGCTACGGTCATATCCAATTCATTAGCCGCTAAAATATCCACACGAGAAAGCCAGAGCTGCTTTGCCATTTCTTCCAAAGCATGGTTTTTCTCAGCCGTTGTGGCCGTATTAATCGTCTTCTTGACTTTCTGAACCTTTTCAAAAATCGCTTGTGTTGAGGTCATCGCTTCTCCTTTCCTTGTCTTCTAAAATTCTGCAAATAAATCATTCAACTCCGGTGTCAGAGAAATCCAGTCATCCCGATGAATGACAACACCTTTAGGTTTATTGGACTTGAGCATATCTTTAAGAGCCGACTTGCCAAAACGCACGCGTCCTTTACCAAGAATAGCTCCGCTGCATTCTTCATAAACGGTCACCGTATCCTGATAGGCAAAGCTACCCGATACAGATACAAGACCAGACACCAACAAACTTTTTCCATTATTTCTGAGAGCGTCAGCTGCTCCTTGGTCTACATAGATTTCCCCTTGACTCTTAGCATAGAAAGCCAACCATTGCTTCTGTGTTTTTAGGCCTTTTTCCTGTGCCAAAAAGAAGCTTCCGTCTTTAGTTTTTTCCGCAGCTTCTAGTAGAGCATCCGTCTTGAGCGAGGAGCAGATATAGACCGGCACACCTGACATGGTCGCAAGCGTTGCTGCCTTAATCTTTGTCAGCATACCACCAGTTCCATTGCTCGTTCCTGCACCGCCTGCCATATTAATCAGCTCAGAGCTAATCTTCTCAATCTTTTCAAGCCGACGAGCATCTGGATTGGTAGAGGGATTAGCTGTGTAGAGTCCATCTACATCTGTCAAGAGCACCAAAAGATCCGCCTGAACCATAGCCGCTACTTGAGCACTCAGTGTATCATTATCCCCGACCTTAAGCTCCTCGATGGCCACTGAGTCATTTTCGTTAATGATAGGAATAGCGCCGCGATTCAGCAAGACAGATAAGGCCTGATGAGCATTTTTATACCGGCGCTTGTCCGCAAAATCATCCTGGGTCAAAAGAATCTGAGCAGAAATGATTTGCTTCAAAAGAAGATTGGTTGTATATTCCTCCAAAAGCAAACCCTGTCCAACAGCAGCTGAGGCTTGTTTATCCGCCACCTTGGTTGGTCGCTTTTTAAAGCCCAGAGAAGAAAAACCTGCGGCAATAGCTCCTGATGAGACCAAGATTAACTCATGTCCCGCCTCATGGAGAAGTGCCAACTGCCGAGTAATTTCCTTTACCTTGGCACGTGACAGACTGCCATCTGCGTTTGTCAATGACGAAGTCCCCACCTTAAATACGATTCGCTTTGCTTTCATTTCCTTTTCCTTCACTGCTAGATTGTCTTATTATACCACGATTTACGGAAAATAAAAACGACCGCGATTGAAGCGGTCAAAGGAAAATTTGTATTTTAACAATGAACAAGCCTACCTATTCTTGTCGCAGTTTTTCTAAGGTTTCTTGGAAAATAGCTGGCGCATCAGCCGTAAACTCCAAGACCTCTCCAGTTTGAGGATGGGTAAAGCCCAGCATTCGCGCGTGCAAAAACTGTCCATGACCTTTTAGCGTCTTGCGAGGTCCATAGACTTCATCGCCTGCTACTGGATGCCCAATGTAGGCCATGTGAACCCGGATTTGATGAGTCCGTCCCGTTTCCAATTGAAGCTCGACAAAGGTATAGTCACCAAAGCGCTCCAATACTTGGAAACGTGTCAGAGCAGGCTTGCCTTTAGCCGTCACCGCCTGCTTCTTGCGGTCTTTTTCGCTGCGGCCAATCGGTGCCTCAATCACTCCACGGTCATTAGGCAAATTCCCATGAACAATAGCCCAATACTTGCGTAGGGATTTCTTATCCTTGAGTTCATCCGCAAGAGCTAAGTGAGCTTGGTCATTCTTAGCAATCATCAGGAGTCCTGAAGTGTCCTTATCAATCCGATGGACAATCCCTGGCCTCAGCACACCATTGATACCAGACAAATCCTTGATGTGGTACATGAGGGCATTGACCAGTGTGCCGCTGGTATGACCTGCAGAAGGATGGACCACCATCCCCTGCGGTTTATTGACGACTGCCACATCCTCGTCTTGATAGACGATTTCTAGCGGAATATCCTCTGCCACATATTCGACTACTTCTGGCTCAGGCAGCTCATAGGAGATGACATCGCCTTCTTTGACAGCATATTTGGCTTTTTTGGCTTGTCCATTAACCAAAATCTGGCCGTCCTTAATCTGCTCATTGGCCAAACTACGGGATAGGTCTGTCAGCTCAGCAACCGCCTTGTCCAATCGCTGACCAGCTACCGAGGCCTCAATTCTTACTTTCATCTTTTTCTTCCTTCAAAATCATCAGCAGTAAAATAGCTACACCAAAGGTTAGATACATATCAGCCACATTGAAAATAGCAAAATTGATAAAATCTAACTGAAACATGTCCACGACAAAACCTTGGCGTATTCGGTCAATAAAGTTCCCCAAACCGCCAGCAATCACCAAGGTCAGCCCAGCCAACATCCACTTTGAGGCGTGGAGGTGCTTGATGAGATAGTAAACAGCTCCTCCGATAACCAGAAATGTCACCAAAGTAAAGAGCCATTGCTGATTTTCCAGCATGGAGAAGGCTGCGCCGGTATTCTGGAGATAGGTCAGACTCACCAGATGCGGAATGAAACTCTTAACCTGTCCCAGCTTAAAATCGCTGACAATATATAACTTGATAAGCTGGTCCAAAGCAATAAGAACCAAGACTGCAAAAGGAATAATAATTTTTCTTTTCATACTTTATTTTTTCTGCGCAAAATACTCTTTCATAACTGATACGAAGTCTTCTCCGACCTGAGTCAACTCCACATCTTCACGCTTGACATAGACCATGTGATTGTCCAAGTTGTCACGAAGCTTGATGACAGTAATGCCATTCACACTGTTGCTGTCCAAAAAGCCAGATCCAGTCGCATAAGCATCCGTACGCTCCAAAATCCCATTCAAAGTCGCGCGGTCCGTCACATTAAACATCTGGGAGCTGGCACTGGTATCCACAAAATTCTCTGAATAATAGAGATACTCGTCCTTTTCCTGAGTGAAGCGAACCGTCGGCAAAGCAGCCAAATCTTCCATGACCAGTTCCTCCTTTTTTGTCAGAGGGTGATCTTCCCGCAGATAAATGTGAGTCTGAAAAGGAATCAGCTCTACTACTTCCAAGCCTAGCTTTTCCACCCGCTGCATAATGCCCTTGGTATTTTGATTATTAAGGTAGATAATGCCGATTTCACTATGGCCTTGCGCTACTTCATCTAGAATCTGCACGGTTGTTGACTCAAAAATCCGGAAGTTCTTATACTCAGGGTAGGTCTGAGAAAACTGCGTAATCAAAGGCGGCAGAAAGTCATAGTGCTGGCTGGCAATAGAAAACTCATCCCGCTCCTCTTCAGGATTAGCATATTGATTTTGAAAAACATCAAAACCCTTGACCAAATCTTGAGCTTTCTCGTAAAACTCCATTCCTCGGCGAGTCAGAAAAGTACCGCTGCTGGTCCGACGAAAAATCTTGAATCCCAGCTCTTTTTCCAGATCACGGACAGAGATAGACAGACTAGGCTGGCTGACATACATTTTTTCCGCAGCTTCTCGAAAGGTCCCACTGTTAGCAATGGCGACCACATAACGCAATTGTTGAATATTCATAACATTTTCCTTCTTTACATATCGTCCCATTATACCATAAACCAAGGCAGAACAAAAGAAACCAGCTGTAAGAAGCCTGTTTCTCCTTTTAAGTTAATGAGTAATCTTAGAAAAATTTGCTATTTTTCTTTTAGATAAACAACCTCTGTCATCTCTTTGAAGCCTAGCTTTTTATAAAGTTTCAAAGCTCGGGTATTCTGCTTTTCTACGACAATCTGAAACTCCTGTCCATTGCGCTCGTTCAAATCCTGCATACTTGCAAGCAAGAGATAGCTTCCTAGCCCCTGCCCCTGAAAATCTTGATTAACTGCCAAGCCAAAGAAATAATTGGTGCCAAAATCCGTATCAACCGACACAGAAGCCACAACTCTACCATCTTTCTTCAAGATGTAAAGCAGACTGGAGCCACTGCTAACGGCTTCTTTGGCGTATTTCAAGGCAACATCCAGCGGTGTCTCAAAGACTTGGGATTGGAAAGTTGCAATCTCTTCTGCCAAGTCCAAACTTCCCTGCAAGACCTCTATCCCTTCTCTTTCTTCCGGAGGAAAAGTTTGAGCAGGCTGCGCTAGCCAGATTTCTGCTTCATCCTCTTGGTAATCAAATCTCCGAGCAAAATCGGGATGACCGTTCAAAAAGACCAGCTCTGCTATATACTCAATCTCGGTCAATTCATACTTATCAGCTACTTTTGCAAAAGCAGCCAGAAGCTGATTAGCCATACCCTGACGGCGATACGATGGCAGAACATAGAGAGAAACCTCAGCTTGGCCAGGTTCATCCGCGTAGACTGATAAAAAGCCGATGGTCTGGCCATCCATCTCAGCCAAGAAGAAAGCCGGCATTTCCGAATCCGCATTATAATTATTATCCAGATAGGGCAGTCGATAGCCTCCGTCTGCCTTATTACACTCTTGAACTAATTCAAACAATTCCTGCTTTTCTTTCTCAGGTAATGCACTATAAATTCTTATCTGCATCCGTCTCACTTCTTTCCAGTATTTCTTTCTATTCTACCACGAATAGCCCTGTCTAGTCATTCAAAAAGGGACTGGAAAAATCCAGCCCCAATCTCGCTAAGTGAATCGTTTTTATTTTTCAACGTGGTCAGCAAGTTCTTCCTGGGCTTTTTTATTTGCCGCAGTAGCTTCTTCTTTCCATTTTTTCTTAGCTGCTTCGTATTCTTTGGTCGTTACAACATCCTTCTGAAGTTGAGTCAGCTTGAAGTTGTATGCTGAACCTTTAACACCAACTGGTGAGTAGGCCTTTGTAAATGGCACTGATTTAGTAACCGACGGTGTTGCACCTTGTGAAACAGTCGGGATAATCAAGCCGCTATCTAGCAACCAAGCTTCCGCTTCTGCATACTTTTCGTAACGCAGCTGCACATCGTTGGTTTCAGCATTTGCTTCGTCCAGCATCTTAGTATAAGTATCCAAGCCTAGCTCTTTAATCTTATCATTGTCTTGACCTGGTTCAAAACCAAAGTTTTGCAAGCTTCCACCGTTCTTGATATTGAGAGTATCAAGGTAGGTAGATGGGTCTTGATAGTCACCAGTCCAGCCACCAGTAGACATATCATAGTCTTTCTGAGCAGCAGAGTTAGCAAAATAAGTGATATTATTAAGATCGTCTGTGCTCATCTTTTGCAGGTCAATGACGACATTTTCCGCTCCAAGAGCCGATTCGATAGACTGCTTGGTTGAGCTAGCCCATTGAACGCCAATGGTGCTAGACTGATCCACTGGCATATCTAAGTGAATCGGGAATTCAACTCCCTTAGCCTGCAAGGCTTGCTTCGCTTCTGCAAATTTCGCCTTAGCTTTTTCAGGATTATAGTATGGATCTTGCGCGTCAGAGAGGTCAATTCCTTGCCATTGGCTACCATAGTTGACTAATTTTTCCCCAACAACGGTTCCAAAATCCTTGTCGCCAATTTGGACAAAGCTAGGTGGTACCAAGGTATTTCTCAAGACCTTAGTCGCTCCGTCTTCACCATTTCCTTGCGCACCGTAAGATGTACGGTCAAAGGCAAAGTTGATAGCCTGACGGAAGTCTTTGTTCATGATTGCTTCGTTGGTAGCAGATTTTTGAGCGTCTGTTGTTTTAGAAGTATGATTGTAAGACTGACGGTTGTAGTTGAAATTATAGTAATAAGAAGTAGAATCCTGCGGGCTGTATACGATATTGTCCGAATATTTCTTCTTGACTGAGGCAAAGCCAGAGCTATTTGGATAGAGACGAGCTGTGCTGTAAACGCCATCGCTGAAGTTACGAATCAGTGCTTCCTGATCATTTCCATCATAGTAGGTCAGCTTAATGCTATCCAGAGTGACATTGTCTTTGTCGTAGTAATTTGGATTTTTGACAAATTCCATCACAGACTTGGAAGTCAGAGACTTGAGCAAGTAAGGACCATTATAGAGGATGCTAGAAGGCTTAACAGAGCCAAAATTGCTTCCTTCTGCTTTCAGAAACTCTTCATTGACTGGGAAGAGAATTGTGCTGGTTGTTTTAGAATTCCAGTAAGGCTCAGGGCGAGCCAGAGTGTATTGCAAGGTATGATCGTCAATAGCCTTGACACCAACATTGTCAAAATTCTTATCTTCACCCTTGATATAAGCATCCAAGCCCTTCACAGAGTCCTGAACGAGATAAATAGCTTCAGAATTTTCATCCGCAGCATACTTCAAGCCAGTCACAAAGTCCTGGGCCTTTACTTCTGCATATTCTTCACCATCGGATGTGTACCATTTAGCATCATCACGCAGCTTATAAGTATAAGTCAGACCGTCCTTAGAAACTGTCCATGACTTGGCGATAGAGGGAATCAGGTTCCCATACTTGTCATTTTCAAAAAGTCCATCGACCAGGTTGGAAATGACATCACCTGTCGTTGCACGGTTTGTAGCAAGATAGTTCAAGCTATCAGGGTCTGAACTATAAACGTAAGTATAATTATTTGTGCTAGATGAAGACTGGCTACAAGCCGTCAGCAATAGCCCGGCACTCAGTGCAACTCCAGTCGCAATCAGCCATTTAGATGCTTTCATGGATAGAACCTCCTTTGATGTTACATTTTATAACATGAACTATTATACCAAAAAACGTATAAAAAGTAAATAGTAAACCGATGACAGTTGAGTAAAATATTTAAGGGCGGGTTCTTCTAGCAAACTCACAAAGTTTTCCCTTACTGCATTTCTGCAAATTTCCAAATTAAAAAGGAGGAATCTGCTTTTACTGCATAGTTGCTTTGGATTCTTCCTTTTTGTTATTTTTTCAAGAATGAGTAAAACTGTAAAAGTATTACTGCTGTATTCTCATTTTTTATTTCTTATAGTCTTCGGAATGATAAGCCATATAAACAGACAGTTGCAAACAAGAACAAGGCACCCAGCAAGACTAAGAACAAACTACTGCTGTCTCCTGTTTTAGGAAGCTGACTAAACTGTGTAGCCTGCTGACTTAGTTGCCGACGAGGACTTACAGAATCAGCAGAACGTAAACTCAACTGCGGAGGACTTTGTTGACCTGGAACCATGCTCTGCCTAGCTGCAGTAATCTGAACAAGCTCCTTGTAATAACCTTCTCCCATGCTGAATTCTCTGTCTTGATTGTCAATCAAGGTTAGGGAAAGTACTGGACTGAACTGACCTTCTACTAAGCCTTTCAAGCCAATCTCAACTGGATTAATATCATTGGCTTTTTTAGAAATCAGAACAGTATCACCAGAGATGGTATAATCTGGACTAGGGAGAATGCTAAAGTGCTGAGTATCCATCTTAAGAGCAAGACGGTAGTCATTTTTTTCTAAACCATTTAGTCCACTCAGGGTAACGGTAGCTGTAAAAGGCTGATCTAGCTGAGCAGATGCAGGGACATTCACTTTGATATCCTTCACTGGATCGGTATAAAAGAGACCGTGTCCGATAGGATAGGCTACTTCTGTCTCAGACATAATACCATCCTTGATACTCGGTACATTCACTGGTAGCGTTCCAACATGTCTTTGACCGTTGAAAATGACTTCCACACCAGCTGGGATATTAGGCCCGAAGGCATTGTCCGGCTTCAGGGACTCGGTCGGATCCATGCCCTTGTTCCCATAAACTGCAACAATAGCCTTGGCATTAGGATAATTCGCTACATCATAAGGTTTGGAAATGCTCATGACAGCCGCTTGCTTTCCAGTTGCATTTGCATAGTCTACAACTTCCGTCGGAACCCTTGTCAGCCAGAAATCGCTGGACAGTTGAGATTGCCGTCCAATTTCAGAGATTAGGACAAGGTGAGTAGCCTGGTCAATCTTTCCTTTCAAATCTTCCAACTTGGTTGTTTTGCTGTAGTTCAGCGCTTCATATGTGACACCTGCTGGAATTACTCCGTCGGCTATCAAACGCTTGACGCCCAGCTCTAGTCCAGGCACTTCATCGTCATAGGCTGCTAACAGCAAAATTCTGTCGCCAGATTTGACTTTAAAGGGCAGAACAGTATCTTCGTTTTTAACTACCGTCACTGCACTAGCAGCGATTTTTCTCTCGGTATCTCTGTTTAACTCTGATCCAACAATTGCTTCAGCCTTAGACTGAGTTCGCTCAGATGGATTAAAGTCTAAAATACCTCGTTTTTCTTTTAGGTTCAAGATGCGGGTCACAGACTCATTCAATCTGCTGACTGGAATATCGCCTCTCTGAACCGCCAGCTCAATATCATTGATAATCTTATCAATCTTAGCTAAATCACTCTTACTACGTAAGACGGTTGGCATCAGCACAACATCTACACCTGATTTGATTGCCATAATAGCCGCTTCAGATTCTCCGAAGTTTTTGGCAATCGCATCCATGCCCATAGCATCAGATACTACCACTCCCTTGTAGCCAAACTTTTTGCGAACAATGCCGGTAATAATGTCATCAGACAAGGTAGCAGGGATATAGATGGTTTCTCCTGTTTGCTTAGATATAACCGTGTCTTTTTCGATCTGAGGATACTGAATATGGGCTGTCATCAGCATATCAGCATTTTTGTCAACGGCAGCCTTGAAGGGCAGCAACTCCAGCGCTTCTAACTCCGCATAAGACTTGTCTACCAGAGGCAGACCAGTGTGAGAATCCACCGCCGTATCACCATGCCCAGGGAAATGCTTAGCCGCTACTGCGACATTATATTTCTGAATCCCCTCCATCATAGCCGTTCCCAAACGAGCAACCACCTTAGGGTCAGAAGAGAAGGACCGTAAACCAATAACTGGATTCTGCGGATTATTATTTGTATCAAATACCGGGGCAAAGTTGACATTCAAACCTAGAGCCGATAGCTCCCGTCCGATAATTTGACCTGCTTGATTAGCCAATTCTGGATCACGCGTCGCGCCAACTGCCATGTTGCCAGGAAGAGCAGTCCCACTGCCCAAGCGATAGACAATACCACCTTCTTGGTCAATCGCGAGCAAGAGCGGCAACTTGCCATTATTAGCTTGGTTATTGATAGCTGCTTGCTGCAGGGCCTGCGTCAAGGCTAAGGTTTGAGCAGTTCCTTTCACATTCTCAGCAAAGAGAATGACACCGCCAAAATCGTATTTATCAACCGCTTCTGCCACTTCTTTATTAAGCTCCGTCATATCTGACTGGGAGGCTTGGCCCTCTTGCTGCCATTTTCTGAAGTCTGGCATCAGCATCTGGGTAATCTTCTGACGAAGAGTCATATCCGCCACAAGCTCCTGCACTCTCTTAGAAGCTGGTGGCGCATCAGTCGCCGCCTGACCTTGAGCTTGATTGGTAGCAGAGGAAACTTCTGCAGACTGAGCTGTCGCTGGTTTGGCAGGATTATCCACCGAATTTTCTGCATTGGCAGCTTGGCTTGAAGCAGCCGTTTCAGTAGCTGCAACTGCCGAAGCATCAGAGACTGTCAAGGCTTTTGCGGCAATCTGACTATCCTGACTTGGCGTGCCCCTAGCCCCTGCACCGCTATCAGAAGAGTCCGTTGCAACAGCAGCACTTATTTGTTCAGACTGGTTAGCAGATTCCGGCGGCTGATTAGCCGTATCTGCCTTTATGGCTCCCAATGGCCAAAAAACCAGTAATGACAAGGCAAGCGCCAATAGTAATTTATACCTTTTCATCATAGGCATTCTCCTTTCATCCCTATAATAATAGCATAAAAAACGATGTTTGTAAACGTTTACTTATTATCTAATGATTGTTCGTTTTTATCACCAATTAGTAATATAATCTCTATAAAAATGAAATAGTATTACAATATTATAGAAATGTTACAGAGGTATAATTTTATAGAAACAACATAACCTAACTGTTAAAAATGAGATTCTTTAATCTTATACTAACAGTTGCATAGAAAGGATTTGCTATGAGACAAGAAAAGAACACCAAAACAATGTTCAACCGACGCTACTGGCTGGGGCTTTCCCTCGCTTCTGCTGCAACTTTGGCCGCTGCTTTGATTTCCACCGGAACAGTTCGAGCAGAGAACAAGTCAATCCCTGACTGGGCTTCTAGACGTGAAGTTGGTATTTACGATCCTAGTGTACCAGACATTGAGGACGACCCTACTATCTTTGATGATCCAGGACCTATCAAGGTTCCGGAAGCACCTAAGCGTGACCTTCCTAGCTCTATTGATGAAGAAACTGGTGAAAGGATTAGAAATAGAATCGTTCTTTACAAGGGTAAATACTATGCACTTGATCCTAATAGATCTATATACGAAGTTCGGGATGATCCAGGAGAACAAATTCCGACGAATCTAAAAAACTCCTTCTATACTAGCCCAACAGGTAAAGTCTATTATTTTGACGAAAAAGGACGAAGGGTCATCAATCTTTACAGTGTAGACGGCAAGCAATACTTCTTTGATTCTTACGGAGAAATGGTCAAAAACAGATTTGTTAGTTACTCTGAATATACTTATTACTTTGGTGAAGATGGAACACCTTATGAAAACGGACTTTATAAGATTGGCAAGTACTATTATTACTTTACCGAGTATGGCGATCTTTTGAGGCAAGGTTCTTTCGACTACAAAGGAAAGACCTATTATACTAATTGGCATGGCGTTGTCAATATAAAAGACGAAGAAGTTACACCATAATGAAAAATACCAGAAATGAGGACGTATGTCTTCGTTTCTGGTGTTTGTTTTATTCAAAACCCCTCTAATGGGAAATTCATTTTTTAGCAGATGGTTATTGTTCTTCTGATTTTCTTACACTAATACCTAGCCCCAAGCCAGCCAAAAGCAAACCAAGCCCCACAACACTATAGACTGCCTTTTCGCTACTTCCTGTTTTAGGAAGAGTCTGTTCAGATTTGGCCAAAAGTGTTGGTGCCTGAACATGGTAGACGGTAGATATAGGCATTGTAGTACGACGCTCAAGATAGAATTGATAACTATCTTTTATGATTTTATAGTAACGAGCTTCATTGACACTTTCAACAATCCATGAAGTGGTTCCCTTTGTCAGAGCATCAGCCAAGTTATTTTCGATATCAAGCACTCTGCCTTCTGTTGCAAAATTTTTGTAAATTCCCTCAATCGCTTTTACTGTCGCTACGGTTCTTTCTATACCAGCAGCTTTTAGAGCAGCAAGTGTATCAGCAACCGTTGGAATTGAAGGGTCTTCTTTCATTTCAGCATCTGTCAATAAAACGACGAATTTCTTATTTTTAGATGACTTAGACCAATCATAGGTCGAAATAATCTGGTTCAGGGCAGGAGTTGGTGTTTCTGGAGTATCTCCTCCACTCGCTATACGAATCGCAGCTAACGCTTTTTCGAGCTCAGCCGGATCAGTTGTAAAATAAGATGACCCAAACCGTGTTAGAACCGTATCTTCATCTTTGCTGCCAGAATTACGGCCGTAAACTTCATCACTAAATGTTGCCAAGCCAAAACGTGCTGTAATCCCCTCTTTAGTAATATTTCGCACAAATTCATTAATATTTGCACGAACAATATCAATTGTGCCACCCATGGATCCTGAACGGTCGACAACAAATACAATATCAGCTGAACCAGCTTTTGTCACAGTTGGTGGCGTTGAGGTGTAGGTAATAGTTGTAGTCTTATCTACTCGCTCATACTGCGTATAGGGATTCCCATTTTCATCTGTGCCAGATAAAGTATTTTCAGTACGTCTAGTTATCGGCTCTGGCGCCTTATCAACCTTTGCCGGAGCCACTTCTGTCTTTGTAACATCAACAGTCGACGTTTCTACACGGACTGTTTGATTGCCTTCTTGACTTTCTTTGACATCAACAGGTGATACATTTTTTGAGACATCGATCAAATCTCCTGGTTTCGCTGTAGATTCTTCAACAACAGGTTTCGTCGTATCAGCAGCAATTTCAGTACCAGCAGCTTCAATCGGAGAGCTTACTGCTTCAGTTTTTGCTATACTGCTTGAAGGTGGTGTGCCAACCTGGTCTGCAAAAACATGCGAAGCTTGTGAAAAGGCAAATAGAAGAGTTGCTGATGCTAATCCAACTTTCAATTTATACAATGAAAAGCCTGGAAGTTTAAATGATTCTTTTTCCATAATTTCTCCTTATCTTTTTAGATTTAGAAACATGATTGCATCTATTTTATATAGAATAACATAAAAAAATAGGAAATGCAAGCGATTTCAAATATTTATTAGTCTAAAAATTAAAATTTTAGAATATTATCAGAGTTTGCATGCTAAAATTGATGAGCATCATCATGAATTATTAAATAAATGCTTTATCGTGCAGTCTCTAATAAGAAATCCCCATGCTCAATATCCGAGCATGGGGATTTCTTATTAATTATTTAGCGATTGGGTAAACAGAAACTTGTTTCTTATCGCGTCCTTTGCGCTCAAAGCGTACTACGCCTTCAACTTTTGCGAACAAAGTATCATCTCCGCCGCGTCCAACGTTGACACCTGCATGGATGTGAGTGCCACGTTGACGGTAAAGGATAGAACCACCTGTTACGGTTTGACCGTCAGCTGCTTTAGCTCCCAAACGTTTTGCTTGTGAATCACGTCCGTTAGATGTGGAACCTCCACCTTTTTTGTGGGCGAATAGTTGCAAGTTAGCAAGATTCATTTTTAACATAATGTTTTCCTCCGTGTTAGTTTTCTGTGATAACTCTGGTTTGGACGAACTCAGAAGAGTCCTCCGATAAGTTTGCCATTCCTAGGAAAAATGATTCAAAGAAAAGCTGAGTCATTTCTCTTTGGTGCGACGGTATATCCTGAGGAATTTCAACCTTAAGATAACCGCCTTCTATTTCGTTTAATTCTAAGTTTGGTTCGTAGCCTGCGAATTTCTCAACTGAATTGACAAAATTAATGGCGAGCGTCGAAACGGACGCACACACGACATCAAAGCCGTATTCACCACTCGCGGCGTGACCTGTGATTTCTGCACGCCTCAGTTCGCCATCTTCGGCTCTTTCAAAGACTGCTTGTATCATTTAATCTCCTTAAAATTAAGCGTTGATAGCGTTGATGACAACTTTTGTATATGGTTGACGGTGACCTTGTTTACGATGGCTGCCTTTTTTAGGTTTGTACTTGTAAGTAACAACCTTCTTTTGCTTGCCTTGTTTTTCAACAGTTCCGACAACAGAAGCTCCAGCAACAAGCGGAGTTCCTACAACAGTGTTTTCACCACCAACAAGAACAACTTCGTCAAAAGTAACGTCTTGACCAGCTTCAGCGTTCAACTTTTCAACGTAGATTGCTTGACCAACTTCAACTTTAACTTGTTTTCCTCCAGTTTTAATGATTGCGTATGTGCTCATTATGCACCTCCTATGATTTTTAGGGTTTCCCCGAATTTTGTGAAGACTCGCCTAGCATCGTGGGACGAACCACTTCTATCTCACTGAATGAGCAACGATGTTCGTGCGGTTGCACAGGAATGTGCATAGTCAACTCTATAAGTATAGCACTTCTGCAGCTCTTTAGCAAGCTTTTTCATCTCATGAAAACGGATTTTCAAGGATTATCTTTAGATTTTGTTCACTAATGTACAAAGACTATTTCACCCTTACTATTTACATGAACGGAAATATTTGTTGGCGTTTCAAGATTTTCTTTTAAAAATTCTGCCTCATACTGTGTGGCATCGGAAATGTTCACTTTACGAGTCCCTTCTTTTGTTTCAACTATGAAGATAAGATTACTAAATATCTTTCTTCCATACTTACCAGTCGTAGTATGTATATCTATATCGATTAAGCGAACAATATCAGGGTGCACGTTTTGTTCTTTAAAATATTCATAAACATGTAGAGCTTCTATAGGTCTATGAACTTCATAAAAAACAAGAACAAGAATCGTAATTGGTAAACCAAAACCAAGAACTAATACAGATTTAACTGGGTTCTTTTGATATTCTTTGCTAATAAGAGCTTTCCAAGAACCTGCTTTTAATTTAGCAATATTTAAACCATAAAAAACAAGAAAAGTAATCAATACAGCTAACAAAGAATGTGAGAAGACACCTAACAAATATGATTCCCCTGGCACCTCTCTTAACAAAGCATTGTCATAGCCGTCTTTCCAAGAAAATGATTGAAGCAAGCCTCTCGAAAAATAATCCCAATATCCCATCTCAAACTCCATCTAGTATTAATTCTGTTACAAATCAGATAAATAGTATTTTCTATTGTTATCCGCTAACCTCCTTGTTAAATAATGATTAGATAAAAAATTTCTAAATATAACGCCGCACCCTATCTTGATAGTCTTGGTAAGACTTTCCGAATTTTTCAAGACACCAGCGCTCCTCGGAGAGGATAATCCAGTGGGCCGAAGTCTGAAAAATGAATAAAATCAGAAAGAAAATCATTGACTTAGTCAAAAAAGCTATTCCTAAAAAACAAACAAAGTAAGCTACATACATGGGATTACGGGAATAGCGATAAAGACCCTTTGTATTCATACCGTTTTCATCTGGTCTAGCGAAATCCCTCATACTGATAGCACACAAAGCCAAACCAAGCAGGTAAATAGCTATACCAGCATAAAAGAAAACAGAAAAATCAAACTTAATTTCAAGAAAAAAAGAAGTTATGAACAAGGCTAGATTGCTCAATTGATAGATCACATAAGCTATCTTTTCTTTTCCTTGTACCGGCGCAAAATAAGCTGCGCGTGACAAAGCGTTTTTTTCGAAATGACTCAATAAAGGAAAACGAATCAGCAAAAAAGGAATTAAGAGAAAAACAGCAAGCATAAACGTCACCTTCTCTAGCTTTTACAACAACCCCTCAATCAGCTCGTCAACTTCATCAGTCTCTGCTTGCGGTCTGATTTCTGAAATCATGATGCCTGCAACAGCGCGCTCAACCAAGCCTTCAACATCTAAACGAGCTTCGTACTGCTCTGCATTCTTGATTTTTGGATTGGTTTTAGGCCGGTCTGGAGCAAAAATGGTACAGCAGTCTTCAAATGGCTGGATAGAGATTTGGAAAGTATCAATTTTCTCTGCAATCTCAATGATTTCAAGCTTGTCCATGGTCACGACAGGACGAATAACCGGTGTATTGGTCACTGCGTTGATAGCCTGCATACTTTCAATCGTTTGACTTGCTACCTGACCGAGACTTTCTCCGTTGATAATGACTTGAGCGCCCCTCTCCTCCCGAATCCGGTCTGTAATACGCATCATAAAGCGACGAGTCAGTGTCATAAGGTAGGCTTCTGGAGCCTTAGCCTTGATTTCCTCTTGAATCTCTGTAAAAGGAACTTCGATAAACTGGATAT
>CAUSZI010000022.1:0-31945 GCA_963536045.1 uncultured Streptococcus sp.
TAGCTTGAGTCCACTCAAGGTTGTTTGTGTTAAATCCACCAACTGCGTAACCATTGTCACGAGCTGCTTGGACAAATTTTTCTGCTGAAACGATTGCCATTCTTATCAGGCCTCCTCTTATTTTTTGTGGTTAAACCACTTACATTGTTTATTTTATCACTTTTTCACTAAAATTGCTAGTTTTTCCTGAAATTTTAAAGAATTACAGGGAGACACTCAGCCTTTTTAAGCGTCTCTATTGCAAAAAGAAAAAGCTGGCCAAAGCCAGCTTACTTGATGCGGAGAGAGGGACTTGAACCCTCACGACCTAAAGCGGTCACAGGATCCTTAGTCCTGCGCGTCTGCCAATTCCGCCATCCCCGCGATTGAGTACCTTACTAGTATAACAGGACAGCTAAGGCTTGTCAAGAAAATTTTTGACTTTATTTCAAAAATTCAACCTTCTACTCAATCAGCAAATCTAGGAAATCTAAGCGAAAATGCATCTAAGGCAGGAACACAGAAAACTCAGTGCTGCTGAGTCGCAACAAAGACAGCCACTGTTTGGTCGGGATCGTATTTTTCAAAGTCAATAGTGTAGTCCCGATGAAGCTCACCTGTTTCTTCTGCTTGCCAAATCCTTTGCCAAGCATGAAGAACCGCTTGAGGATCCTCCTTATCCGCTTCAAACACTTGATAGGTCTGCTCAGAGGTATCAAAATCATAGACTTCCCCATCTGTCAAACGGCAGATAGAGAGACTATAGTCTCCTTTGTAATCACTGGCATAGTCATGATAGACAGCATAGACCGGTTCCCCCTCAGAAAAAGCTTCTTTCACAGCTCCCTCTTGTTCCTGCCAGAGAGCTTGGATTTTTTCTATACAATGCTCATCCTGAAAATTATTAGTACGAATACTAGCTAAAATATTTAGAAACATCTTCTTCCCTCCTTTTGTTTTTCATTATAACATTTCTCTAGAAAAGTCGCTTAGGTCAGACAAAGCAAGTCTATCTCTCCTGGCTCTTTTCTACCGCTGCTGTGACAAATGCCGTATAAAGACCTTCAGCTCGGTTCGGTCGGCTGGAAAGCTCTGGGTGGTATTGACAGGCCACGAAGAATTTATTTTCTGGGATTTCCACTATTTCGACCAAGCGATTGTCCGGTGAAACTCCAGAAAATACAAATCCGGCTGCCTCAAACTGCTCGCGGAAAGCATTGTTGAACTCATAACGATGACGGTGACGGCGCTGCACGACTTCTTGATGGTCGTAAGCTGCTGATGCCTTAGAGCCAGGCTTAAGCTTAGAAGGATAGAGCCCCAGTCTCAGCGTTCCACCCAAGTCTTCGACATCAATCTGATCACGCATGAGGTCAATAATCGGATATGGTGTGTCTGGATTGAGCTCCGCTGAGTTGGCATCAGCCAATCCCAGGACGTGACGGGCGAATTCGACACAGGTTAGCTGCATACCCAAACAAATGCCCAGCATAGGCACATCCTGCTCACGCGCATAGCGGATTGCCTGAATCTTCCCTTCAGTTCCTCTCTGACCAAAGCCACCCGGAACGATAATCCCATCTGCACTTCCAAGAAGCTCTGCCGCGTTTTCGGCCGTTAGCTGATTCGCATCAATCCAGTTAATCTTAACTTCCGCATCATTGGCATAGCCGGCATGCTTGAGCGCTTCGACAACTGAAATATAGGCATCTGGCAACTCAACATACTTACCGACCAGAGCAATATGGACCTGCTTTTCCAGACTCATCACTTTCTCTACCATAGCTGACCACTCTGTCATATCCGCATCCGGCACATCCAGCTTCAGATGGTCACAGACGATTTGATCCATCTTTTGAGCCTGCAAATTGAGAGGAATTTGGTAAAGATGCTCCACATCCAACGACTCAATGACCGCCTCCGGCGCCACATCGCAGAATTGAGCCAGCTTATTTTTGATATTTTGCCCAGCTGGCTCTTCTGTGCGGATGACCAGCATATTAGGCTGAATCCCCAGACCTCGCAACTCTTTGACAGAATGCTGAGTCGGCTTGGTCTTCATTTCTCCAGCTGCCTTGAGATAGGGCAGGAGGGTCGTATGGATATACATGACATTGTCTGCTCCGACATCCGCTTTCATCTGGCGTAAAGCTTCTAAGAAAGGAAGAGACTCGATGTCGCCCACTGTACCTCCGACCTCGGTGATAATCACATCCGAGTCCGTCGTCTGTGCAGCTCGCTTGATCTTGTCCTTGAGAGCATCTGTAATATGCGGAATGACTTGGACCGTCGCTCCCAGATACTCACCTTTACGCTCCTTGCGCAGGACTTCGCTATAGATTTTACCAGTGGTGACATTGGAGTATTTATTGAGATTGATGTCAATAAAACGCTCATAATGCCCCAGATCCAGATCCGTCTCGGCTCCATCATCTGTGACAAACACCTCCCCATGCTGATAAGGGCTCATGGTGCCGGGATCAATGTTGATATAGGGGTCAAATTTCTGAATCGTAACCTTGAGACCGCGATTCTTTAAAAGCCGACCCAGACTAGCTGCCACAATCCCTTTCCCGATAGAAGATACTACACCGCCAGTGACAAAAATATATTTAGTTGACATACGTGCTCCTTTTCATAAAACAATTCATTCCAGCAACCACGTCGTTGCTGGGAACTTATCTAGAGGAGGTTTTTCCATAATCTGTCTGAAAAAGAAAAATAGCTCCCTGGAAACAGGAAGCTCTGACCTCTAAAAGAGGTGCCCGAACAGTATGATATCGCAAACCTAAAAAATTGTCAAATATTTTCAGTCGGTTTTCATTCATTTTCACCAATACTAATGACATGTGTTTCGAATTCTACATCGGACATGCACTCTGCTAAATCGTGACGAATTCCTTTCAAGATTTCCGACTTCTTGTCTTCAAAATCTTTATGTCGTTTCTCACCATTCTGATAAGAATTCTGCCTGCCGATTATCATCCCTGATTTTTTTAACCTTTTGAATAAATAAAAATCTGATGACAAAACATAGGGCATTCAAGATAACAAACATATAAACAAAAGTAATCCAGTTGAGCTGGAATGGCATATAGTCCCCTGTCTGAAGAGAAGTCATAATCTGGATATTCCTTGCAGCATAGACGGCCACAGGCAGAGTGAGCAAGAAAAGTAGATTGCTAATCACAATGTAGGGGTTAAGCAGGATACGATAAACCTCTCTCTCCTCATATCCTAGTAAATCAAACATCAATAGAGTCTTCATATTACCATTCAAGCCAATAAACACCGCTAGGTAAATCAATAAACAGCCTGTTATAACACCGATACTTTGGTTGATAATAGCGCTTGCTTTGTTGGAAGTCTGACTTCTTTGAACAGCTGATAATTTTTCCTCTAGGGAGCGAGTTTTTCCCTGACCTTCTTCTTGAGGCTTATTGGTCAATTTGCCATTAAAACGATCGTCAGCTTCATTTATCATAGCGGATGCTTGGCCTCTTGGAATATATATCGTCTTTAAATCAGCATTCTCCGCAAATCCAGCTATCTTTATCTGATGCCGCTTTCCCTTTACTCTTAACTCTAGAGTATCCCCAACTTTAAGACCGTTATTCTCCCGCAATTCAGGGTTTACAAAGACACCTTGTGTGGGATCTAGAATTTCTCCCTTACTGTCAATCAGCTGAAATAAGTCATTTTGACTGGTAAATGAAAGCGCCTGATAGGCTATAGTTTCGCCTTTTATCATTAAATCAACATCGTATCTCAGATAGGTTACAGAATCTGAAGCTAACTCAGCCTCCTCCTTTCGGTAGTTATCATAGCTGATATCATAAGAATAGTGCCGGCCGGCCTTCTGAGATTCAAGGATTTTAGAGGAGCTAAAAGTAAGAGACAGGCTTAAGACAAACATGATACTAAACGTAACGATAGCAATCAACAAGAGACCTAAGGTGCTGAAATGATTTAGAGTTAGCTTAAATTTGAATTTATGCTTCATAGACAGCTTTTGAATCAGCTTCTCTATCAAACCAGGACGGATGCTTTTTCCATCTGTCTGTTTCATCATTAAAGCCAAATCTGTCTTTCTCACTGTCAGTCCCGCCAGATAAGTAAGAGCTCCTAGGAAAAGACTTAGGAAGAGGGTTCCCGTCATAACCGACTGCAGAGAAAGTCCTTTACTCAACCCTTGAACGAGATAGGTCTGGCTATTCGCAGAAAGGAGGATGTCGGATCCCCAGAAACCCAAGACTAAGCCAATCAAGGAACTGATCAAGGATACCCCGCTGATTAATAGCGCATAGCTTGCCAGCACACTGGGGAAAGAAAAGCCAAGGGACATCAGCTGGGCAAGCTGTACTTGATTTCTTTGGAGCGTTCCTCTGATGAATAAGGATAAAATGAGAGAGAAAATGGCTACCATGGCGACAGTAATGTTTCTGATTAAGAGTTGATTACTTTTCAAAGCTGTAAGATAATCTGACTCATTACCTGATAATTGCTCTCCACCTAAACGAAGTAAATTAGCATCAATCGCAAAATGAACGAAGAAGAACATAAAGGAAATGAAGATTAAAATCAGAGATAGAATGGACACCATTGTCCTCTTAGCAAAAAAGTCTCTGGATAGATATTTAAATAGCAACCCCATATTAAATCTCCCAACTCATTTGATTCGGTGACAGCTTCTCCATATTCATGTCGTCCCTAACAATACGGCCATCTTCTAAGATCAGTATTCGGTCAGCTGTTCTGGCAATTTCTCGATTATGTGTCGTAAAAAGGATACTGGTCCCGTAGGTTTGCTTGATAGCATGCAATAAAACAATAATGTTCTTACTATTTTCGCTGTCCAGAGCACCCGTCGCCTCGTCACAGAATAAGACAGCCGGTTTCTTGATCACAGCTCTGGCAATGCAGACCCTCTGTTGCTCACCGCCCGACAGCTGATGAGGATATTTGTTCAAAAGTTTCTCAATTCCCAGTAGCGAAGCCAATTCTTCTAGGTCCGCTGTCTCTGCGGCATACTTGCTGCCCAGCTGAATATTCTCCTCCACTGTTAGATTAGGAATTAACATATAGTGCTGAAAGACCAAACCAATGTCTTCTCTCCTAAACTTAGCCACTGCCGATTTGCTCAGCTGACCTATCTCCTTTCCTTTGTATAAGACCTGTCCAGAACTTGGTTTCAGTAAAGACGATAAGATATTAAGCATAGTTGACTTTCCTGAGCCGCTGTGACCCAAGATTGCTACAAACTGCCCCTGTTCAATTTTTAAATCCGTATTCCGCAGGACATACTCATCCTCATATTTTTTGCTGATTGATTTAGCTTCTAATAGTGTTTCTGTCATAGCATGCTCCTTTTCTTTGTTTATTATACCATTTTTTATTGAGTAATGTCTCCTATTTTGAGAAAAGCTAAGTGTACTCATTTCTCATTCTTTCAACCACGACTCTGACAAAAGAAATCGAAAGCATTCAAAAAAGCTCCCTGAAAACAGGAAGCAGCTAGTCAGTGAAAATCAAAATTGGAAAGCCTCTTCCAGTTAATTTTCCTCAATACTAATGACATGTGTTTCAAATTCTAAATCGGGCATGCACTCTGCTAAATCATGTCGGATTCGTTCCAAGGCTTCCAGACGCATTTCGACAGAGGTACTGGCATTCCCCTGAATGATGAAAATAGCATCCTTGGTTTCCTCATCAAACTTATAATACTCGCTGTCACGAACATCCAGCCAAGCCAAAATTCCCTTGGCATCCCGATAGACATAGTCCGTCTTGGCAACATACTTCTCCTTGGACAAAATAGGCAGAAAAACATCTTCCTTTTGGCTTACGGTGAATTCTATCTGACCTTCAATCTTATCAAAATCATGCCCTCCAATAGCCAGTAGAGAATGCAGGGCTTCGACGTTATAAATATCAATAATGCTATTAATATGAGGGAGCGAGCCTCGGTGCTGGATATTGCGAATCAGAGCAGGAACCGTCGGAGGATTTTTCTTGACACTGCGACCTACGCGCTGGAGTATTTCTATATAACCTTGAACCACTGGCGACTCAAACACCTCATCCAAGTCGCAGGCCAGAGCCCAGTCTTCCATTTCCTTTTTCTTTTTTAGAAATGAGGAAGACAGTTCTGCCTGCGGATTGACATTCTTGGCAATCCCGATAACAACACTCTTAATGCCTAAATCACCCAGACTCTTATCAATGACAAATTTCATAGCAGCATACCTCCATCTTTTCTTTATTAAATTTTATTAGTATTCTACACCTTCCGAACTTATATTTCAAGGAATATTAAAAGAAACAAAGGATTTCGTCCCTTGTTTCTTTTGGTTGATTTATTCTTCCTCTTCAGTCTCCGTGTCTTCGTCAGAGTAGTCATCATCTTCTTCGTTGAGTTCGACTTCTTCACCTAGATCATCTGGAGCGATTTCGTTGATTTCAGCATCGTAAGCTTCCACTTCATTCTTCTCATCGTCTGGATTTTCCTCATCGTATGAGAGAGCTGGATCTGCTTCGTAGCCGTCCTCATCTTCTGGATCGTCATCACTGTAGTCAATGGCATCCTCGTCGCCATCCATAAAGGCGTTGACGCGTTTCTTCTTGCGTTTCTTAGGTGCGTCGTCCTCATCAGTCTCTTCCAAGGCGATGATTTCTTCATCCACTTCGTCAATAGCATACCATGAACGCAGGCCCCATTTATTATCCCCCAGCGGAATAAAGCTGCCGTCTACATTGAGTTCTGTGTAGAATAAAGGCAGAGCATCACGAATCTCACTGTTTGATTTTTCCAAATAGTTTTGAATTTCATTGACCAGATCATTAAAATACATCTCATGGTCGCGGCCGCGGGCTTCCAAAATGGCACGCGCCACTTCAATCATAGAAAGCTCACTTTTTTCCTGTCCAGCAAATACTTCTAATTCCAAAGTTTATCTCCTTTAAGATTAAGTAAAGGCTTATCGCCCTCTTGCAATTTTTCGCTACTTTCTATTGTACGATAAATTTCTATTTTCGTCAAAAGAAAATCCAGGAAAAATCATGGAATAAGTACAAAAAGAAACCAGTGCATTTATACACTAGTTTCAAGCAATCTCATTTTGAATGATGAAGCTTACTTCACTTTCGCAGTGCTTGTAATCACTTCAACAGCTTTCTTGATAGCAATGTCATGTTTCAGCATGTCTTCTGACAGCAATTGACGAACACGTTCCACTTCCATGTTGTAGTCTGTAGCCAGTGAAGTTACTTCTGCTTCGATTTCTTCTGCGCTAGCTTCAAAACCTTCTGCCTTAGCAACAGCTTCTACGACAAGGTTTGTCTTAGTGCGTGACTCAGCATCTGCTTCGTATTGCTTGTGCAGGTCTTCCTGACTAGTTCCAGTGATTTGGAAGTACATGTCAGGTGAGATTCCTTGGCGTTGCATATTGCCCAAGAATTCATTAACAGCGCGGTGTACTTCTTCGTGAACCATTTCTGCTGGCAAGTCAACGATTTCAGCATTTGCTACTGCTTGATCAATAGCTGCTGCTTCTACCGCATCGTTATAAGCTGTTTCCTTAGCTTCTGCCAATTCTTTGCGGTACTTTTCTTTCAACTCGTCAAGAGTTTCCACTTCTTCATCGATATCTTTTGCAAGTTCATCGTCCAATGCTGGAACTTCTTTTTCTTTAACTTCGTGAATAGTTGTCACAAACTTAGCTTCCTTGCCTGCCAAGTCTTCTGCTTGATAGTCTTCTGGGAAAGTTACGACAACGTCCACTGTTTCACCTGCACTGTGGCCAACCAACTGCTCTTCAAACCCTGGGATGAATTGACCGCTGCCCAATCCAAGTGAGAAGTTATCGCCCTTGCCGCCGTCAAATTCAACGCCGTCAACAGATCCAACAAAGTCAATCACAACTGTATCACCGTCAGCTGCTGGACCTTCTTTGAGAACCAACTCAGCCAAGTTGTTGCGCTCACGCTCAATGCGCTCATCTACTTCAGCGTCAGTCACTTCTTTAGTAGCTTCAACAGTTACTTCCAAGTCTTTATAAGCACCCAGCTTAACTTCTGGCTTAGTGACTACTTCAGCTTTGATAATCCAGTCTTGGCCTTTTTCCATAGACTCAACATCAAACTGAGGTTGAGCAACTACTTCGATACCTGCTTCTTTGACAGCCGCTTCGTATGCTTCTGGAAGAAGAGCGTTCAAAGCATCTTGGTAGAGGGCTTCTTCACCAAAACGTTGGTTGAAGATAGCACGTGGAAGGCGACCTTTACGGAAACCTGGTACAGCAATATCTTTTTTTACTGAGTTAAATACACGGTCCAAGGCAGGCTTGATTTTCTCTTGACTGATGCTAAAAGTCAAAAGACCGCGATTTGTTTCTTTGTTTTCAAATGATACAGACATTCTGTCATTTCTCCTTAAAATTTATTGAATACAACCCATTATAGCATAATTAGAGTTTTTTTCAAAATTATTTTTCCTTTTATCCCTTCCTGATTTTATCCTCTTTATAGGCCGCTCTGGCGCCGCCAATTAGCTTGGGACGGCTGGCTAAAGCCGTGACATGGGCAGCTCCCAATTCCTTGAGAATCGGTCGGATAGGAATCTGCACGTGCTTGACATGCATGCCGATAGCAGTATCGCCAATATCCAGCCCCGCCTGAGCAACGATAAACTCCACCTCGACAGGATCCTTCATGTATTGGAAAGCTGCCAGCTGACCGCTGCCTCCAGCATGAAGAGTAGGCAGAACATTGACAATTTCCAAATCCTTCTTGTTCGCCAAGGCTCTTTCGACTACGAGGGCGCGATTGAGATGCTCACATCCCTGAACTGCTAGAAAGATACCCTTCTCTTCTAAGATATCCAGTATGGTTTTGACAATGACCTGTCCAACTTCCAGACTGGAACTCTGACCGATATGGCCTCCAACAACCTCACTAGAGGATAGACCCAGAACAAAAATATCTCCCTTCACCAAGGCAGCCTTGTCCAAAACATCTAGAAGAATCTGACGAGTGTCTGCTCCAATCTTAGCTAAGTCCATGTCTCACCTCGTTTATTTCACTGTGACCGTCTTTTTCAAACTCTCTGGGAAGGCTTTGTAGAGGGCAAAACCGACTGCTAAACCAAAAGCATTCTGCATAAAATTACTTAAGATTTCGGCTAGAGCAGCCCCAACACCATTCATGATACTACCAAAGAGGGCATAGCCACCAACCATAGCTACTGCAGCCAAGACCAGCCCAAGGTAGCGCTTCTTACCCTCAAAGCCAGCAAAGAAACCTTGAAGTCCGTGGCAAATCAGACTGAAAATCATCCATTGGGGATAGCCGGCAATCATATCAATCAAAAAGCCTGAGAGTCCTCCGACAATAGCCGCTTCCTTGCGGCCAAAGTAGAAGGCTGTAAAATAAATCCCTGCATCCAACAAGGTCAAAAAGCCAGTCGCCGTTGGGATTTTCACAAAATTCCCCAAAACCACAGACAGTGCTGTGATGAAAGCTAGGATAACTAATTTTTTAACTTGATTATTTCTCATACTGAACTACCCCATATTGATCTGAACGCTGAATCGCTCGGTAAACAAAATCTTTAGACAATTGAACTGCTGCAAGCGGAGACTTGCCGAGAAGCAGCTGACTGGCAATGCTGGAAGCAAATGTGCAGCCCGCTCCGGTATTGTTGCAGGCCAGCACTGGCGATTCCATGACCTCAAAATCTCGGCCGTCATAGTAAATATCCACCGCCCGCTCCTTGCTCAAGCGATTGCCGCCCTTAATCACCACATGCTTGGCTCCCAAATCATAGAGCTCCTTGGCTGCAGCCTGCATATCCTCCAGACTTTTGATTTCTTTTTGGGTCAATAGCTGAGCTTCTGCCAGATTTGGTGTGATGATACTGACATAAGGGAAAAACTTGATGATTTCTTCTCTCAGTGCACTGACTTCCAAATCATGATTTTCCTTGCAAACCAGAACAGGATCCAGCACTACTGGTATATCCCCATGCTGCTTGACAAAAGCCAAAGCCTGCTCTGCTATTTCCAGATTGGGTAAAAGTCCTATCTTAATAGCAGCAAAAGGAAGATCCTTGAGACTGGCCAACTGCTGGGCAAAAACCTCTTCCTCAACTGGAATGACCTCAAATCCCTTATCAGTCATAGTCGTCAGGCAAGTCACAGCTACGAAACCATGCAGACCATTGACCGTATAGGTAGCTAAATCGGCATGCAGTCCGCCGCCGCTGAAAATATCATTGCCCGAAAGGGCTAAAATCAACTTATTCTTCATAACGAATCTCCTTTAGATAGAGGCCGTTTGGACCAGCTGTTGGTCCTGCCAGATGGCGGTCTTTCTCCGCTAAAATCCTCTGAATTTGCTCCACCGGCATGCGCTTATTGCCAATCTTGAGCAGGGTACCGACCATATTGCGGATCTGCTTGTAGAGAAAGCCATTGCCCGAAAAAGTAAAGACTAGAAAATTACGCTCCGCATCATAGCGGACCTTGGCCTTGGTGATGGTCCGAACCTTGTCTTCCACGCTGGTCCCAGAAGCTGTAAAGCCTGTAAAATCATGCGTTCCCTCTAACTGAGCAATCGCTTCTTCTATCAGACGCAGCTCCAAAGGATAAGGATAATGCGTAGCATAATGGCGCATCATAGGATTTTTGGGCCGACCGATATCCACCAAAAATTCATAGGTCTTGCTGTGCTTATTGTAGCGAGAATGAAAATCATCTGATACCTGCTCCACCCTGATAAAATCAATATCTTCCGGCGTCTGTGTATCCAAAGCAAAACGCAATTTCTCTTCATCCCGCTCTTCTGGTAAATCAAAATGCAGCACCTGCCCCAGAGCATGGACGCCGCTGTCAGTCCGGCCCGCTCCATGAATCACCACAGGCTGGCCTTTATTGATACGGGTCAGGGTCTTTTCAATCTCTTCCTGAACGCTTCTGGCATGGGGCTGCCGCTGAAAGCCAGCAAAGCCATAACCATCATAGGAAATAATAGCTTTATAACGTGTCATGTGTTTATTTTAGCAGGAAAAAAAGCCCCCAGCAAGCCCTAAAAGAAGGAACTGTCTGGGGACAGTTTTTTGAAAAATATCGTTTAAGAATCAGGGATTTTTTCTGTTCCGACTTGCCATTATGCAACAAAACAACCCATCTTAATGAGACTGTCAGTGGCGACACAAACAGAGCAAATTCAAATGGGTTATTTATTGCATATTGCTAAAGGTCATTATTTGCAGTTACACATGTAGCAAATCTGACATTTTGACTTAGGAACCCCAAATGGAGTTTTCATCCATAAAGCTGTTGGTGTTCTTGAGCAACTGCGTAAAGACAGCATACTTGAAGTCCTTGGTTGCGCGTTCATCGATACGAGACTTCTTCAGATCCTTGTCAACAGCTTCTGCAAAGCCAGCTTTCAACTCTTCATAAGTAGTATAGACTTTTCCATTGACAGTCACTGGCTTAATACCTGAGGTTTGTGCTTTATCCACAACTTTTCTGAAGTAAGCTTTCTTGAAGGCTTCCATGGTTTCAAATTCGCCCTCAGAAATTTGCTTGATGATAAAGTTGTCGCTCAAACCAGTCACCCCTTGCTCATTGGCTGTCTTACGGTGTTTATTAGAAGCATAGCTTACAAAGCCTTTTTCATAGCCATAGTAACCCCAGATTCTGAAGGTATTATGCTTGAACATCAAGGCGCCTGGCGCTCCAGTATTGTTTTGGCCGCCGCCATAGATACCCGTCATGAAGTCGATAGCAATGTAACTAGAGTCGTAATCAGCAGGATTATAGGTTCGATTGTCAACCGCACGGTTAGACAGCAAGCCTTGGTCAACCAAGTCATCTACAGATGAGACAGACATATTCGCTTTCTCCTCAGCCGTCAACTCTCTTACGACGTCGTATTGGGTGCGAGGATCTACAACCTTCGGTTCAACCTTCTTGAACCATTTAGCTGCGGCTTCATTTCCTTTAGCCACAACCGCTTGGCCTTCAAGGTAATCCAGCAGCATGAGGGTATCATTATATCCCTTCATGTAATGGTCGATGTCTGCTCGGTTCTTGAAGAGACTTGGCGAGCTATTGAAAATGAGACTGCCATTATTTGGACGATCAAAGGCCATATTGAGACCCAAAGCACCCCAGCCAGGCTGATCAGGAACAGGTGACTGGAGCAACCCTTGGGCATAGCCTTCTGGTCCAATCCCTTGTCGTCTGCCATGGCCGCCCAGATAAATATCTCTGTCATTGACGTGGGTGAGCTCATGCGTGAAGACGGACACACCGTATTCTGTCAAGAGGTCAAAGGCCTCGAAGTTCACACGGATTGAACCAGCAGCATGGGCACCGTAGCCATTGGACTTGTACCAGCCACCCGCTCTGCCACCAACTAGGTTAAAGAACTCGCGGGATGGTGCATAAGGATTGCCCTTATTATCATTTCCGTTGACATCAATCCAGCCACGTCCTTCTACATCGAAACCATCCCATACAGCCGTTACATTTTGCTTGACCATTCTGGACTTGATATCATCTGAGAGCAGTTTGTACCAAGTGTCTACGTGATTTCGATGCTGGGTCGCTACTTCCTTGATGCGCGCATTAAATCGTTCATCAGACCATGACCGGCGCTTGTCTCTGTTGACAAAGGCCATCGTGCTATAGTTTGACAGAATGGCTAAGCGCGTATTCTTCAAGGTTAGCAGCGGAAGGATATAGTTGCTGAAATATTCAGAATTGAGGTTATCAAAGACGCGATACTTAGCAGACTTAATCTCCTCGACTTCTGACTGGCGTTCTTCAAACTGAATAAATCCTCGGGTTGCATCCTTGAACCAAGAATCCATATCCGCAAAGTCAGTCAAAAGACGACGGTTGTAATCCAAGTAAGCCACCAAATCACTAGACTTGGACTCAGCCTTCAACTGACGTGCAAACATATTGACATTGTCTGCCCCTTTCAGTTGATTTTCTGTCGAACGACCAATCTTAATCAAGCGATCCAGCAATGGTACTTTTTCACCATAGAAGTCTGGTTTGAAGAGCACCAGCTCTTTGAGGTTGTAGTCACCAAACTTGAGATCGTAATAACGGTTGAGGTAGGTCAGACCGAGCATGATAGCTGTCTTATTCTCCTCAATTTTAGCTTTCAGAGCTTCATTGGCTGCTGGATTGTCAGCATGGAATCTTGTCCATTCATTAGCCAAGAGCTTACCAAGCATATCCTGCAAGTTGGCTTTCACTTCAGTCAGAGATTCATCCAAGAAGAGGCGCTTGACTTTGTTGACCCTATCATTATCATTAGACAGACCAACAGAACGATAGACTTCATCACTGTACAGCTCAAAGCTCTTCAAGCTCTCAGTCAGCTGGGTCAGCAAGTCTTCTTTGACAGCCGTTGAGTGATTTGGAGTATAGACTGTACCAAGCTCTGCAATCTGATATTCCGGCAGAGCCGTCTGTTCAAATCGTGCTTGATTTTGAAGACTGTAGATGGTCTTGCTTCCGTCTTCAAAATGGACTAAGATCTTATCTGCATCTGTTCCGCCAGCGACAAATTGGTTGCCTTTCAGGGCTTGAACTGATAGAACTTTCTTAGTCAACAGGTCGCCCGCCTTACCAGCATCCACCATCTTATTAGCTTCGTGAATCAAGAACTCTTGATTATAGAAAGGCATAAAGCGTTCGAGGTTCTGATAAAGCTGTTCATTTTCTGCCTTGTAACCTGGCTTGTCTTGATAAGTACTTGTTCTCAGGATAGCAGCATTTAGCTTCTCAGTTGTTACTTCATTTGCGCTGCTTTGGTCGAGGGCGGTAATCTGGTAGCTCTTAACTTTTTGCTCCGCTTCAGCTTCTGTCAAGCGGCGGAACTTGGCATCTTTTCCTGTCTTGGTTCCAGAGCTTTGTCCCTGAACACCAAAGAGATTTTGGATTTTTTGCCCCATCCAAGCATCCGTAATCTCATTATCTGAGCTAAAGAGCTCTTTTCCGTTCACTACAGTGGCATAGCTGACAGTATCATTAATAGTTCCATACGGCCAAATGGAAGCAGCGATACCAGCTGAATTTCTTGAGCCTGCATCCTCTAACTTACCTTTGGCAACTGATTGCATCAATCTGCCCCAATTCCCCCAGCCTGAACCTGAATAGTCAGTGAAGTTTTGAGCGACCAGCATACCTGCATTTTGACCACTTTTGACCCAAATATCGGCTTCGACATAAGCGCGTTTCACCAAGGACATAGCATTAGTTCCCGCGATACCGGCTGTAACAGAGTTTCCACCCTTGGACTTAATACGACCCTTAAAGGAAACATTTTCAACTCGAGATTGGCCTTCTATATTGTTAACCAGACCAGCAATATGGTCTCTTCCTTCCAAGTCTCCTTGGACATTGACGTTTTCGATTACTCCTTTATTCTTCAAGCGAGCAGCAATTGTGGCAATTGTATCACCCGCTTGCGAATCTGGATAAACCATATCGACTCGCTTAAAGTCAATATCCTTGACCGTTCCGCCAGTAATCGTATCAAATAGAGGATGTGCCAAGTCTAAAATCGCATGGCGCTCACCATTTTGCCCACCAATCAGCTGACCTTTGAATTCACCTTGCAGGTAAGACTTGCTGTTTGCTGGTTTGTCAATCAGCTTGGCACTGATACTACGGCCCAGAATAAAGGTTCCAGAAGGATTTTCCTTGATGCCGTCCAAAAGGTCTTGGAAGTCATAGTAGACATTTCCTTCACGCTTCTTGGCCTTTTCCAGATAGAAGTCAAAGCTGTTTTGAAGACCAGTTGCGCTTCTTTGCAGCAAGTCTGGCAGCTGAGCCTGGATCTTAAAGACAGGCTGGTTATTAACGACCACTTCCTCAATAGAGGTAACTGGCAGGACAGTGTCCTTAAACTGATCGGATGTAAAGTGCAGGTAATATTGATCCAGATTTGCTGGCTTTTCAGCCAAAGTAGGCATCAATTTTGTCTGACCGTTCTCAACCTTCATCAAGGAGACATTAGTAATGGACTTGAGCTCCACCTTCTTCAGGTCAAGCCGGACTGTCTCTTGAGCTAATTCCTGACTTTCATAGCCATTCCCTAAGTCATAGGACAGAGTCGTCTCAATCTTATACGGTGTATAGTAGTCCAAACCACTGAAGCTAGCAGTCAACTGGCCTGCCATCAAGTTCTGCTCTGCTATCAGTTGGCCATCTTTCTTCAGACGAACATGAGCACTAGTAAAAGCTTGATCCCTGTCCGTCAGCTGGTATTGAATATGAACTGATTTCTGCAATTCATCCTTCTTAACCGCTGAAACAGTCAGAGTCGGCGCTGCTTTAAGGGCCAATAAGTCGGCTAAAGCCTGCTTGAGTTGGTTGACACCCGCATCTACTTCATCTTGACTTGACGAAGTTTGATACACCGTCGCTGCCATATACTTAATTGCCTGCAGCTGCTGATAGGATTGGTTGGTATAAACTACAGGATCCACAGCTGCTGCTAAAGCCAGCTGCTTGCTCAATTCTTCTTTATTGATACGAGCCTTGCTACCTCGAGTGACCACTGTATCAACTGCTTCATGCAAGATTCTTTCAGTAGTTTGTGGCTCCGATATGCGATTACCGTCCAAGACTTCATAGCTGGTTACAATTTCTTTTTGTCCTGGAGTTCCATCAACAGTGGTCTCTTCATCAAGATACTTGCTATCATCTGTCTTGTTGACAACTTGAGGCTCAATCGTTTCTAGCTTGATGTCTGTATGCAGACTAGGTAATTCTGGCTGAACTGTCGACTCGCCGTTGACACCGCCAGTGTATTCTGGGAGGGCGGGCTCGACAGGGGCTATGTCTCCTGCCGTGCCTACTGGAGCATCATAGACTGGATTGTCTGCTTGGACTGATGATTCGCCATTAACACCGCCAGTGTACTCTGGCAAAGCTGGCTCGACTGGTGCTATATCTCCCGCTGTCCCTACCGGGGCTGTGTAGACTGGGTTGTCCGCTTGAACTGCTGATTCGCCATTAACACCGCCCGTGTATTCTGGCAAAGCGGGCTCTACCGGGGCTGTATCTCCTGCCGTGCCTTCCGAAATTGTATAGCTAGGATTGTCCGATTGAACTAGCGATTCGCCATTAACGCCGCCCGTGTACTCTGGCAAAGCTGGCTCTTGTAAGCTTTCCCCTTTTGCCGCCTCTATAGTTGGATTTGATGGCTGAGGAGCTGGAAGCTTCCCTGACTGCCCTGAATCATTTGCAGCAGGATTCAGCTGATACAGCAATCCTCCTTGAGCAGCTCGATCAATAGAATCAGAATCCTCTTTTGCAGCTTCTGACACTTCTGCTTGCGCTTGAGTTCCTTGACCAGCTGGCAAAGAGGCCGGCTTGGTCCCTGTCAAAGCCAGCAAATCAGAAGCGGTAAAGTAACCGATATAGTTATAGCCTGCAATAGTCACATCCGCTTCAGAAACTGCTGACGAAACCGCAACTTGACGGTTATAAGAAAGCAATTCCCGATTTTCTAGCGCAAACGCTTGAGGAGACTGTAACACAGTTTGTCCCAAGCTACCTAGCAAAAGCACTCCTAGCAACTTACCAGATTTCTTTCGTGAGAATACCAAGACAGCCAAAATAGCCGTTCCCGCAAATAAGCCGAGAAGCGGCTGACCATTATTTCCTGTATTTGGCAAGATGGTTTGCTTATCCTGCCTCCGATAAATCAGGTAATAGTTTTCCCCTGTTTGCAGATTTTCAGGCAGACCTTTCTTAATCAGACCTTTTTCCTGCTCTGTTAGCTCATGCTCTTCGACATAGCTATAGTGAGCAGTCGCACCGCCTCCTAACTCGTCTGCAGCAACAGTCGAGCTGGGCAAAAAGCTCCCAAAAATCAGAGCTGCAATGGCAACTGAGCCCACACCGACAGACAATTTGCGAATCGAATATTTCTGAATTCGCTCCTGCACTTTTTCAAAACGTTTCACTTTATAAATCCCCTTTTTCCTAAAATGTATAAAGCTAATCTCCCATTATCTCCCTAGCCAACTCCCCAGCAGGCTAAAAAGACGCGTTTTATACATATAGTATTATCATATATCTTTTAGGAAATTTTTACAATAGATTTTGCTTAAAAAAATCATTTATTTTTGTAAAAGAAGAGATTAAAAAATCGCTTCACCTTTTCTAGCGAATTTATTTTAAAGAAAAGGCGTTTAGACGGACTGGCTTCTTCAGCTAAATTATGTTTTTTATCCGAGTAAACATAAAAAGAACAGCATTAGGCTGCTCTTTTTATATAATTACAAATCTTCCAAGGCATCTTTCATTTTGTCGAAGAAGCCTTTTTTCTTAGGATTGACCGAGATATTGCCTGCTTCCGCAAATTCTTTGAGGGCAGCTTTTTGACGGTCGTTGAGGCCAGTCGGCGTCACAACATTGACTGTGACATACTGGTCACCCATGCTTCCACCACGCAGACTCGGTGCTCCCTTGCCACGCAGGCGGAAACGCTTGCCAGTCTGTGTTCCTTCTGGAATATTCAGCTCAACATCCCCGTGAACAGTTGGAATATCCACACTGTCACCAAGAGCTGCTTGGACAAAGTTGAGATTGAGCTTGTAGTAAATGGTAGAGCCATCTCGCTCAAACTTATCACTCGGCTCAACTTGGACCACGACGTAAAGATCTCCATAAGGACCGCCATTAAAGCCTGCCTCGCCTTGACCAGACAGACGGACCTGCTGGCCAGTTTCCACTCCAGCAGGGATTTTCACCTTGACGCTGTGAGCCTGTTTTTCATGACCCGTTCCATGACAGGTTTCACAAGGACTTTTGATTTCTTTTCCTCGGCCGTGACAGACATCACAGGTCACTTGTCGACGCATCATGCCAAGCGGTGTCTGGGTATCAACATTGATGACGCCTGATCCATGACAGCGGCCACAGGTAACAGGACTAGTTCCTGGCTTGGCACCAGATCCAGCACAGGTATGACAGGTCGCTTCACGGTTATACTTGATTTCCTTCTCAGCCCCGAAAATGGCTTCTTCAAAGCGGAGATTCACTCGATACTGGAGATCGTCCCCTTGGCGCGGAGCATTAGGATTACGCGAAGCACCGCCACCAAAGAAGCTAGAGAAGATGTCTTCAAAGCCGCCAAAGCCGGAGCCATCAAAGCCACCGAAGCCTCCTGCACCGCCGCCAAAGCTACCATTAGCTCCCGCTGCACCGTATTGATCATAGGCCGCCCGCTTTTGCTCGTCGCTCAGCGTCTCATAAGCCTCTTGGACTTCTTTATATTTGTCCTCCGCCCCAGCTTCCTTATTAATATCGGGGTGATACTTTTTAGATAATTTCCGATAGGCTCTCTTGATCTCATCCTGAGAAGCATTCTTAGAGACACCTAGACGGTCATAATATTCTGTATTGTTCATGTAAGATACCAAGACCGTAAAATTCGACTGAAAAATAGGAAATCTGGCGACGGAGCGATGCTCCTAGGCTGATTTCTCTTTTTTCCGAGAATTTAGGTCGGGTTCAGTTCCTTTCTTTTATATTGAGTCAGAATTTTTGGAACCCGTGTTCAGTTGCGAACACCCATGTTCCGTTCTTTAAATTTTAGAAAATATTGATCAGAGGGTATTTTCAAATTCATGTTTCATTTCAGCAAACTCTTCTTCTGATAAAGTGAATATCAAGTCCTCTTCCGAATACTGATTCCGTTCTTTAAAATAGTTGTCAGCATTATCTACCAAACCTAGACTAAGAAGCACTTTTCTCGCAAACGCTTGGTGTGCAAAGCCAACAGCTGTAATGATGTTTTTATGTTGCAGAACAGCTTGAGCTTTAAAATTCTCACGTGGAAGAAATTCAAAATAGTCAAAGAAATTTTGCCAAATCCCACCAGTAAATTTAGTCTCCTTCAACAAATCTGCTTTCGCCAATAAAATGGGTGCTGAGGAAATAGCTGCAATTAAAATCTCTTGCTGATTCAAACGTCTTAGAAAAGAAATTAATTTTTCATCATGCAGAGCAGGAGCAATGTTTATCATTCCTGGCAAAATAACACAAGAATAGTCTTCGATGACCACTTCATCCAATGTTCTAGTAGGTTGACAGGGAAGTCCATCTTCCGACGTTATAACATTTCTATCTGAACCAGCATAATTAATCTCAACACCAAAAGATAGAGCTAAAGTACTGGTCAGACCAACTACTTCATAAAGTGAAAAATTAGGATAAATTAAACAGAGCACTTTCTTCATAAGCGTCACCCTCTAGTTTAGCGAAAAACAGAGGCTGGGTTGCAACCTCTGTTAAAAAATTTATAGATAGTTCCTCAACCAATCTGGCATAGAATCATCATCAAGACTCCAAGATTCAATCTCGTGTTCATCCTCACTCCAGACATTTTCATCACCATCAAAAAATTTACTGCGAGAACACTTATATTTTACAACTGTATCGCCTTCTAAACGATATTCATTCCAGTAGTAACTCTTTCCGTGTCCCTTCCACTCATTAGTAGTGTAAATAGTTGACATAAACTACCCTCCTATAAATTATTTTACTTCTCAGTAAACTCTCCGTCTACGACATCGTCGTCTGCTTTAGTTGAGCCTGTGTTTTCAGCTCCTTCTGCTCCTGCTTGGGCTTGTTGAGCAGCTGCAGCTTGCTCGTAGAGTTTCACTGCCAGTGCTTGAGCTTTTTCGTTAAGAGCTTCCAATTTCGCTTTCATGTCGTCCAAGTTGTTGTCTTCTTGTGCTTTCTTAAGGTCATCAAGAGCGGCTTGGGCAGCATCACGCTCTGCGTCGAAGCCTTTGCCTTCAGTTTCCTTGATAGTCTTTTCAGTCGCAAAGATTGCTTGGTCTACTTCGTTACGAAGGTCTACTTCTTCTTTACGTTTCTTATCTGCTTCAGCGTTTGCTTCTGCATCTTTCATCATGCGGTCGATTTCTTCGTCAGTCAAACCTGAGTTAGATTGGATGACAATTGTTTGTTCTTTTTGAGTTCCAAGGTCTTTAGCCTTAACAGACACGATACCGTTCTTGTCGATATCAAATGTTACTTCGATTTGAGGAATTCCACGAGGTGCAGCTGGGATATCTGTCAATTGGAAGCGTCCAAGAGTCTTGTTATCTGCTGCCATTGGGCGTTCCCCTTGAAGAACGTGGATATCAACGGCTGGTTGGTTGTCTGCTGCAGTTGAGAAGACTTGTGATTTAGAAGTTGGAATTGTAGTGTTGCGGTCGATAAGTTTTGTGAAGACTCCACCCATTGTTTCAATACCAAGTGACAATGGTGTTACGTCAAGAAGGACAACGTCTTTGACATCACCAGTGATCACACCACCTTGGATAGCCGCACCCATAGCAACTACTTCATCAGGGTTCACTGATTTGTTTGGTTCTTTACCAGTTTCAGCCTTAACAGCTTCTACAACGGCTGGGATACGAGTTGAACCACCAACAAGGATAACTTCGTCGATTTCTGACAAGCTCAAACCTGCATCTGAAAGGGCTTGACGAACTGGAACTTTTGTACGTTCTACAAGGTCACGAGTCAAATCGTCAAATTTCGCACGAGTCAAAGTCATTTCCAAGTGAAGAGGTCCAGCTTCACCAGCAGTGATAAATGGCAAGCTAATTTGAGTAGAAGTTACACCTGAAAGGTCTTTCTTAGCTTTTTCAGCTGCATCCTTCAAACGTTGCATTGCCATCTTGTCAGTAGACAAGTCAATACCGTTTTCTTTCTTGAATTCTGCTACCAAGTGGTCGATGATTTTTTGGTCAAAGTCGTCACCACCAAGTTTGTTGTCCCCTGCAGTTGACAATACGTCGAAGACACCGTCACCCAATTCAAGGATAGATACGTCGAATGTACCACCACCAAGGTCAAATACCAAGATTTTTTCTTCTTTATCAGTCTTGTCCAAACCGTAAGCAAGGGCTGCTGCAGTTGGTTCGTTGACGATACGTTCTACTTCAAGACCAGCGATTTTACCAGCATCTTTAGTCGCTTGACGTTGTGCATCGTTAAAGTAAGCTGGTACTGTGATAACTGCTTTGCTTACTTTTTCACCAAGGTATTCTTCTGCATAGCCTTTCAAGTATTGCAGAATCATAGCCGAGATTTCTTGCGGAGTGTATTCTTTACCATTAGCAGCTACTTTTTCAGATGTTCCCATTTTTGACTTGATGGAAATGATTGTATCTGGATTTGTTACCGCTTGACGTTTTGCCGCATCACCAACGATGATTTCACCATTTTTGAATGACACTACAGATGGTGTTGTACGGTTTCCTTCTGGGTTTGCGATGATTTTGCTTTCAGTTCCTTCAAGAACTGCAACTGCTGAGTTTGTTGTACCTAAGTCAATACCGATAATTTTAGACATATTTTTACCTCTTTTTACTTTAATTTTATTTTCAATACTCTTTGGTTCGCTTCGCTCACTATTGCAAAGCTGAACAATTTTTTATCTTTCTTCATAGTTTATTGTCGTTTCGGACAAGATTTTTCAAGTTTTCTAGCCTAGTTATAGACCACTACCATTGCTGGGCGCAGGATACGGTCATGAAGTTTGTAGCCTTTTTGGAAGACCTGCGCGATAGTGTCAGCTGGGTGCTCATCGTCAGCTGGAACTGTTTGAATGGCCATGTGATAGTTATGGTCAAAAGCTCCGTCGGCTGGAATTTCTTCGATACCCTCTTCTTTGAGAGCATGAATCAAGCTTTCCTGCACCATTTCCAGTCCTTTTTTAACATCATCTGTCAGACCTTCAACGGCAAGCGCGCGCTCCAGATTATCTATCGAAGGCAAAATAGCTTTTGCCAGATCCTGACTGCGGTATCTTTGCAGCTGCTGGCGTTCTTCATTTGCTCGGCGCTGGATGTTCTGCATTTCTGCATGAGCACGGAGATATTTGTTTTCAAAATCTTCTGCCCGTTCATTGGCTAGTTCTAATTCTGATTTTTCAGGGCTTGCTGATTCAGCTTGCTCAGCTGTTTCTACAGCTTCCTCTTTTACTTCCACATCTTCTGGATGTTCTTCTTGTTTGTGTTTTGCCACAAGGCACCTCCTTTTTAGGAATATTTATACTATAATTAATGGACTTCGTAGTGATTACTGCTAAGATAGCGATAGAAATCGGTCAGTTTCATGGTCAGCACGCGGTTGACGACATTCATCTGACTAATCAGCCGTTGGTAGTCAAGATTGACCGGACCGACAATTGCCAGTACTCCGAAGCCTCGATAAGGAATCAGAAATTTACTGGAAATCAATGTCAAATCAGCCAAACAGCTTTCCCTACTGTCTGCCACGCGTACGCTTTGCATCTGATCCTCGGCCAAGCTGTCGCGGATTTCAAAGGCTACTTTCTGCGGGTCATCAAAAAACTGATAAGCTGACAGATCTGAAAATTCCAAGAGCTGAACCTTGCCAGACAGAATCACATTTTCCTTGAAAATATCACCAAAGATGTGCTCAAAGAGCTGGATGACATTGTCCGTCGTGGTGAAATAGCGCTGGATAATCTGCGGAATTTCCGTCCGAATCTTGTAATGGATGTCCAGCACTGTCTGTCCCAAGAACCGCTCCCTTACTAGGCCTTTAAGCCTATCCAGGTCTTCTCTTAGGAAGTTTCGCGGAATCATAAACTGACTGGTAATGGTATTGGACTCATCCAAGGTGAAGACCGCCAGAGCCGTGTGCTGACTGAGCACAACGATGTCAAAAGCTGTCAAGCGCTGCCGACTGGGTTCTACATCCAGTGCAACAACCGTGCATCCACTGAGCTTGGTTAAAAGGTCCGCTGCCTGTTGAAGAATATCCTCCAAGTTGAAAAACTCATGGTCAAAGGCTTTGATAACCTCATAAAGTTCATTCTCAGCGAGACGATCAAAGGACAGAGAATGCTTGACAAAGTACTGAAAACCAGCCACGCTAGGCTTACGGCCGCTGGACGTATGCGCCTTTTCCAGAAGCCCCTGCTTTTCCAAAGCCGCCATATCATTTCGGATAGTGGCACTACTGGAATTAATGGAATCCTGCAGGGCTTTGGAGCCGACCGGCTCGTGAGTCTTAGTAAAGATATCAATAATCAAATTCAAAATCTCATTTTGACGCTCCGTGACCACGGCATCACCTCCAATCAAGATTCTGCTGTCGATTAGCACTCAACCACCTCGAGTGCTAACTCATGATTCTATTATACACTCTTCTACTCCAAAGTCAAGACAAAAACTCAAAAAATTAGCACTCTTTTTACAAGAGTGCTAAAAATCGGTCTAGCGACCTAGATTAGTCGTCCAAGATTTGCAAACGGCGCATCAAATAGAAAGAAATTCCTGCAAAAAGAAGCAACCAAACTACAAGAGCCAAGAATTCTCCGCTCCATAAATGGAAATGAGACCAATCTTTCATATAGCTAGTAAATAGGCCCATAAAACTATAACGCAGCACCTTAAATAAATCCTCGCTCATATTTGAAAACATAGGAATAAATGCTGTCAAGAGCATAGCTGGAACGCTAAGAGATTGTGCCATGACCTGATTTTTACAAAACAGACCAACCATTAAAAAGAAGAAAATTAAGACCAGCATGGTCAATAAGAGAACCAAACCATAGCTAAATACATGATTAGAAAGCTTAGCTCCTACCAAAATTGGGGTAATGACGATATAAAAAATTCCAATAATCGCTGGCCAGATTAAGGCAGAGAGAATGTATTGACCAGCTGTCACACCAGCCAAGCGCAAACTTTGCAAATTATGTTTTTCTCTTTCCTCAGCTAGGATGATGATAATAGGTGTTCCAACAGACATGGCTAGAGAGAAAGGCATAGAGATCGTAAGCAACATAATAGCTAGTTTATCCGCTCCAATTTCCTTACCAGCTCCATTCAGAGAAAAAATAAATTTATAGAGAAAAATGAGGAAAATCGGCATGAAAACCTGCAATAGGATACTTTTATTAGCTAGCGTTACTTGCCCTCTCAGCCAAACCATACCTTTGAATTTATTAGACATTTAAGGTACCTCCTGTCAAAGTGATGAAAACATCTTCCAAAGTTGGTTCGCAGGAATGAATACTGATAACATCGGACAAATCCAAGCCTCCTTGCAGTTCCTCAAAGGCCACCGTCTTCGTCGTCAAATCTTCATATTCTAAACGAACCCTCTTATCTGTATCATACTTTTGGATTATCTCATGCGGACTGCCTACTTCGACTAGTTTTCCTTTACTTAGCAAGGCCAAGCGATCACACAAGAGGGTAGCTTCCTGCATGTCATGGGTCGTCAGAAAAATAGTTGTCCCCTGAGCTTTTAGTTCTAGCAGTAGTTCATGAATGGTGCGAGAGGTTGACGGATCCAAGCCACTGGTCGGCTCATCCAAGAAGAGCAGTTTAGGTCGATTAATCAAGGCTCGGACCAGCAACATGCGCTGCTTCATACCCGTAGATAGTTTTTCAGCCACCTTGTTGCGACTATCATAAAGCCCCACTTTTCGGAGAAGTTCATCGACTTCTGTCATCTTAACACCAAAGAGCATAGCATAGGCTTTGAGATTTTTATAAAGTGACATCTTTTCATAAAAACCGCTGCCATCGCTGACAATCCCAATCTGCTCCAGCACTTCTGCCTTTAAATCCTCAACCGGTGCAGACAGCACATGAGCTGTCCCAGCATCTGCAGACAACTGACCAGTCAAGATATTGATAGTCGTCGTTTTACCAGATCCAGATGGTCCTAGGAAGCCAAAGATTTCTCCCTCTCGGATGGAAAAATCGATTCCTGCTAAGGCTTCTTGTTCCTTGAATTTCTTTTTCAAGCCTTGCACTTCAATAATGGTCTTTTTCATTGTTTTCCTCGCTTTCACAAGAGTATTTAACAAAACTGCAATCAGTCTTTTAGTTCCTGCCTCATTTTCCAAAAACGCAAGGCAATATGGACCAGTTGACAGAACAGAATGAGCAATATAAGACAGTCTATTACTAAGATTGATTTGAATAACAGACTTGCTTTCAAACTTCTCTGGGAAATATCTAGAATGAGATAGGTAGTGACACACAAAACCATGATGGCTGGTAAAAACCGCCATACAAGTAAACGTTTGACCATTTCTAGCTTAGACCATGCGTCATTATAGATTTCAAGATCGCTGTCTGCATCAATCTGAGAAACTAGCTTGCGGAAATAAGAAAATTGATTAAAGTTTGTAATATGCTCCCAGCCACAATCCTCAAACAGTTGATAATAGGATTCTTGCTCCGCCTTCTTTATGGGGCGAAAATCTAATTGATAGGCCACGTCCTGAGGCGGACATGCTTCAAAAGTATAACGAACTGCAACAAGAAAGGGAGAATAACTTACTTTTTTCAATTTCCAGCCTTGGCTATGCATTTTTTTAAAATAAGCTGCTTCTCTGTCATAGTCTGCAATGGTAAAGATTTTATAGACAATTTTCTTTTCCATCAAACTTCCTCCTTACTATTGCGGTAAAGGCGCTCAATCCGCTGGATTTCCAACTCTAAAATCTGCCTCCCAAGCTCCGTGATAGAATAGAGCTTTCTCTTTTCTTCCTCACGAACAAAGGCAATCAGACCATCTTTTTCCATCTTTGCCAAGGTTCCGTACATGGTCCCCGGGCTGATAGATAGCTGTCCTTCTGTCAGATCCTTGACTTTTTGAGTAATACTGTAGCCATGCCTTTCTTTCTGAAGACAGAAGAGGATATAAAAACCTGTCTCTGTCATTGGCACATAGACTCTCCTAAGCTTTTCTGTCAATCCACTCATCTTCTCATCTCACTTTCACCTCGATATATCGAACCTCGATATAAAAAATTATATCGCAGTTCGATATAGTTGTCAAGGATTTATAAATTTTTTTTACAAAAAGTAATTCATTTTTATCTATCAATACTTGCAGCTGATTTGATCAGAAGCTAAAAGGATTAGAGACCTGCATCCTGATAAATCAGCATAAAAAAAGCCAGGAACACCTGACTTACTTTTTTATTTTCCTGCTTCCTTGAGCAGGGCGATGTATTCTTCCAGAACCAGATTGTGCTTCTGCATATACTGGGCATTCTCCACACCGACATAGCGGTAATGCCAATTCTCAAAGTCAACTCCGGTAATGTCACTCTTGCCATCTGGATAGCGAAGGACAAAGCCATACTGCGGAGCTAGTTGGGCAATTTTGGCTGCCAATTCATCCTCCTGGCCTTCTGGAGCGCTCATATCAATAGCCAAGCCCGTTTGATGCTCACTGGCACCTGGAAGCTGCACCTGTTTCAGCACGATACTGACTGCTTCTTCATTCGACAAGCCTTTGGCGACTTCCCCAGCAACTTTTTCGTTATAGAGTTCCTCCTGCTCAGCTCGGCTGCGATAGCCAGAGATTAGAGTTTCTTCAGGAGCTATCGCCTGGGCTGCAGCTAGGAATTGCCGAGTATTTTCAGCAATGCGGCTGTCGACCTGTACCTCTCCAATCTGAGTCAGTTCAGGAGTCTTTTCTTCTTGCTGGTTGTCACGATTGACCAAAATCAAATTCCAGTCAGCAGAAGAAACCTTGGGCAAATCAGACTGCGAGCTCTCTGAGCTAGAAGAGCCCTTCGTAGCAGAACTGCTAGACGAACCCGAAAACTGAATCTTTGCAAGCAGATCTTGTAACAAGGACGGACGGAAATAAATCGCCGTTCCTCCAGCTGCCAGACACAAGACGATTAACAGCAAAAGTGTCAACCCAATCTTCTTAGACTTCGATTTTCTCTTTTCTTTGCGATGTTTAGCGCGTTTCAACTTCTTCCTCCATTACTTTGGCACCGACCTCTCGATAAGACATGTCTCCGACGCAAGTTACTGTGAATTTACCGTCTTCATAGTCTACAACCGTCACACTACCATTGTCCAAACCATGAGGTCGAGTTCGATTGATTAGATAGACAAAGGTTCCGATGGTCATGCCGTGGCTGACAACCAGAGCATTGCCACCACCAGTAGCTTCCAGCTCCTCAGCTATGGCTGAAAAGCCTTCCCAAATTCGGCCGCTGAGCTTTTCCCAATTTTCTGCCCAGCCTGCTGTATCGACTTCTACAAGGCCTTCTGCCAACTCAGCATAGCTAAGTTGATGAACATGCTCAATATTGAAAACCCGGGGCATCACACCCATAAAGAGCTCTCCATCATAACCACCATCAAAGCTACCAAAGCACCATTCGCGAATTCGTTTGTCAAAGGTATAAGGAATCTGATCTGTCAGGCCCAGTTCCTCTAGAATAATGCCCATGGTCTGAATAGTCCGGCCGCTGTCGCTGGAGCGGGCCAATTTGAAATCAAGCCCAGCTTCTCTCAAGCCAATGCCCAACTCATGAATGCCACGTTCCCCAACTTCAGTCAAAGGGGTATCAGACCAGCCTTGAGCTCGACCGATAGTATTAAACATGGTTTTGCCATGACGAACCAAGTATAATCTTGTTTTTGCCATTTCATTTCCTCCGTTGTTCTTTTCATATTATACCATTTTATAAAGAAATTGGCGCCATCTGGCTTTCAAAGCAAAAAGCAGGAGTCTCAAAACTCCCGCTCATTCTTGATTTTCTCGGTCCAATATAGCTGCGCCGATCTGACGGTAAGACACATCTCCCAAGGCTTGAATGGTAAAGCGACCATTTTCATACTCCAGCACTGTGACACTGCCATTTTCGACATTAGGATTTTTCGTGATATTCTCATCAACCAGATAAGCCAAAGTACCAATGGTCATGCTGTGGCTGACGACCAGAGCATTTCCGCCACCAAAGGACTCCACCTCTCTAGCAATGGCCTCAAATCCTTCTAAAATTCGACCGCTAAGCTTGTCCCAAGGCTCAGCCCAACCAGCTGTATCCACTTCTACCAGGCCATTCGCCAAATCGGGCCAACTGAGTTCTTTGTAATTATCCGTCTTAAGAACTCGTGGGATAACACCATGAAAGAGCTCACCCCCATAAGCACCATCAAAACTGCCGAAACACCACTCCCGGATGCGCTTGTCATAGCGATAGGGAATCTGGCCAGTCAGGCCCAGCTCCTCTAGGATAATCCCCATAGTCTGAATGGTCCGGCCGCTATCACTGGAAAAGGCCTTAACGAAAGGCAAGCCAGACTCTCGCAATCCGATGCCTAGCTCACGAATACCTCGCTCGCCTTTAGCAGTCAGCGGGGTATCAGACCAGCCCTGAGCCCGGCCGATAGTATTAAACATGGTCTTGCCATGACGGATAACATAGAGTCTTGTTTTTGACATAGTTTACCTCTTTTATTTTTCCTTTGTTTATTATAGTATAGGCCTTCGTATTCTTTAGATAAAGAAGAGGGAGAACTCGGTTTCCCACTATGATAGACAGCTTCTCACTGTGAAGTCAGCATCTAATCAACTATAGAGACTTAATATGAACTTTTACGGCACTGACACACCCAAGAATAATGTACAGATAATGGAGCCAATAATTAAGACCAAACTGTCCGGATAAAGCGGCTTTATTAATAGCGATAATGGCTTGCAAAATATGGCCTTCCCCCTGATAAAAAGAATTAGCATAACCGATTTGAACAGCTACAAAGCTCATCGCTAAAGTAAAAAAGAAACTTGCCACAATTCCTAAAACAGAAATTCCTTTGACAAACTTTTCATAGCAAGCAATGCTAAATAGCAGTGTAAAACTTGATATAAAGCCCATGACCAAGGATGCACCTGTCAGGAAGAAGACAAGGCATGCACCAAGTAAGCTAATCAAGAAAGCCCCGACAATCCCCAGGAAATAATGTATTTTCTGCGGACTTTGATGAGGAAGGGAGCGCTTTGTCACCTTATCCTGTGAGATGGAAACCATCCGCTCATAGCTAGATGGCGTGAGAAAGAGCCAATCTCCTTTGAACTGATACAGGTTCACATCTCCAGTTTCACCGGTTTTCTCACAGGCGCTAACCAGCCCTTGTTCCTCAAAGTAGCGGGTGCAGTCTTCGATAGCCTCCTCCAAAATGTCCGGCAGCAAATCTCGGTCTTGATCAGCCAAAATCTGACAGGCTAGGCTATAGCCAGCTCTCTCAAAATCAATCAAAACTTCAGAATCGTTGATCAAAGCTTCCAAGGCATCTCGACCGATATAGCCCTGCTCACATCTGACTGAAAAGAAAATCGCAAATTCGTCGCCATCTGTTATGGTCTCTAGATAAAAAGCATAATCCCTTCTACGGCCATATATAATGCCGCTCTCTTTATCAAAATCCAAACCTAAATCAAGGGCCAGCTCAGCTAGCTCTCTTTTATTCATAACCTAAACAATCTCCTTATAATCCCCTACATTTCAAGCATCCAGCTAGATTCAATCCCGCAAACTCCTACTCGGAAACTGAATAACTGTCCTTTACGCTACTTTCTTAAAAACTGTTTCAAATCTAGCCTTTTAGTTTTTAAAGCTGTGAATAGGCGCTGGAATTTGACCGCCCCGCGCGATAAAGTCAGCTGACGAAGCCTGATTGACCTTCATGACCGGAGCTGTTCCCAAGAGCCCGCCAAATTCAATCATATCGCCTTCCTTACCTTTCGGAATAATCCGCACAGCTGTCGTCTTTTGATTAATGACGCCAATCGCTGCTTCATCCGCAATCATGGCCGCGATGGTTTCAGCAGGTGTCGCCTCTGGAATGGCAATCATATCCAAACCTACCGAGCAGATAGCTGTCATAGCTTCTAGCTTTTCTAGATTGAGCGAGCCATTCTGCACAGCCGCAATCATGCCCTCATCTTCTGAAACAGGAATGAAAGCACCAGACAGGCCACCAACCTGATTGCAGGCCATGACACCGCCTTTTTTGACTTGGTCATTGAGCAGGGCAAGTGCTGCTGTCGTGCCATGAGTACCAACTGTTTCCAAGCCCATTTCTTCCAAGACACGGGCCACTGAGTCTCCGACTGCCGGTGTTGGAGCCAGACTCAAGTCAACAATCCCGAACTTGACGCCCAGACGCTCGCTGGCCATCTGACCGACCAACTGACCGATACGAGTGATTTTGAAGGCTGTTTTCTTGACCGTTTCCGCGACCACATCAAAGCTTTCGCCACGGACCTTTTCCAAAGCCCGCTTGACAACACCAGGACCAGAAACACCAACATTGATGACCACATCGGCTTCACCAACACCATGGAAGGCGCCTGCCATGAAAGGATTGTCCTCTACCGCATTGGCAAAGACGACTAGCTTGGCCGCCCCCATGTCAGAAAGCTGGGCCGTTTCCTTAATAATCCGCCCCATATCCGCAACTGCCGTCATATTGATGCCGGTCTTGGTTGAGCCGATATTGACAGAGGAGCAGACCTTGTCAGTCTCAGCCAAAGCGCGTGGAATAGAATTAATGAGGATTTCATCACCTTTTTGATAACCCTTTTGGACCAAGGCAGAGAAGCCACCGATAAAGTCAACATCGATTTCCTTGGCCGCCTTGTCTAAAGCCTTGGCCAGAGGCACATAGTCACTGCTGTCTGTCGCTGCCCCAATCAGAGAAATCGGAGTCACGGAGACCCGCTTATTGACGATGGGAATTCCCAGCTCAGCAGAAATTTCATCCCCAACTGCCACTAGGTCTTTCGCTTTGGTCGTGATTTTTTGGTAAATCTTCTCCGCCGCCCGATCAATATCTGTGTCGATACAGTCCAAGAGTGAAATGCCCATGGTGATGGTCCGAATATCAAAATTCTGCTCCTCAATCATGGCAATGGTTTCTGTTACTTGTCTAATATCCATCCTTCACTCCTTAGATATTGTACATGGCATCAAAAATGGCTGCGCTTTGAATGTTGATTTTAACGTTGAGCTCTTGGCCGAAAGCTTCAAACTCATTGCGAAGGGCCGTAAAATCTTGCTTTTCATCGCTTGAGACCAAGGCCATCATGGTAAAATATTCCTCCAAAACGGTTTGGGAAATATCGTCAATATTCAGCCCCAGCTCCGCAATCTTAGTGGAAACTCCAGCTACAATCCCTGTTTTATCTTTTCCGACAACGGTAATAATTGCTTTCATGCTTGGCTCCAATCATTTTTAGTTTGTCTCATTGTAGCATAAATTCGAGGATTTTGTATAAAATTTCAGAAAATAAAAGCAGAAGGTTCGGATATTGCAAAAAGCACTTGAAACAAGGAAGTTCCCCCTATGCTCAGCAATTCACCTGAAAAACTATTTTGAACATCTTTGTATGTTTTTTCTATTTTTAATTGAGAGCGCTTTCTATATTTGTTATACTAAATATAGAATATTTTACACAAAGGAGATTTCCTAATGAACGATTCATACAAGAAGCGTCTCTATACTCAGGCTTTGAGTTTATCAGCCGCTGTATTGATGGCTGTCTTAGCTCAGGGCAAGGCCGCGGCTGACCAGCATAACAGCACTGAGTCACAGCCGGCCGCCAATCAGGTAGAGACTGTCACTCCTGCAGCAGAAGCTGCTCAAGCTGCTCCAAATCAGACAGGAGAAAAAGAACAGACTCCTGCTGCTGAGAATTCTGCCGTTTCTGCCGCAGGTCAACCAAGAGTAGCTGCTTCTGAAGAAGCTAAGACCCAGCTGGCTGATGGTACCGTTTATATGTCTGAGTCTGCAGAGCTCAAGGATACCGTCCAAGGACAGGCTTCTCAGGCGGGTAAGCTGACCTGGACTCTGGACAATAAACCGATTGCCGACTGGAAAACCTGGAACATGGACACTGGCACCTTTACTGGGCAACCTTTTCTCACTATCGAGGAAAAAGCCGACGGAAATGACCTTCATCTGAATCTGCAGTTTAAGGAACTTTTCGGACAAGATCTCAGCCTACGCTCTCCCAACAATATCCGCCGGACCTATCGAAACTTTATCGGTAGCCATGAATTGGTCGGTAGAAGTCAGGACCTAGGACTGACCATT
>CAUSZI010000023.1:0-30089 GCA_963536045.1 uncultured Streptococcus sp.
CACTCGTGGACGCTGACGTACTTGCAGATACTGACGCACTCGTTGAGGCGGATGTGCTTGCGGACACTGACGCGCTCGTTGAAGCAGATGTACTTGCAGATACTGACGCGCTGGTCGAGGCGGACGTACTTGCAGATACTGACGCACTCGTTGAGGCGGACGTACTTGTGGACGCCGATGTACTTGCTGACACTGACGCACTCGTGGACGCTGACGTACTTGCAGATACTGACGCACTCGTTGAGGCGGATGTACTTGCACTTACTGATGCACTCGTTGAAGCGGATGTGCTTGCGCTTACTGATGCACTCGTTGAAGCGGAGGTACTTGCAGATACTGACGCGCTGGTCGACGCGGACGTACTTGCTGATACTGACGCACTCGTTGAAGCCGACGTGCTTGCTGATACGGATGCGCTGGTGGAGGCGGAGGTACTTGCGCTGACTGACGCACTCGTGGAGGCGGACGTGCTGGCACTTACTGAGGCGCTGGTCGATGCAGATGTACTTGCACTTACTGACGCACTCGTGGAGGCGGAGGTACTTGCTGATACTGACGCGCTCGTGGACGCGGATGTACTTGCTGATACAGACGCACTCGTGGACGCTGATGTACTTGCTGATACGGACGCACTTGTGGACGCGGACGTACTTGCACTTACTGAGGCGCTGGTCGACGCTGAAGTGCTTGCGGAAACTGACGCACTTGTGGACGCGGACGTGCTGGCACTTACGGACGCGCTCGTTGAAGCGGACGTACTTGCACTTGTAGACGCACTCGTGGAGGCCGAGGTGCTTGCAGATACGGATGCACTCGTCGACGCGGACGTGCTTGCAGATACTGAGGCACTCGTAGACGCTGAAGTGCTTGCGGAAACTGACTCACTTGTGGACGCGGACGTACTTGCGCTTACTGAGGCACTTGTTGATGCCGATGTACTTGCGCTTACTGAGGCACTGGTGGACGCAGACGTACTTGCACTTACAGAGGCGCTGGTGGACGCAGACGTACTTGCGGATACGGATGCACTAGTGGACGCTGACGTGCTTGCAGAAACTGAGGCGCTCGTGGAGGCAGATGTACTTGCTGAAACGGATGCGCTCGTAGACGCTGAGGTACTTGCACTTACTGATGCACTCGTTGACGCGGACGTACTTGCACTTACCGACGCACTCGTTGATGCAGACGTACTTGCACTTACCGATGCGCTAGTGGACGCAGAGGTCTTAATTGACACAGAAGTACTTATAGATGCGGAACTACTTGCTGAAGTTGAGGCACTAGCAGAGGCTGACTTACTTTCCGCAATAGATTCGATTGTTGAGGTAGAGGCACTGACGGATGCGGAGGTGCTTGCAGATTTGGAAGTACTTCCTTCTCTTGTATCTACCAACTTATTGCCTTCAACAGTAGCCTTCCTGTTATCTCTGAATGTTATAGTAGTCGTACCATTATTAGAAACGGAAATAGCTGTATTTAAGTTTCTATTTGCTACATCTATCGCTCTTAAGTTTGGATTGCTCCGTTTAATCGCTTCTCTGACCTGATTTTTTTCAGCCTCAGATAATTGATTAGGATTGTTTACTAATACAGTATTCTCAGGAAGATTTGGTCTGTATCGAATGACAATCATAAACTGACCATTAAGAATTCTGTCCTTGTTTTTAACAGCAGCTGAAAACTCCTCGTTAGAAACGTTTTGGTTCCCTGCTGCATCAGTAACCATAACATAACGAGTATAGTCACCAATTACTGTATCTACTGGCACATTACCGTGAACTTGAATCTTTAGCTGATTACCTTCTTGAGTGACAGTTTTTTGAATCCATTCAGTTCCCTTACCAGAATCAGTACCATTATACCAACGAACATACGTCTTATCGATATCGAAAGCATTCGAATTATCTGTCGCTGTCGCAACAAACTCAAAACTTTCGCCACGATAGACAGTTATTTCCCTTGGGAAATCAACAACAGGTCTCTCTGTATCAACAGCATTTGCTACATCACGACGCGTTCTTCTCCGCCCTGTCTGGCTAGAAGCTTCTGTTGACTGCTGACCGCTTTCGGATTTAGCACTCTCTGATGTAGAGGTAGTAGAGGTCTGACTGGCTGAGACTGACTCTGATGCACTAGCGGACGCGCTAGTGCTTGCACTCATTGAATCAGATATACTTGAAGACACTGAAAGAGACTCAGATACACTTAAGGAATCTGAGACTACTTGAGATGTGCTGGCACTGATAGAGGCTGAGCTAGATTGCGAGATTGACTCTGAAGCTGAGATGCTGGCAGAGATAGACGCACTGGCAGAAGCACTGGCACTAGCTGAGGATGTATCTGATACAGACTCTGACTCAGTATGAGACGTTGTCGTCGCTGTTGCTGCTTCAGCAGCACTGCTTTCTTCTCCTAAAACTGTTTCACCACGTGTCGCTAAAACGTCTGTCGTGTCAATGACTTTTTCCAGAGCCTGGTCTTCTTCTGCGTGGACGGTTGTGTTGGTCACAAGAGCACCGCCCAGCACGGCTCCCGTGGCGACAATGCCCCTCAAAAAATCTATGCCACTCTTCTTATCGGTAACTTGTTCTTCCGTTACCTTGAGCTCGATCGATGAAAGGCCTCCCCCTTTCATTGATCTAAAAAGGCCGAACTGTGATGTCGCAGCACGCAGCCAATGCTTACCCGATTTAATCAGCTTAAAACGAGTCACACGCTCTACTTCGTGGTACTTACCTTTTTGACGTTTAAAAAACATAATTCTCCCTTTAATTTATATCCTTTTTAAAAATCCATTAATCCCATTTTACCACACTATTATATAAAATGAACAATAAATTACTTATTTTTTTTGCTGAAATTGTTTTCAAGTATTTCCAAAGATATTCATATTCAAAAAGAATCGCCTTTCTTCCATTAATTTTTGCAATAGAAAAAACGCCAAACAGCGTTTCTTGCATCTTATGACGGAAGACATGGGATTCGAACCCACGCACGCTTTTACACGCCTACTGCGTTTCCAACACAGCCTCTTAAGCCTCTTGAGTAATCTTCCACAAAAGAGAAAGCCCAGCTTTCTCAAAACTTTAACCATTATACCACATTACAGCCCCAACCGCCATAGTTTCCGTTAAATTTTTTCACAAATTCAACCAAAGTCCAAACATTCTGGTTCAAATCAAAGATTTCCGTCGTATCCATACGAATCACGTGCAGCTGATATGGTTTGTCCGCATCTTCTATCTTTTCAGCAGATACGAGGCTATATCCCAGTTCTTCGATTTCCTTTAGGAAACCATCTCGGTCTTCCTCAGACGCAAAATATGCCCAATGGTCAATCTCGCGCTCCTGACTATGGTCATCGCCGTCCTGCTCCAGCTGGTACCAGACCCGCTGGTTGAGAATGGTCTGATACTCGTATTCATTAGGATAGAGAAAGTCAAAGTACTGATCCCACTCCTCATCTTCCAAGGTCGCCGAGTCATAGCGGCGGTCTGGAAAGTCGCGCATCACGTTTGCAATCGGCTCCAGGTGGCTTTTCTTATCTTGCAGATAGTAATAAAACTCAATATTTCCATCTGTCGTAATCACACCAACATGAATACCGCCAACCTGGCCCAAAGCCTCAGAAAGCCGATCCTCAATCACATTCAGCTCCTTAAACTCTTCACTAGATGGAAAACCCGTCTCCCCATCGTACTGGAGGAGCGATATCTTGAGCCTCATAGCATAGGCATAGAGAGGATAGGGTGCCTCATCAGCAAGAGCTAAATTCAGACGGATACTAGCCAACTTGTCATCTATATAGGTTGAGAAAGAGCCCCACTCACTCGGAAAGGGATCCTCAGCAGGCACATCAAGCACTGCTTCTTCCACCTTTTCTACTTTCTCTTCCTCTTGCTCTCGCTTCTTACCAAACAGATTCTTAAAAAAACTCATATCCAACTCCCCTTAATACTTATGAAATTGAGCAACTAGAAATACCAATATTTCCTTTGTCATCACTAACATCATTGTATTACTTTTTCAGACAGAAATCAAGATTTCCTGAACATTGTAAAAGCAAAAAACGCTGATTTCTCAACGTTTTAGAAAGGCTTTAAAATAATGGAGCCGGTGGGAGTCGAACCCACGTCCAAACACCTGCTAACACATTTGTCTACAACCATAGGCTATGTATTGGTTTAACTTCACTTTGACACATAGCTCAAGCCCAAGTCAAGCGAGTCTATCAATCTCTTGCAAAATCCCTAGACTAGACTTTGCCGTAGCTTGCTCATAATAAGACCTGTCATCAGACACAAGCAATCCGAATCGGGTCACGCTGGCTGGTTTTTAGGCAGCTACAGCGTAAGAATTGTTATTTTTTGCAGTTATATTTAACTGGCGTTTTACATCCGCTAGATGAGTCGCAAAATGTGCCTCATAATGCCTGTCGAATCCGTAACGACCCCAAAACAATAGCAAGACAATAAGAACATTATAACAGAATCCGCTAAAAAAAGCAAAAGCCTGCACGTAGCAGGCCAGCACTTACTATCAGTTCTTAGCGAATCCCCAAAGCAATCCGAGCATAGCGGCTCATCTTTTCCACCGTCCAAGCTGGATACCATACCAACTTAACATCCGTCTTGGTAACCTCTGGAACATCTGACATAGCATCATAGATCTGGTCAGTCAGAAGATCTGCCAGAGGGCATCCCATGGTTGTCAGGGTCATATCGATTTCCGTTTCCCCATTGGTCTCGTCAAAACGGATTTCATAGATTAGACCTAGATTGACAATATCAATTCCCAACTCTGGGTCGATGACCTGCTCCAAACTCTCTAAGATACGTGTTTTAATCTTTTCAACTTCTTCAGGGCTGTATTTTTGTTCTGACATGCAATATCCTCCTTATAGATATAGCAGAAATTTCAAGTTAGCTCGAGGGGGCTTTTGCTTTCAGCTAGGACTGCCGACTTGACGCTTCCCTGCTCTGCCCCCACGCTGCTTTTCATTTCTTAATCTTCGATAAAATCTCTGAGTGGTTTGCTGCGGCTTGGATGGCGGAGTTTACGCAGGGCCTTGGCTTCAATCTGGCGAATCCGCTCGCGAGTGACATTGAAGACCTTGCCGACATCTTCCAGTGTCCGCATTTTTCCATCGTCCAGACCAAAGCGCAGACGCAAGACGTTTTCCTCGCGGTCTGTAAGGGTGTCTAAAACTTCATCCAGCTGCTCACGAAGAACGACACGAGTTGTATAGTCAACTGGATTTTCAATCACTTCGTCTTCGATAAAGTCTCCCAGATGACTGTCATCTTCCTCACCGATAGGTGTTTCCAAGGATACTGGCTCTTGAGCAATCTTGAGAATCTCACGAACCTTGTCAGGTGTCATATCCATCCGCTCAGCGATTTGCTCTGGTGTTGGGTCTTGCCCTAATTCCTGCAAGAGATTACGTTGCTCGCGGACCAGCTTGTTAATGGTTTCCACCATATGGACCGGAATCCGAATAGTCCGAGCTTGGTCAGCAATCGCACGGGTAATGGCTTGACGAATCCACCAAGTCGCATAAGTTGAGAACTTAAATCCTTTGGTGTAGTCAAACTTATCAACAGCCTTCATCAACCCCATATTTCCTTCTTGAATCAAGTCAAGGAACTGCATGCCACGGCCGACATAGCGCTTAGCAATGGAAACAACCAGACGAAGGTTGGCCTCAGCCAGACGCTGCTTGGCTTCCAAGTCTCCCTGTTCTACCAAGATAGCCAGCTCCTGCTCTTCTTCATTGCTGAGAAGGGGCACAACCCCAATTTCTTTCAGATACATGCGGACTGGGTCATTAACCTTGGCTGAATTGCTGCCCAAGAGCTCTTCATCCGTCAGCTCCGCTTCTTCCTCTTCAGTATTCAAGACGCGCGCGCTGGGATTTCCTTCCTTATCTGTAATTGAGATGCCAGCATCCTGGATACGCTGCAGCAAATCCTCAATCCCATCGGCGTCCAAAGTGAAAGGAATGACCAGTTGGTCATTGATTTCATCATCTGTCGCAACTCCTGTCTGCTTGTGGTTACGGATAAATTCTGCAATTTGAACGTCTAATGTTGTTACTTCTTTTTGTTTTGTAGCCATTCCTACTCCATTCTTCTTTTTTGCTCAATCAAGCGCTCCAACTCGGACAGGGCTGTATCCGTATCTCCGCTGTGAGAGGCTTCTCGAATCTTCTTACTAATAAACTGATTATGCTTGCGCAAAATCTCCCGCTCTCTTGTTTCTTCCACTTCTTTCAATTCATCTTCCAAAACCTCATCAGGCAAGTCTTCTTCTAAAACGCGGTACCAAGCCTGCTGGACATGATCTGGCAGCTGGGACAAATCCTGCGGTGTCACCTCACCATTTGCCAGCAAAATCTCATACAAGGCCTGCAAGTCCTCCGAGTCAAAGACAAAGTCTTCTCTTAACCTATATTGGTTCAATATCAAAGGATGATGTATCATGCGGTGGAAGATATGATTTTCCGCCCTCATGAGACGATTCAGCCGGTTCGAAGGCGAAAACTGCATAACGACTGGTTGAGACTGCTGAGTGGGCGCCTCCTGACTGCGACTAGAGCGCTCAGCCAGTCGGCTGTTATTTACCGTCTGCTCCACCTGCTGATAGTCAAAGTCAGGCAGCAGCTCAGCCAGCATGTAAATATAGGAGTTCTGAGCTGTGATGGACTTGGTCTTCGCAATAATCGGTGCCATCTTCTCTACAAACTCAATCTGAGCCTGCAGATTTTCAATATTATCTGGTTTCAGATGATGCAGCAGAAACTCCACATTACTTATTCGCGTTTTGCTCAGCAAATGCTGCAAGTCTTCCTCAGAATTTTTGGCTAGAAATTCATCGGGGTCCAAATTATCCGGAATCCGAACAATTTCCACCGTCATATCTCCCAGCTCATCCAAAGCCTTAGCAGTCGCTGCCTGCCCTGCCCGATCTCCATCGTAAGACAGGATAATCTTCTTGCAATACTTGCTCAGATGCTGAACATGCTCAGGCGTCAGAGCTGTTCCCATCGAGGCAACCGCATTTTCAATCCCTGCCCGATAGGCCGCAATCACGTCCATGAAGCCCTCCATCAGATAAACCTCATGGCTCTTCTTGATAACCGGCTTGGCCTTATCCAGATGATAGAGCTCGTAGCTTTTATTGAAAATAGCGGTGCTGCGACTGTTTTTATACTTGGCCTGATGCCCGTCTGAAGCCGCTGCTTGCCAAATCCGTCCGGAAAAAGCCACAACCTGCCCACTGTCATTGGTCAGGGGAAACATAATCCGGTTCTGAAAGGCATCATAGACCAGATTATTCTCCGCCAGATTAAATAGACCCGAGTTCATGATGGTATTCTCATCAAACTTGCCAGCCATACTCTTATAAAGATAATTCCCCTCATTAGGAGCCAGCCCGATTTGAAAATGCTTGAGAACATCATCTGTCAGACCCCGCTGGTAGAGATAAGCCCGCGCTTCCTCTCCCATCTTGGTCGTCATCAGAACCGCATGATAAAATTTCGCTGCCTCGGTATGGATATCGTAGAGAGCTTGCTGCGGATGGCTTTGTCTCTGTCGGTCATTGCCCGCTGTCTCTACAGCCAAGGGAATCCCTGCCCGATCTGCTACAATCTGCACAGCATCCATAAAGGAAACGCCTCGATAATCCTCAATGAATTTGAAGACATCGCCCGACTTGCCGCAGCCAAAACAGTGATAAAACTGCTTGTCCTCTACAACGTTAAAAGAGGGCGTCTTTTCACCGTGAAAGGGACAAAGCCCTAGATAATTCCGCCCAGCCTTGGTCAAGGCCACCGTTTCTCCTATGACATCGACGATATTGACGCTGTTTTTAATTTCAGAAATGATTTCTTTATCAATCAAGAGACAATACCTCCAATTTATCATAGAATATCATTCTATATTTTATACTAAAATGAAGCAAATGTAAAATATTTGACAAACAAATATCTTGTAGATGTCATATAAATAAGCTATAATATAATCTCATTAATAAATTCTTGAAAGGAAAGAAAGAATGTTAAAGGATCTTAAAGAATTCTTGCTACGTGGGAACGTGATTGATTTGGCAGTCGGTGTGATCATCGCCAACGCTTTTGGAGCAATCGTCACTTCATTGATTACTGACGTAATCACTCCCCTCTTCCTCAACCCAATTTTGAAAGCTGCAAACTTGGAGCAAATTTCTCAATTGAAATGGAACGGGATCGCTTATGGTAACTTCTTTAGCGCTGTAATTAACTTCTTGGTAATCGGTACTGTTCTCTTCTTCATCGTTAAGTCTGCTGAAAAAGCACAAAGCCTTGCTAAGAAGAAGGAAGAAGCTGAAGAAGCGCCAGCTGGACCAACTGAATTGGAAGTCCTGCAAGAAATCAAAGCTTTGTTGGCTGAGAAAAAATAAAGAGAATTCACTGATGAAAATCAGTGATTTTTTTGCCTTATTGCACACAATCATCTTCTTCTCTCCAAAGAGTGAAAACAAAAAACAGACCAGAGTCTGCTTTTTTGTTCAATTAGAATTTTTTACGTTTACGAGCTGCTTCTGATTTGCGTTTGCGTTTTACAGAAGGTTTTTCATAGAATTCACGTTTGCGTGTTTCTTGAAGAGTACCAGCTTTAGTAACCGCACGTTTGAAACGACGAAGTGCATCATCAAGTGATTCATTCTTGCGTACTACTGTTTTTGACATTTTTTTCACTCCCTTCAAGTCCAAAATCTATATAATCATACCACATATAGAAAAGAGTGTCAAGTTTTTTCTGTAACTTAGATGTATTTCCACTTCTTTTTAGACTAAGAAGACCAGCTGGCATATTGCAGCTGGTCTTTAGTGCTTTATAATGTTTTGCGTTTCTTAGCAATTTTGGAAAGTGAAATGTCTTGAACCTTGTCATAACGTATAAACTGCTGAATGAGTTCTCGGTCATTCACATCAGGATTCAAGTCAACAACATAGTCCAGCTTGATAGACTTCTTTTCAGCCGACTTGAGAGAGGTCAGCTCAGCTGATTTACAAGCTGTTTCAAAAATAGCATCAAAGAGCACTTCGTAGTCAAAGTCAGCTGGAACTTGAACCTGAACATAACGTCTGGTCGGACTGACTGAAGTAAAGCTCATCTTTTCAAAGAGCATCCAGATGCCTGAAATAGCTAGAGTAAAGACAATTCCCAATGCTACAAATCCCATCCCTGTTGTAATTCCGATAGCCGTCGCCATAAAAATGGCTAAGAGCTCCTTAGAGCCACCTGCAGCCGACCGGAAACGAATCAAGCTGAAAGTCCCTGCTACGGCGACACTGGTACCCAAATTTCCATTAACCAAGAAGATGATAATAGAAATGATAGCTGGCAAAAGGGAGAGGGTGACGACAAATTCCTTGGTATAAATGGTTTGGCGCTTATAGACCTTGGCCAAGATAATTCCTAAAACCACACTAGTTGCTAGTGAAAAAATCAATGCTAAAGGATTAATCTTGACTTCCGTAGAGGAGTAGATACTGTTAAATAACTGGTTGAGCATAGACTACCTCCTTAGGCCTTGACTGTTTGAGTCAGTCTTTCTTTAGTTTTCAGGTAGGCATTGCCGTATTTTGAGAAGGATTGATCTTCAAGGCCGTATTTGTTCAAAATATCGGCCAGCCACTGAGGATATTGACCAGGAACCTTGATTTCCATAATCACCTTGTCGTCATCCAACAAGGGCAATCCATAGCGGCCTAAAGCCAAGTCTACATCATAATCCCGATAGCGGATGTTGGAATCAACTGTCACGCGTACCTTTTTATCTTCCAAGCCTCTCATAGAGTAGCGGTCATAACTAATCACCATTTTGGGCCTCAAGTCTAGATAGCGCTCCTGCAGCTGCTCCACTTCTGCCTTGACCCGGTCATCGGAAATAGTATGGTCTGCCATACCATTTACAATATAGTTGGTCACAGAGAGAGGATTCGAAACTAAACGATATTTGAAACCTACTTCATCGTGTTTCTTCTTGATTTCTAAGAAAACTTGACTATCATCATTTGGCTGCTCAGCATAAGTCCGCATCCGCATCTTTTCGCGACCGCCTTTTCTGGCAATGGAATCCTGAATCATCTGGAACTCATCATTATCAAAATACACATTGGAAATGGTTGATGTCGCATAATCATCTGCGGTGAGGTAAGGTCTCATGTCAGCCTCAAGACGAGCTAGCATTGCTCGGTCAAGAATATACTTCGTTTCGATCCGTTGGAAGTTTGTTTGGATTTGCTTTTGTTTCATTTGGATTCTCCTTTAATTCTACAAATGTAGTTTTTTCTTTTAAAAGAAATAGAGCTTCCGCTCTGCAACTACAAGCGTCTGGATAAGCTTTGCTTTCTTCTCCTTTCCAAGCAGTATTTTTTGAAATCATTCTACAAATGTAGTTTATGAGTATATTCTACACTTGTCGTTTATAAATGTCAAGAAAAAAGATAAAGAATCTTTCAGTTTTTTAGCATTAGGAAACGAAGTGCAAACTGTAAGCAAAATCGACCTAAAATAAAAGATAAACTGATGACTAACTGCTATTGGAGGATTGCCAAATCCCCCTTTGAGAAGATAATAAAATTCTACCAGTCTAAGCTTTTAAGAAACTTAAACCGGTAGAATCCTTTATTTAATCGTCATCATGGTCATCATCATCATCTGGATCATCGGTGTCTGTCGTATGAGAGGAACTGTTCTGAGACGGAGTTTGAACTGTTGCTGTACTAGCTCCTGTATTCGCTCCGGTAGAGCCCGCTGCTCCCGTATTCCCTGCGCCTGCAGTAGCGCTGTTGTCAGCTGGAGTTGATGCAGCTGACGAGGATGGGCTGACTTCTTTTTCAACCGTTACTGTCTTTTCGACAATAGTATGCTGCTTGGATTTGACCAGTTTTCCATCCCTAGCATTGACAATGGTTTCATGAGCCGTTTGCCCGTGCGAGAATCGAATTTTATAGGTGTCTTTCTCACGAGAAATTTGTAAATCTTTAATGTCCTTTTCAGAAAGAGACAGCTCTTTTAAGACGGATGCTAGTGCCTGACGCTGACTGAGTCCCTGGGGCTGTTTTTGACCCGCTACAGGTTGGCTTTGTTGAGCAGCTGGGCTTTCTAAGGCAAAGACCGAGCTAGTCAAGAGCAAAAGGAGAGGAACTGCTACTACAAAGGCAGCAGACAGAAACCTCTTAGGCAGGCGGTTATCCATAATACCGACAATCCGCCGCTTGAGATTAAACTTGTCAGAGTAAAAGCAGGTCGTCAGGGCAATTGGGGTCTTCTTACTGCGGTCTATCATGGTCAAAATCGTTTCACCGTAGAAAGCCCGATACTCTGTATCTCTACAGCTCAGAACATCGTAGTCACAGTACATTTCTCCTGCTTCTTGGGTTTCACGGCAGGCAAAGCGGACAACCGGATTAAACCAGTGCAGACTCTTGGCAAAAATCCCTAAGAGATTGATTAAAACATCTCGGTGTTTGTAGTGGGTCAGCTCATGCTTGAAAATCAGCTGCAACTCTTCTTCTGTGTAGTCCAACTCTGGCAGCACGATTAAAATATCTCTGAAACCTAGCAGCATAGGACTTTGGGACATAGGATAGTGGAGCAGACGAATCCGGCCCTTAACTCCCATCTCCTGCTGAACAGCCCGCAGCTGAGCCATCGCTTCTTCGTCCTGAAACTCCGTGCCCCAGCGCTTCAGCATCTTTCTAAAGCGAATATAAGAATAAGCGTATCTTCCTATACTAAAGACAAAGCCAATCAGCCAGATGGCGAAGAGAATTTCAAACCAAGGTAGGCCCAGAAAAGCCTCCCATAGATTTGGCTGGGCAGCTTTTTCAACTGCTGGAGAAGCACCCTGAGCTCCACTTGTCTGGGTAGCAGTCACTGCTGTCTGAACTACCGATCCTGTATTCAGCCGAATCAGGCCTGAGCCAAACTGAGGACGGAACGGAAACAGAAAACTTAGCAATATCAGAAACCAAATAAAATACTTCACTCTGACCGAAATCTTAGTCTTAAAGGCCGTAAAAAGCAGACTAAGCAAAAGCACCAAAATGGATGTCGACAAACTGGTCAGAAGAAAAGAAAGAAGGAACTGTTTCATGCTTATCCCTCCATCCTACTTTCCTTGGTTGAGCAGACTGCGCAGCTCATCCAATTCATTTTCCGAAAAGGAGTTAGAAGAAAAGAGTGTTTTGACAAAACCGCCCATTGAACGGCCGCTGTGACGCTTCAAGAAATCCGAAGCCTCAACTTCCAGATACTCATCTTCTGAGATCAAGGCTGTATACTGCCTTTCACGCCCCTTGCGGACACTTTCTAAAAAGCCCTTTTCAGTCAAGCGAGCCAAGACTGTCAGCAAAGTCTGGGGCTTCCAGTGATTGTCTGGTCCCAGCTTTTCCATGATACGGGCAGAGGTCGTCGGTGTAGGCAGCTGCCAAATTACTTTTAAAATAGTAAATTCTCCGTCTGGCAAACGTTTAATTGATCTTTTCATCGTTCCACGCGCTTTCTAAATAATGCTATTTCTATCTTCATTCTACACTTGTCTAACAAAAAAGTCAATCATTATATAAAAAAAAAGTGGGAAATCAATTTTCCTCACTCTATTTTAGAAAAATAAACTAAGTAGGGTCAGCATAGCCAGTCCTCCCTGCTTGAACAAGATTTTAGGATCACTGGTCACTGCACCGTATGCCGCCACCAAGATGATATAAACCATAAAAATTCCCAGCCAAACCGGACTAGGCTGTACAAAGGCCGCAATCAAGACCAAAACAGCTATCAATCCGTTGTAAACTCCTTGGTTTTTGAAAAGTGTATTGATCGACTGCCGCTCCAACTCCTCTTGCGACATACCGAAAACCCGAGCTGTTGCTGCAGAAGTCGTCGCAATGGTCTCCAAGTACAGAATATAGAAAAATTCCAAGGCAACCAAGCTTGCCAAAATCAGTGTAATAATAGACATTTTACCCTCCTAAAATAAATAACAAAAATGAGTATAACACAGACTGACTGGAACTGCGAAAATCTTGCTCAAAATTGGACATTCTGTATAAAAAGAAAGACTAAAAATACTGAAGAAAAAAAGCGTAGCAGAAATCAGCAATTTCTGACTAGATGTGATACAATCTTTTTGAAAAATGGAGGTAAATTATGTTAACCTATGATTTAATTGTCATCGGCTTTGGTAAGGCCGGTAAAACATTGGCAGCCAAAATGGCGGCCCAAGGAAAAAAAGTTGCTTTGATTGAGCGAAGCAAGGCTATGTACGGGGGAACCTGTATTAATATCGCCTGCATCCCAACCAAGACCCTGCTTGTCGCAGCTGAAAAAGGCCTGGCTTTCGACCAAGTCATGGCTGAGAAGAATGCTGTTACCAGCCGTCTCAACGGGAAGAACTACGCAGCAATCAGTGGTGCTGGTGTTGACATCATCGATGCGGAAGCTCATTTCCTTTCCAATAAAGTCATCGAAATCACAGTTGGCGATGAGAAAGAGGAACTGACTGCTGAGACTATTGTCATCAATACCGGTGCAGTTTCCAATGTCCTGCCAATTCCAGGACTGACTGAGACCGAGCACGTATATGACTCAACTGGCATCCAAAATCTGAAAGAACTTCCTAAACGCTTGGGAGTTCTGGGTGGCGGTAACATCGGCCTAGAATTTGCCGGACTCTACAATAAATTGGGCAGTCAGGTGACTGTGCTGGATGCTGCACCTGTCTTTCTCCCTCGAGTAGAGCCTTCTATCGCTGCTCTAGCTAAGCAGTACATGGAAGAAGACGGAATCCAGCTCCTGCAAAATGTGCAAACCAAGCAGATTAAAAATGATGGTGCTGAAGTTGTCGTTGTAACAGAGGATGGAGAATTCCGCTTTGATGCCTTGCTCTATGCTACTGGCCGTAAGCCAAATGTTGAGCCCCTGCAGTTGGAAAATACAGATATCGAGCTGACAGAGCGCGGAGCAATCAAGGTCAACAAACACTTGGAAACATCTGTACCTGGTGTATTTGCAGCGGGCGATGTCAATGGCGGTCTGCAGTTCACTTATATCTCACTGGATGACTTCCGTATCCTTTATAGCTATCTGGCTGGCGATGGTAGCTACACACTGGAAGACCGTAAAAACGTCCCTACCAGCATGTTCATCACACCACCTTTGGCTCAAATCGGATTGACTGAGAAGGAAGCCAAAGAGCAAGGATTGCCGATTGCAGTGAAGGAGATTCCAGTCGCAGCAATGCCTCGTGGACATGTCAATGCTGACTTACGCGGTGCCTTCAAGGCCGTTGTCAACACTGAAACCAAGGAAATCGTCGGAGCGACTATCTTCTCAGCTGGGGCTCAGGAAATTATCAATATCCTGACTGTAGCAATGGATAATAAGATTCCTTACACCTACTTGAGCAAGCAAATCTTCACCCACCCAACGCTGGCTGAAAACCTCAATGATTTATTTGCTATCTAATTTTAAGTCCCTGATGGGGCTTTTAAGATGTCTTCAAAACATTTGCTTACATTTCAACCCCTTTTTGTGGTACAATAATGCTAGTTTATTTTAAAAAGATTGAGGAAGATTATGTCTGAACTGTATGATATTACGATTGTCGGCGGCGGTCCAGTTGGCCTATTCGCAGCTTTTTACGCTCATTTGCGCCAAGCCAAGGTTAAAATCATTGATTCCCTGCCTCAGCTGGGCGGTCAGCCGGCCATTCTCTATCCAGAAAAGAAGATTCTGGATGTGCCGGGCTTTACCAATCTAAGTGGCGAAGAGCTGACACAGCGTCTGATTGAGCAGCTGGAAACTTTCCAGACTGAGATTTGCCTCAATGAAACGGTTCTGGATATCACTAAATCTGATGATGGCTTCACCATCACGACTTCTCAAGCCCAGCATCAGACCAAAACCATTATCATCGCCATGGGAGGCGGCGCTTTCAAACCGAGAGCTTTGGAGCTAGACGATGCTGATTCTTACAGCAACCTTCACTATCACGTTTCAAACATCAGCCAGTACGCTGGCAAAAAGGTCGTTGTTCTGGGCGGTGGCGACTCGGCTGTTGACTGGGCGCTAGCTTTTGAAAAAATTGCAGACACCAGTCTGGTTCATCGTCGGGACAACTTCCGAGCTTTGGAGCATAGTGTGGAAGAACTCAAGGCTTCTAGTGTTGAGATTAAGACACCATTTGTTCCCAGTCGATTGGTCGGCGAAAATGGCAAGATTACCCACTTGGAAATCAGCCAAGTCAAGGGAGAGGAGAGTCAGCTTCTGCCCCTAGATCATCTCTTTGTCAACTACGGTTTTAAATCCTCTGTCGGCAATCTCAAAGATTGGGGCTTGGAGCTCAACCGCCACAAGGTTTTGGTCAACAGCAAGCAAGAAACTTCTGTGCCAGGTATCTATGCAGCCGGAGACTGCTGCAGCTACGAGGGTAAGATTGATTTGATTGCGACTGGGCTAGGTGAGGCACCTACTGCTGTCAACAATGCCATTAACCATATCTATCCTGAGCAAAAAGTCCAACCCAAACATTCAACAAGCCTATAAAAAACAGCTGCCGAGCTCAAGCTCAGCAGCTTTTATAATTCATCTGCGATTTTATTGATTTTTCTCAAGCGATGATTGACACCGCTCTTAGTCAGTGGCCAGCTCAGACTATCAGCTAGCTGCTGGATGGAGTAGTCCGGATGCTGGATGCGAAGCTGGGCTACCTCCTGCAGGTCTACAGGTAGGCTCTCAATGCCGATATTGTCGCTGATTTTGGCAATATTGTTGATGATTTTCATACTGGCTGTGACCGTACGGGCGATGTTGGCTGTCTCCGCATTATTAGCGCGATTGAGGTCATTGCGCGCTTCCCGCATGAGCTTAAGAGATTCAAACTCAGCCATGGCTTCCATAGCACCGATGACAATGAGAAAATCCATGATGTCCTCAGCCCGCTGCAGATAAGTAACAGCCCCCTTCTTGCGCTCAATGGTCTTGGCATCCAGCAGAAAACGCCGCATCAAGGCAGCCAAGTCCTCAGCATGATCCAGATAAACGGACAAGATTTCCAGCTGGTACTTGCCTGAGTCTGGCTCCCGCATGCTACCATTTGAGAGAAAGGCTCCCCGAAGGTAGGATCGGCTGGCTTCGTCATCTGACAAAATGGCCTGATCAATCCCTGCCTCGATACCAAAAAAGGAGTCAGCCAAGTGCAGATCAGAAAGGATTTCTTCTACTTTCTGATCCAGAAATACTGTATAAACGCGATTCTTGCGCAGATTGGTCTTCTGATGGTGGCGGATTTCTGACTTGACCTGATAGAGGTCCGACAGCAACTCATAGAGATGGCGGGCAATCTTGGCATTTTCTGTTGTGACAGACAGGGTCAAACCACTGCTGGCCAAGCCCAGACTGCCAGACATCTTGATCATGGCTGACAGCTCATTTTTATCTCTGCTTGCCAGGCTCAGCAGTTCTTCTTTTACTTTTACTGTAAAGCTCATTTGCGTACCTGTATAATCTGCATCAATTCGTCAACAACCAACTCACCATCATGGAACGCTCCGCCATTTTCCAAACGAAGAAAGTTCGAAGAAATAACGCGCGGAACCTGCTCTTGCAACCCCTGAAAATCATGCTCCACCTGTACCAGATATTCGTCAAACTGGTTACTGTCCATGTACTCATGAGGGACAGGTTCGATATTAACCAAGACTGTATCTACAAAATTCCTGCCTAAATGACGGTGCAACACTTGGACATGATCGCTGTCCGAAAAATGCTCAGTTTCGCCTCTCTGGGTCATGATATTGCAGACATAGGCCACTTCTGCCTTGGTGTCTAGAAGAGCTTGGCCAATTTCCTCGATAACGAGATTAGGCAAGATAGAAGTAAATAGCGAACCCGGTCCCAGAACCACCATATCGCTTTCTAATATGCTCTCGACCACCTTTTTACTGGCAGCAGGCTTCTTGTCATCATAGGTATTGGTCACATAGACCCGCTCAATCATTCCACTCTTGCTGGTCAGATTGCTCTCACCGACAACTTCCGTCCCATCTGCAAACACAGCATGCAGAGTTAGAGGGGTGTCGCTAGAAGGATAGATTTTACCTGTCGTATGGAAAAATTTGGTCAGAAGCTGCATGGCGTTATAAGTTGAGCCCTGCATTTCGGAAATACCGGCAATAATCAGATTGCCCAAGGGATGCCCCGCTAGAACACCGTCTCCTTCCGCAAAGCGATACTGGAAGACCTTCTCATAGAACTTTGGCATGTCGGACATGGCTACTAAGACATTTCGCAAATCACCCGGCGGTGTCAGCTGCTGGATGTTTTTCCTCAGCTCACCAGAACTGCCTCCATCATCTGCTACTGTGACAATGGCTGTAATCTCTACGTCCTTTTTACGCAGGCTGTCTAAAATAACTGAAATTCCTGTTCCACCGCCGATGACTGTAATTCGTGGCTTTCTCATGAGCGATTCACCGTTTCTTTCCGACGGTTTTTGTCGCGGTGACTAGCATTGACCGGCCAATTTTTAGCCAAATCATCCGCTAAGCGCTGAGCAAAGGCTACACTGCGGTGCTGACCGCCCGTACAGCCCACAGCAATAGTCAGGATAGACTTGCCTTCCTTTTGATAGCCCGGCAAGATTGGCTCAATCAAGCCCAGCAGATGCTGGTAAAATTCTTCTGACTCTGCATGGTTCATGACATAGTCAAAGACATCCTTGTCCAAGCCTGTCTGATTACGCAGCTCAGGTTTATAGTAGGGATTAGGCAGAAAGCGCACATCAAAGACCAAGTCTGCATCCAAAGGCAGACCATATTTGAAACCAAAACTCATGACCTCAATGCGGAAACTGTGCATCTCGTCCTGATTTGAAAATTGCTCAGAGATGGTCTTTCTGAGCTCCCGTGGTGTCAAATCAGTTGTGTCCACAACATTTTGACTGAGATTTTTCAGAGGGGCCAAGAGCTCACGCTCCAGCTTAATCCCATCTAAAATCCGGCCATCAGCTGCCAGCGGATGGCTACGACGCGTTTCCTTGTAACGAGCCACTAACTCCTTATCCGCCGCATCTAGGAAAAGAATCTTAAAATCAATGTTCTCGTTTTGCTCTAAATCATCCAAAACGTTCTGGATTTGCAAAAAGAAGGAACGGCTCCGCATATCGACAACCAGAGCCAATTTATCATTGTCCGTGGTCCCTTCGACCAACTGCAAGAACTTTGGCACCAGAGTTGGCGGCATATTGTCAATGGTAAAATAACCTAAGTCTTCAAAGGACTGGATGGCTACGGTTTTCCCCGCCCCGCTCATTCCAGTCACAATGACAAGCTGAATTTTCTTCTCAGACATAATAATCCTTTCATCAGATAGAATTCGTCAAAAAGCTCTTTTCCCTGCTCTTTTTTAGAGAATCTCGGCAATAACCTCAATCTCAATCTTCACATCCTTAGGTAGGCGAGCCACTTCTACTGCCGAGCGAGCTGGAAATGCTTCTGTAAAGGCTGTTTTGTAAACTTCATTAAAGGCCACAAAATCATTGATATCACTCAAGAAGCAAGTAGCCTTGACCACATGGTCAAAGTCTGTTCCAGCGGCTTCCAAAATGGCTGAAACATTTTTCAGCACCTGCTGAGTCTGCTCTTCAATAGTTGTCCCAATGATTTCTCCAGTTTCAGGAGACAGAGGAATCTGCCCACTCGCAAACAAAAGATTGCCTACAATTTTTCCTTGAACATAAGGTCCAATCGCTGCTGGTGCTTTATCTGTATGAATCGTTTTTGCCATAATTATCACTTCTCCTACTTATTTTTTTCATTATACCATAAAATAGCAATCAATGGCCACGACAGATTGATAAGCCTTGACTTTTTCCATTTTTTCATTGATGAGGTCCTTAGAAGCTAAAAGGAAATCGACTTACCTATCAGAACACATTTTTTAAGATTTAAAAACGCTGAGAAATTTTTCCCAGCGTTTATAGTTTCAAAATCAGAAGTCTTATTCCTCTTCTGCTTTCGCTAATGCTTCTCTTTCCAGACGTAGCTTGCGTTTGGGGTTGAGTTTGTTAAAGAGCTCTTCTAGCTTTTCTGCATTCCAGACGTCGGCTGCAGAGACAAAATTCCCATTTTCATCGCGGAAGGATATTGGTTTATCACCCATTGCAAGCCTCCTTAATCAACGAATTCAAACTCAAACTTGCCGATGCGAACCAGATCGCCATCCTTGGCTCCGCGAGCACGAAGTGCTTCATCAACGCCCATACCACGTAGCTGACGGGCAAATTTCATAACTGCCTCATCACGGTCAAAGTTGGTCATATTAAAGAGTTTCTCAAGCTTGTCACCCGACAGCACCCAAGTCGCATCATCATCACGAGAGATTTCAAAGGCTGGTGCTTCTTCGTCAAAGCCATAGTAAGCTTCTTCTTCCATTTCAGACTCATCGTAAAGCAAGAACTCTGGCGTCTTATCCAGTAATTCTGCGGTCGCATCCAAGAGGGTCGCAAGTCCCTGCTTGGTCAAGCTAGAAATCGGGAAGATTTGCGGTAAGTCCGCAAACTCGTCATAATTGGCTGCTAATTTCTCTTTAAATACTTTAAGGTTATCAGCACTATCAGGCATGTCCATCTTGTTAGCGACAATAATCTGCGGACGCTCCATGAGGCGAAAGTTGTAAGATTCCAACTCTTTATTAATGGCTAGATAGTCCTCATAAGGGTCACGTCCTTCACTTGCTGACATATCGATAATGTGCAGGATAACCCGTGTCCGCTCAATATGACGGAGAAACTGAGTTCCAAGACCAACACCTTGACTAGCACCCTCAATCAAACCTGGTAAATCCGCCACTGCAAAGGACTCTCCTGACTGAGTGCGGACCATGCCTAGATTGGGCACGATAGTCGTGAAATGATAGGCACCGATCTTAGGCTTAGCTGCTGTGATAACACTGAGCAAAGTGGATTTTCCAACAGATGGGAATCCGACCAGACCAACGTCAGCTAGAACCTTGAGCTCCAGCAGAAGCTCTCGCTCTTGACCTGGTTCTCCGTTCTCAGAAATCTCCGGAGCAGGATTTTTAGGCGTTGCAAAGCGGATATTTCCGCGACCGCCTCGGCCACCACGCGCTACGATAAATTCTTGACCATTTTCTACCAGGTCCGTCAGCACCTTGCCAGTCTCTGCATCACGAACTGTCGTCCCCTGCGGCACTCGAACAATCAAGTCCTCAGCCCCTCGGCCATGCATGCCCTTAGTCATGCCCTTTTCACCAGACTGAGCCTTGAAATGGCGATTGTAGCGAAAATCCATCAGAGTACGAAGGCCCTCGTCTACGACAAAAACAACATTGCCACCACGACCACCATCGCCGCCCCAAGGACCGCCATTAGGAACATATTTTTCACGGCGAAAGGCCACCATGCCATCGCCACCATTGCCAGCCTTAACTTGAATCTTGGCCGTATCTAAAAACATACTCATTTTTTCTATTCTCTTTTTCTAGTCTAAAAAAACGCCCTGAAGCGTTTGGATTAAAAGATTGCGCTGAGAGCGGAAGCAAAGATTGCTCCAACTGTCACGATGAGCATGATAATCACGACCAGCATCGTCAATTTTTCAAATCCTGTTTTTTTGCGTTGTCCATTGTCACCAAAAGCCACGATAATACCTCTATCCTATAAAAATTTCTAGGTCTATTCTAACACGATTGCTCCGTTTTTTCAAATGGAAAAGCATGTAAAAAGGCTTTAAGAGAAAACTCTTAAAACCTTTGAATATTATCTAGTCTTTTTTTGAAGAAAGACATAGCTTCCAAAGCCAACTAAGATTGCCAAACCTGCAACTGACAGCCAAAGTGTCGTTTCTTGACCAGTCTTAGGCAGAACCTTTTTGTTGCCTCCTGCAGCACCTGGATCATTGGTACCGTTGTTTGAATTGTTATTTCCATTACCTGGATTGTCTGTTCCGCCCTTTGGATTGTCGGAACTGTTACCAGGGGTATTGTTACCATTGTCTGGGGTATTATTTGGGTTGTTGTTTGGATTATTATTTGGGTTATTGTTAGGGTTGTTATTTGGATTGTTTGGATTGTTGTTATTTCCAGGGTTAGGTGGCTGAACTGACTTACCTGGATCATTACCTCTATAAGTATTTGTAAAGACCGGATCCAAGTCATACTTGACAGAGCCTAAAAACTCACCATTAACATCTGTTACAGTAACTGTCAGTTGAGCTTCCTTGTCATCATAGACGTAGTTAGGATCATTTCCTGGGATTTCCTTGATGCTGTAGCGGTAAGTACCAGCTGCACTATAGTTCAAGGCCTTGAAGTTGATAGATCCATCCGCTTCATTGGTCACTGTTTGAAGCAAATTACCGTTTTCATCAAAGAGACCAAAGGTAAACTGACCCTTTTCTAATTCTTTGTTAACAAGCTTTTTCTGAGCCTGAATCTTCACATCTTTTGCTAAAACTGCGCTTCCTTTACCAGAACCGTCTTCCAAGCGGACTGACTTAGTAATAGTACGCTCTGGGAAGCCTTTAGCTGTCCATGATAACTTGTTGTTAACCACATCACCCACTTTTGTACCTTCTGGTACGCGAGTAGAGTACTCGATGTACATTGGCCAGTTGTAGTTATCACCAAAGTTGATGGTAAAACCGTTAGCATCGCCATTGGCGTTTTGGGTTAGGACTGCCTTGTTAGTAAAGTTATCCAAAACAGGCAGAGTCAGCAAGTGCGCTTCATTGCGGATACCGCCTTCTACAGGAGCATAACGAACTGCACGCAGAGTACCCGGTACCAGTGTCAGACCATCACCAAAGTTGTCTGAAATTACCATGTTACGAAGCATGTCCTGTCTTGCATTCAGGATAATACGCCACTTGACAATGCTTGGATCGCTACTGTCTTGATAACCATATTTCATTTCATATTCACCAGCAGTTCCATCTTCCTTTTGGTATTGGAAAGAAAAGTCTGTCTGGCCAAATTTGAAAGCAACTGGACCTGATTCTTTAACTTTTTCGTTATTCATTCGTACATTAAAAGTCAGAGAAAGCTCTTTCTTTTGTGTATAGTTTGTGAAGTAGTTACTGAAGGTTACTGTAACCGAATGGGTCGCTGGATCAGTTTGAGCTGTACCGACTAACTCTCCCGTATGATTAACAACATCATAGACATCGAAGTTTAAGGCAGTAATCAGACTTAATTCTTCCGGAAGTTTAAAAGTCAGGGTATCCCCTTCAGCGATCGTTTGAGCCGCAGGAAATGTGAAGTTGGTTGTTACAGACAAGGTTTCATTAGTCTTAACAGTTGAGTCACTTGTTAATGGCTCACCATCCTTAGTAATGCTGGTTTGCTGACTGTATTCAGTTACTTCAGAAGCCTGAGTTCGAGCAGCAAAACCTAAACCTGTAACAATAGCTGTTAATAAGATAAGAATTTTAAAAATAATTGTATTTTTATTTTTCATCTTTTTCTCCTTTCGTAGCTTATTATACCAAGAGTATTGCAATTTATCAACATTTTGTATCAAAGTGTTTAAATATTCACACAAATGTAAAAAAACCAAGACGTTATGTCTCAGTTTCTTTACTTTTTATTACTCAATTCCAATTTCATCTCGAACAACATTGGCAATGGTATCTACATAATAATTTACTTCTTCGTCAGTCGGTGCTTCAGCCATGACCCTCAGCAGAGGCTCTGTTCCGCTCGGACGAACCAAAATCCGGCCATTACCAGCCATTTCGGCTTCCATTCTCTCAATCACCGTCTTGATAGCAGGGACTTCCATCGCCTTATCCTTCATGCTGTTTTCCACACGGATATTGACTAGTTTCTGCGGATAGATGGTTACTTCAACGGCCAATTCGGATAGTTTCTTACCTGTTTCCTGCATGACCTTGGTCAATTGCACAGCTGAAAGCTGACCGTCACCTGTCGTATTGAAGTCCATGATGATAACATGTCCAGACTGCTCACCACCAAGATTATAACCATTCTTACGCATTTCCTCTACTACATAGCGGTCACCAACTGCTGTCACAGCCTTTTGAATACCTTCGCGATCCAAAGCCTTATGGAAGCCTAGGTTGGACATGACAGTCGTAACAATGGTATTATGCGCCAGCTCGCCTTTCTCAGACAGGTACTTACCGATGATGTACATAATCTTGTCACCATCTACTAGCTCACCATTTTCATCCACTGCAATCAAGCGGTCACTATCTCCATCAAAGGCCAGACCAATCGCTGCACCAGACTCACGAACAACTTCCTGCAAAGCTTCTGGATGCGTAGAGCCAACATTCAGATTGATATTGAGGCCGTCTGGATTTTCTCCGATAATCGTCAACTGTGCGCCGAGATCCGCAAAAATCTGACGGGCGCTGGTAGAAGCCGCACCGTTGGCCGTATCTAAGGCCACATGCATTCCTTCTAGTTCCAAGCCAGTTGAAACCAAGTATTGTTGGTACTTGCGCAGTCCTTCTGGATAGTCAACCAAGTCACCTAAACCTTCGGCGCTTGGACGTGGCAAGGTGTCTTCTGCTGCGTCCAACAAAGCTTCGATTTCCAATTCACGCTCATCATCCAGCTTATAGCCGTCACCACCAAAGAATTTGATACCATTATCCAAAGCTGGATTGTGGCTGGCAGAAATCATGACTCCTGCGCTAGCTTTCTCTGACTTAACCAGATAAGCTACACCAGGCGTTGCAATGACACCCAGCTTATAAACATGAATCCCAACGGACAAAAGTCCTGCAACCAAGGCGCTTTCCAGCATTTCTCCTGAAATTCGAGTATCACGGCCAACAAAGACCCGAGGAACTTCACTTTCGTGCTGACTCAGAACATAACCACCAAAGCGGCCGAGCTTAAAGGCCAATTCCGGCGTTAATTCCACATTTGCTTCTCCGCGAACACCATCGGTTCCAAAGTATTTACCCATTATAAATAGTTTCCTTTCATAAGACCTGGATGTAAAGATTTAGGCTGCAAGCAAGGCAGACCGCTTTAATCCAAGTTTATTTTCAAAATTTTATTTAGTTTTTATTTGATGAGCTCGTATTTGAGCTGCTGTTAGAGGAGGACGAACCAGAGTTGTCTGCTGTTTTAGTGTTGACACGCATAGTCGTTTCAAATGGTGTCACCACGCTTGGCATGACATTCCCCTGTCCATCAACAGCCTGCAGCGGCGCTGTCCCGCTATAGTTGCCAGTGATAATGACATTGGTTGGGAGAATAGCTACGACATATTCAATCTTAGACAGGGTCTCCTCGTCACTGGTAACTGTAGCTTCCTTATTTTCCAAGGTCACACCACTGATAGACACATTTTCAGCCACCTGACTGTCTGTGATGAGGTAGCGGACTTCAACCTTCTTGCTAGCCTTTTTTCCAATCTTAACAGAAATCTTCTGCGGAGTGACTGTAGCAGTCAGACCGCTCGGCAGGTTTTCCACTTTTAGCGGAATCTCTACTGTGCCTTCTGTAGCCTTGGAAAGATCAGCTACGACTCGAAACTTCCGAGTACTTTCCTGCATTTCACTGGCTAGATTAACACGGTTGGAGCCTGTCAGGGCGACGGAAACTTCAGAAGTAAAGCCGCTGATAAAGTAATTCTCACTGTCATATTTGATATCAATCGGCACATTGGAAACCGTATTAGTATAAGTTTCAGATGTGACCTGTCGAACTCCAGTATTGTTTTGATAACTGCTGGAGGTTGCATAGACAAAAAGCACTAGGGCAAAGAAAAACGAAGAGATGATATAAAGAATTTTTTTACGTTTTTTCATTTCTTCCATCCTCCCATGAAGCGTTTTTTCAAACCTGCTGGCTTGTCCTGCTCTGATAAGAAGACCTTTCTCAGCTCTATCTCAAACTCATCCAAAGTCAAATCATGCTTGAAAATTCCATTGTGCGTGGTGGAAATACCGCCGGTTTCTTCTGAAACGACAAAAGTAAACGCATCTGATACTTCAGACAGCCCAATAGCTGCGCGGTGCCGGGTTCCAAACTCCTTAGAGATGCCACTGCTTTCTGTCAGAGGCAGGTAGGCACAGGAAGCCGCAATCTTATTGTTTTTTATAATGACAGCTCCATCGTGCAATGGCGTATTGGGGATGAAAATATTGATTAGTAGCTCTCCGGACACATCTGCATCCAAAGGAATCCCTGTTGCAATATATTCCTGCAAGGTGCGGGTTCCTTGAATAGCCACCAAAGCCCCGATTTTCCGCGGACTCATATAGGCAACAGACTTGACAAAGGCTTGAACCATTTTTTCTTCGTTACTGATGGGCGTCGCAGAAAAAATATCCGTTGCTCGGCCAAGCTTTTCCAATCCTGCCCGAATCTCAGGCGAGAAAATCACCACGGCCGCAATAACCCCGTAAGTGATGACCTGATTAATCAGCCAAGAAATGGTGGTCAAGCCGATGATATTGGCAAAAAACTGTGCCAAGATAAAGAAGAGCACCCCGCGGACTAAAATCATAATCTTCGTACCAGCAATGGCCTTGATTAGATAATATAGGATCCATGCGACGATAGCGACGTCAATAATATTAATTACAATCCTCCAAGGGTCAGAAAACAAACTGGCCCAATATTGGAGATTGGTTAGTTGTTGAAAATTCATACTTAGACTTCCTACTCCTCTACAAGCAAAATCAAACAGCTGTAGCAACAAATCGAACTTATTAAATCCAGTATCAGCCTGATTTTATCTTGTAATTAGAGTTTAATCAATTAACTTCTCTCTTTTTATTTTACAGTGGGTCTTAATGCTTAAAGACTTACCAACCCATTATATCACGTTTGTCAATATTTTTCTGTAACCTTCTTTACTTTTTTATGATAAAATATTTCTTATGAAGATAAATACAGCCTTGGGCCTCTTGGCAGGTAAGTCCTCCCACTTTGTTCTCAGCAAAATGGGACGCGGCTCGACTCTGCCAGGGAAAGTTGCCCTGACATTTGATAAAAACATTTTACAGAACCTAGCGAAGAACTATGAGGTCGTGGTTATTACCGGAACCAATGGGAAAACTCTGACTACAGCTCTGACGGTAGGCATTCTCAAGGAAGCCTTCGGACAAGTGGTGACCAATCCCAGCGGTGCCAATATGATTACCGGGATTACCACAACCTTCCTGACCGCTAAGAAAGGCAAATCTGGCAAGAATATCGCTGTGCTAGAAATCGATGAAGCCAGCCTATCTCGGATTTGTGATTATATCAAGCCTAGCCTCTTCGTCTTTACCAATATTTTCCGAGACCAGATGGACCGCTATGGTGAGATCTACACGACCTACCAGATGATTCTGGATGCTGCAGCTAAAGTGCCTGAAGCGACTGTACTGATGAATGGTGACAGCCCCCTCTTTAACTCTGTCAGCCTGAAGAATCCTGTTCGCTACTATGGATTTGATACTGAGAAAGGCCAGGCTCAGTTGGCTCACTACAATACAGAGGGCATCCTCTGTCCTAAGTGCGAGCATATCCTCAAGTATGAGCTCAACACCTATGCAAATCTGGGGGCTTATATCTGTGAGGACTGCGGCTTCAAGCGTCCTAAGCTTGACTACAGCCTGACCGCTCTCAAAACACTTGAGCATAACCGCTCTGCCTTTACCATTGATGGACAAGACTATCAAATCAATATCGGCGGTCTCTACAATATCTATAACGCTCTAGCAGCAGTGTCAGTAGCTCAGTTCTTTGGTGTCGAGCCGGCTACTATCAAGGCCGGCTTTGACAAGAGCCGAGCTGTCTTTGGCCGTCAGGAAACTTTCAAAATCGGCGATAAGGAATGTACCTTAGTCTTGATTAAAAATCCGGTCGGTGCGACCCAAGCTTTGGATATGATTGGACTTGCGCCCTTTGACTTTAGCTTGTCCGTCCTGCTCAATGCCAACTATGCGGACGGCATTGATACCAGCTGGATCTGGGATGCTGACTTTGAGAAGATTCTAGAGATGGAGATTCCTCATGTCATTGCAGGTGGTGTGCGCCACTCTGAGATTGCTCGTCGACTGCGGGTAACGGGCTATCCAGCAGATCAGATTACCGAAGTCAAAGATTTGGAAGCAGTTTTTAAGACCATTGAACAGCAAGAAACCAAGCATGCCTATATCTTAGCAACTTATACTGCCATGCTGGAATTCCGCGAGCTACTGGCAGAACGACAAGTGGTCAGAAAGGAGATGAATTAATGGTATACAGATCCCTCACTTCTCCTGAAAACCAGGACTATCGCTACGATATAAAGATTGCCCACCTCTATGGCAATCTCATGAATACCTACGGCGATAACGGCAATGTCCTCATGCTCAAGTATGTAGCTGAAAAGCTAGGCGCTAGAGTTGAAGTCGATATCGTCTCTCTAGAAGATGACTTTGACAAGGACAACTACGACATCGTCTTCTTTGGCGGAGGTCAAGACTATGAGCAAACGATCGTGGCCCGTGACTTGCCAGCTAAAAAAGAAGCTTTGGAAAGCTTTATCAATGAAAATGGCGTTGTACTAGCTATCTGCGGCGGCTTCCAACTCTTAGGTCAATACTATATCGAGGCTTCTGGCCGTCGAATCGAAGGTCTGGGCATCATGGGTCACTACACCCTCAACCAGACCAAAAACCGCTATATCGGTGACATTAAGATTCATAATGATGAATTCGATGAAACATACTACGGCTTTGAAAATCACCAAGGACGAACTTTCCTCTCGGACGATGAAAAACCTCTGGGCAAAGTCGTCTATGGAAATGGCAACAATCAAGAGGATGGTTGCGAGGGTGTTCATTATAAAAATGTCTTTGGCTCCTACTTTCACGGCCCTATCTTGTCACGCAATGCGAACTTGGCCTACCGTCTGGTGACCACTGCTCTGAAAAACAAGTATGGCTCTGATATTGAACTGGCTGCTTATGAAGAAATCCTAGCCCAAGAAATCCCAGAAGAATACGGAGATATCAAGAGCAAGGCTGAGTTTGAATAAATAAACAGGAGAATCACTATGAAAGAAAAATTGCACTATATTCTGCTTTTAATTACCATTCTATTGGTTGCCAGTATTTCCTTGGCAAATATGCAGAGTGTCAATGTTAGCTTTATCCTATTTAGCTTCAAACTTCCCTTAATCATATTGATTTTGGTCTCAGTGCTCCTAGGCTCTGTCACGACCTTTCTCATCAGCATGCTAAAAAACTTCTCGCTGAAAAAAGAGCTTAAGAAAACCAAAGAAGCACTTAAAAATTCCCATACAGAAAACTAGGTTGGAAATCCAGCCTAGTCTTTTTGTATTCTCTTTTGATAAAGGTAGGAAATCAAAGCCAATCCCATCACTCCGAAACCAATCAGAAGAAAGGAAAGGGTGTGGACACTCGGCAGAAGAGTCATTAGAAAAGTCGCGGGAGGCATGAAAAGAATTGCCAGCGTGTAGATCGTTGAGAAAACGCGGCCTAGATACTGCTTGTCCACCTTGGTCTGAACCTGACTGAAGAAATGAATGTTGAAAACAGTCATAAATAGCTCGCATATAAGATTACCAGAATAGGAGAAATATGGATGAACCGGTAGCAAGGCAGAGACGCCCATGACTGCGACTCCAACACCGGTCAATAGCAGGGCTACAAGTAAATTGCCCATACTGGCCTTAACCTTGCTGGCTAGAATGGCTCCGATGATTGAGCCTATAGCACCCAAACTCAAAATGGTCGCATAAGAGCCTGTCTTACCGTAGAGCTGATTGGTAAAAGGCAATAGATAATTAAAAGCCGCAAAGAAAAAATTGACTGCAGAAGCTACTAAAAGCAGAAAGAAAATCTCTTTTTGCTGACGGATATAGACTAGCCCTTCCTTGATATCTCTCAGGATATTGCCAAGATTGATGGGAGACTTCTGCTTGCTTGGCTCATGATTAGGCAGAAAGTAAACCAAGGCAAAAGCCAGAAAGAAACTCAGTGCATCCAGCTGAAGGGTCATGCGCAGATTCGCATACTGCATCACGATAAAAGATAAAACTGGGGCTGAGACACTGATAACCTGCAAGGCCAATTCCAGATGAGAATTGTAGGTTACGATGTCTTCCTTGTCTACAATTTCGGTAATATAAGACTTATTAGCTGGCCGAGAAAAGGCAAAGGCTATAGCCTGAACTACATTAGCAAAAATCAACGCTCCAATCATGAGCTGGTCATTAGAAATAAAAGAAATCAGCAGACAAAGTCCAGCACAAATCAAGTCCGTTACCATCAGCACCTTACGTCTGGAAAAGCGGTCCGTAATAGCTCCCCCCAAAGGATTGAATAAGATGGAAGTGACTAGCTCTGATATCTGATAAATGCCCAAGACCGTCTGTCCCAGAGCTCCCAAAGAAGCAAGCCAGATGCTGTTTCCATAGTCATAGAGCATATTTCCAATTTTATTAATAGCAGCCCGTGTAATCAGCTGTGCTGCATTTCGATTCATAAAAATACCTCCTTCCATTTCTGAAACTATTGTATCAGGAATGGAGGGAGGTTCTTTATTTTTCCCATATTTGGGAAATTATGCTTTTACAAACTTATCGAAATGCTCTTGATAATAGGCGACTTGCTCAGGTAGTTCCAGCACTTCAAATATGTGCATGGCTTCCTGCATTTGCTTGATTCCCTGCTTCTTCTGTCCCTTCTGATAAGCCGCAAAACCCTTGAGATAGAGGAACACATTGCGTTCATAGAGTTTGATGTCCTTACCAATGATTTTCTCTACGTAAGCCTCAAAACAGCTAGCCTTGTCAAAAGAACGACCTTCCAAACAATGCTGGTAACAATTGAGCGCTATAATCAAGACTAATTTCTTATGGCGACCGATTTCTTTGTAGTAGTCTTCTCGCTCCATAACTTCCTTGCCCAGACGGTAGACATAGTCCACATCATAAAAACTATAGAGATTGCCAAAGAGAATCAGCTCATACATAGTCCAGTCTTCCACTTGGAAAAGATAATCAGCCACCTTATCTAAATCCTCTTGCCTCAT
>CAUSZI010000024.1:0-29677 GCA_963536045.1 uncultured Streptococcus sp.
TCGACAATCCAAAGACAATTGAGAGGCTAGGACTTTTGTCCCAGCCTCTTTTTTGCCGCTTTCTTCTTGACAAAATAAGTAAAGGAGACTATACTGTTTTTGAAAAGTAAAGGTCGTTTTACATCATAAAAAGGAGGCAACCTTGGAAAATCGAATTCAAGAATTACGAAAAAGAAAAAAGCTCAGCCAGGAGGAGCTGGCTGAGAAGCTAGAGGTCACGAGACAAACGATTATTTCTTTGGAAAAGGGCCGCTACAATGCCTCGTTGCTTTTAGCTCATAAAATTGCATCCTTTTTCAATTTAAGAATTGAAGAAGTGTTTCTCTTTGAGGAGGATGAATCATGAAATGGACTTATTTGTGTAAATGGATTTTGGCTATTTTGGTGGTGGTTGGCTTATCTTATCTCCATTTGCAAGCCAATTTTATCCCTAAGGAAATCCTGCCTTTTGTGGGAATTTTCCTGATTGTGGTGATTTTGAAAATTTTTCAAGCGTATGAAAAATAGGAGGCTGACATGGAAACACTAACGAAACAAGAATTTAGGAAAAAACTTCAAAGGAAAGTTATCGTGGGGCGAATCTTAACTTTTATCATCTTGGTAGGACTGGCCTGGAGTCACTTTCATTCTCTGGATGATCAGCAGGAAGGAGTCATGGTCGGCATCCTGCTGGGGCTTTCTTTGATGACCATTCGGTATAATCTTGCCCTAAGACGGGAAGAAAATTTTGATAAGCTCTACATTCAGGTGACTGATGAGCGCAATCGCATGATTGACGAAAAGACTCGTACTTTGCTTTTTAATATCCTTTTGCTGCTGGCAGCGAGCTTGAGCGTTTTGTCTATGGTTTTCCCAATCATCTTAAGTCTCAATCAGTTTCTGACCTTGACCATTATCCTGGTTTTGGGACTTTACTATCTCTTGCGTTTTCTCCTGTCTAAGCGTTATTAACAAAAAAAGCTGGCAGAGCCAGCTTCCTCAACAAGCTTTTAACAGAGCTTGTTTTTATTTTCTATAAAGTCGATCATACTGGTAAACTGGGTCCATGGTTACATGGATGCCTAGTTTGCGCAGGACGTTTTTGTCTTCATCAGTCAGAGTGACGGTGGAGTGGGCCTCGCTGCCCTTGAGATTGCCGAGTTGTTGCATAGCATTTGCCGCATCTTGATTTTCCATGGCTGTGATTGCCAGAGCCATCAAGATTTCGTTTGAGTGGAGGCGAGGATTGCGGCTGCCCAGATGATTGATTTTCAAGCCTTGGATTGGCTTGACATACTCAGGCTCAATCAGTTTGGTCTCTTTGGCAATATTGGCTAATTTCTTAATGGCATTAATCAATACAGCAGCCGTAGGGCCAAAGAGTTCAGAGGTTTTACCAGTTACGATTTCACCGTTTGGCAATTCCAAGGCCAGAGCTGGCTCGCCAGTGCTTTCAGCTTTATCGCGCGCAACAACTGTTACTTTACGGTCCAGTGGTGTGATGCCTAGGTCATTCATCAAGAGTTCGATTTTCTTGACAGCAGATTCAGGAACGCGCTCCGCCTTGAAGTCCAGAATCGTCTGGTAGTAGCGACGGATGATTTCCTGTTGGGATGCCTCGATAGCTGCATCGTTGTCTACAATGGCAAAACCGACCATGTTGACGCCCATATCCGTTGGGGATGCATAAGGTGATTTTCCAAGGATGCGCTCTAGCATGCGCTTGAGGACTGGGAAAATTTCAATATCGCGGTTGTAGTTGACTGTGGTTTTTCCGTAGGTTTGCAAGTGGAAAGGGTCAATCATGTTGACATCGTCCAGGTCTGCTGTCGCTGCCTCATAAGCTAAATTGACAGGATGGTGCAGGGGCAGATTCCAAACGGGGAAGGTTTCAAACTTGGCGTAGCCTGATTTGATGCCATTGATTTGGTCATGATACATGTTGGACAAGCAAGTAGCCAATTTACCAGAACCAGGACCAGGTGCGGTAACAACGACTAGATTACGGCTGGTTTTGATGTAGTCGTTTTTTCCCATACCTTCAGGTGAGATGATATGGTCCATGTCGGTCGGATAGCCCTTGATCGGGTAGTGGATGTAGGAGGCGATGCCATTCTTTTCCAGCTGGCTGCGGAAGAGGTCAGCTGCTGGCTGGCCAGAATACTGGGTGATGACCACTGAGCCTACATAAATATCCAGCTCGTTAAAGGTATCGATTAGTCGCAGCACTTCCTGGTCATAGGAAATGCCCAAATCCCCACGCGCCTTAGAATGCTCAATATTATTAGCATTGATGGCAATGACAATTTCAACTTGGTCTTTGAGCTCCTTGAGCAGTCTGATTTTATTGTCCGGCTCATAGCCTGGCAGGACGCGGGCAGCATGGAAGTCTTCCAGCATTTTACCGCCGAATTCCATGTAAAGTTTGCCCTCAAATTGATTAATGCGCTCTAAGATATGGTCGCGCTGCAGGTTTAAGTATTTCTCAGAATCAAAAGCAATTTTTTTCATGTATATTTTCACCTCTGCTAAGCATTATAACAAAATTTTCTTCAAATTGGAAAGTTGAAAGGGAAAGTATCAGACAAAAGAGATAGCAGCCCGAATGAAGAACGGGCTGCCTTTTGAAATTAATAGTTGGTAATCGTGTCCACCGTTGAGCGATCCAGCTTTTTGACCAGAGCTTGCAGGAAAGCTTGGGCTTGCAAGAAATCGTCCATGGCATAGAGAGTTTGGTGAGAATGAATGTAGCGGGCGCAGACGCCAATGGTAGTAGATGGTACGCCGCCGCTTTGGAGATGAGCAGCACCAGCATCCGTTCCGCCCTTGCCGCAGTAGTATTGATACTTGATGCCGGCTTCCTCAGCAGTTGTCAAGAGGAAGTCCTTCATAGCTGGCAGCATGAGATGACCAGGATCAAAGAAGCGAATCAGTGTTCCGTCACCAATAGCTCCTTGGCCGCCATAGATATCTCCTGCTGGGGAGCAGTCCACAGCTAGGAAGACCTCAGGGGCAAATTTTGTCGTTGAAGCATGGGCGCCACGCAGACCAACCTCTTCTTGAACATTGGCGCCGACATAGAGTTGGCTGCCTAGTGATTGACCGGACAAGGCTTGAGCTAATTCGCTGACCATAAGGACGCCGTAGCGGTTGTCCCAGGCTTTAGAGATGATATTCTTGCCGTTAGCTGTGAGAATAGCAGAGCTGTCTGGCACGATCGTGTCTCCTGGACGGATACCGTAGCTTTCAGCTTCCGCCTTATCTGCAAAGCCACCGTCAAAGACAATATCTGCAATCTGTGGCATAACTGGTCCGCCAGAACCGCGCGTCAGATGAGGAGGGACAGAGCCTGAGATGAGAGGGATTTCCCGACCTTCACGAGTAAAGAGTTTGAAGCGTTGGCTGCTAACGACCAGAGGGTTCCAGCCGCCGATTTCCACTACGCGGAAGGTTCCGTCCGGCTTGATCTCGCTGACCATAAAGCCAACCTCGTCCATGTGGGCCGCTACCAACACACGGGGAGCATTTTCAGATTCTGCATGGCGTACCCCAAAGATACCACCCAGACCATCAGTGACGACCTCATCGACATGGGGAGTGATTTTTTCCCGCAGGTAGCTGCGAACAGGTGCCTCGTGACCCGAAATAGCAGAAAGCTCTGTTACTTCCTTGATTTTTGAAAATAATGTTGTCATAAACTTACCTTCTTTCTGTCCCCTATTTTATCACTTTTTGCGGTAAATGAGTAGGGAAATCTTGTAGCTTGCCTGAATCAACAGGACTGCCCATTCAAGAATCCAGCTTCTCCCAGGAAAATCTGGAATATTGTTTGTCGCCTCTGCTCTTTTGTGTTAAAATATTCTACATGAAAGCTAAAAAAATCATTTTAACCACAACCGCCCTTTTGGGGGCTGGAGCGCTGGCTTTCGGGGCAGCCAAAGTCGTACAGGAACAGAAAAGACTGCGTAATCGGGAGGAAATCGTCGAGCTTGTGCGAGATTTCTTTTCCAGTCAGGGTAGTATTTCCTGTCTCTATGTCAAGCTCTACGAGTCCACAGATGACCGCTTGGTTGGCGGTCTGGTCCTAGAGGACGACCGTCATTTTGCCTTTGTCTATGAAAATGGTCAGCTAAGCTACGAGGAAGAAGTATGATTGTTCCTGTAAATATAGAGGAATTGGCTTCTTATGTCAATGATGGGGAGAAGACTGTCTTCTTTTTCACAGCTGACTGGTGCGGAGATTGCCGATTTATCAAACCTTTTCTGCCAGAGATAGAAGCTGAAAATCTTGACTACCGCTTTATCCAAGTGGATCGTGATGATTATCTGGATTTGGCCAAAGAGTGGGACGTATACGGGATTCCCAGCTTAGTAGTGCTGGAAAAGGGACAGGAGATTGGCCGTCTGGTCAATCGTGACCGCAAGACCAAGGGTCAAATCAATGAATTTTTAGCTAGTATAAGAGAAAAAGGGAGCGTAAAATGATTTTTACCTATAATAAAGAATATGTCGGCGATGTGCTGATGGTTATTGTTGCGGACAATCAAGGAGCTAAACTGGCGGCTGAGCGCAAGGGACGAGTGGCGCGTGTTTACCGTGAAGATAATGACCAGACTGTAGCTTGGAATATTTTTGAGCAGTCTGACCTTTTTGAAATTGCAGAGCGCGGACAGGTCTTTTTGACAGATGAGCAAGTGACTATTCTCAATCAGGAGCTGAGCAAGGAAGGCTTCCCAGCGGACTTGGTTAATGACAGCCAACCGAAGTTTGTGGTTGGAGAAATCGTTGACATGGTAGCTCATCCAGATAGTGACCACCTGAATATCTGCCAAGTGCAGATAGCTGCTGATAAGACCGTTCAAATCGTAGCCGGTGCTCCTAATGCCAAAGTCGGCCTCAAAACGATTGTGGCTCTGCCAGGTGCTATGATGCCTAAAGGGAATTTGATTTTTCCGGGAGAACTTCGAGGCGAAAGGAGTTTTGGTATGATGTGCAGCCCACGGGAACTTCATTTACCTAATGCGCCTCAAAAACGCGGCATCATTGAATTATCCGATAGCGAACTAGTTGGAACTGCCTTTGACCCAGCCAAACATTGGCAGGGATAAAGAAGAATCTGCAAGATTGCAGGTTCTTTTTTTGACAAAAGAATATTTTTGTTATATAATCAGTTAAACTGATTATCAGAAAGGGTGATTAATATAGATATAAACAAATCGTTGGGTTTTCAATTAAGCAAAATAGCTCAGGAAATGGATTGGCGTTTCTCAGAATTGTTGAAAGAATATCAAATAAATTCAAGAGATTATGGAATACTGTTGGCCATATCTAACAAGGAAGATCTAACGCAAATAAATGTTGGCGATTTGCTTAAAATTGATAGAACAACTATTGGACAATTAATTGATTGCTTGGAAATGAAAGGACTAATTTTTCGGAAGCGGAATCCACTGGATCGCCGGCAAAACATCGTGTTGCTAACAGATAGCGGTAGAGAACTTGTAGAAACAATGTGGCTAAAAATGCTAGAAGTCGAGAAAGAAGTGCTGAATGACTTATCAGGTATTCAAGAGAAGGTTATCTTAGATATTGCTCAATTTATAAAGGAGAAGAACAATGGATAAATTAGAGTTTTTAAAACTGCAAACAGAGTTGACTATTAGTCCGATGGACTATTTGGCACAAGCTAAATCAGGAACAGAGTTCATGTTAATTGATGTGCGAAATGCCCCTCCGCATTTGAAGAAAGAAAAAATTCAAGGAGCGATAGAAATTCCTCTGAATAACTTAGCTTCCTGTTTAGAGGAGTTGCCTAAGGATAAGGAAATTGTTGTTTATTGTTGGGATGTTTGGTGCAATATGGCTAAAAAAGCTTCCATTATCTTGTTGGAAAATCATTTCAAAGTAAGAGAATTATCTGGTGGTATAGCTGCTTGGAAAACTTTAGGTTTATCTACAGAAGATTTGCATAATTAACAATAGCAGTGAAGCAAATGAGCTTAATTTCTCATTTGCTTCACTGCTGTAATGATTGTAAGTATTTTAAAAATTTTCCTCACACTGTCTCAAAAGAAGACGCTGTCGCTATTGCTTTGCGAGTCGGTTGATGATTGAGGAGTGGCTGTGGGAATCTGGCTCGGAGTGCTGTATTTGTATTGGTAGATAAGGCTGTTTAGGCCGTGGTCTTCCAATAATTTGAGGCGTTTTCTCTTGAAAACAATACCGATGAGTTGGCTATCAGGATAGGCATAAATCTTATGACGGGGATGGTTAAAGGCTGCAAAGTCATGGAAGCCGTCCTCCATCCAAAGACTAATCTCGGATTCTTCACTGTCTCGGCTGTAGCGAGCATGACTAATCTGCTGCATAGGAATGCAGTAGGTGGCAGCTGATAAGAGTCCGCTATAATAGTAGGTTACATTTTCGTGGTCAAAGGAGAGGATAGTCGCATGAATGGTTAGCCTGCGAATAGCAAAGATAAGGAGCAGTAAGAAGAAAGCAGCAACCAGCAGACTAAGGACAAAGAAACTAGTGTCTTTGTAGGGGTTGGAGCTAGTTAGGTAGTCTACGGCAGCCCAGACAGAAAAACCTCCGAACCACAGAGAGATTAAAATAAAAAGAATATTTTTCACAGGCGAATGTTTAATGGTCATCGGAGCCTCCGTCGTACAAATCTAGTAGAAAAGGGGCAGAAACTGCAACTTTCTTTTTTATCTTTACTATACCACATTTTTTTCACTTTTTGCCTCCTATTACGAATGATAAGTTAGGAGGATATAAAATGTATAATAAAGTAATTGTAATCGGCCGGCTGACGGCTATGCCTGAACTGCACAAGACTGCGAATGAAAAATCTGTGGCTCGCGCAACGGTCGCGGTTAATCGCCGTTATAAATCTCAGAGCGGTGAGCGTGAAGCGGATTTTGTAAATGTGGTTGTCTGGGGGCGTCTAGCTGAGACTTTAGCTAGCTATGCAAGTAAGGGCAGCTTGATTTCTCTGGATGGCGAGCTGCGGACTCGTCGCTATGAAAAGGAGGGGGCGACTCATTATGTGACAGAGGTGCTCTGTCATAGCTTCCAGCTCCTAGAAAGTCGGGCTCAGCGCGCTCTGCGTGAAAATAATAGCGGAGCTGATTTGGCAGATTTAGTATTGGAAGAAGAGGAACTTCCTTTTTAAGCAAGAAGCAAAGACTGGGAAATGACCTTGCTCTAAAAAATCATCATTCAGTTTTGCAGGATGCAAGATCTGTTTGACTGAATTCTATTTCTCTCAAGCTTTTTAAAGTTTGATTATGTTTACCTAGGTGGGACCAAGAATCAAAAATCATGGATTTTTTTAGATTCTGTCTCGCCTCTTTTATTATAGCCATTTCTGGAAAGATTTTGCTTTTTGGCGGCTTTGTAATATAATAATGCTATATGTTTCATAAAGGTGCTTGCGGCGTAGGGGGTGAAAAATGGTATCAGCTAAGGTCAAAAAACGGATACAGCATTATCAGAAGAAGGCTCTCTGGCCGCTTTTCATTCTGCTTATCATGGGTTTGCTTTTTGTTTATTTCAAGGGTGTTCTGCCAGATGAGAAGCAAGTCAAGATAGGGGTGACCTACATGACTATGAACAATGACTTTTACAAGACCTTAAATGCGGAGCTGGAGAAGAAAACTAACCAGCAGGGCAGCAGGCTCTACGTTCGGGATCCTGAGCTGGATGAGGGCAAGCAGAGCCAGCAGATTGACTTTTTTGTCCGAGAAAAGGTTGATGTCATTGTTATCAATCCGGTGAAAAGTAATAGTCCAAGTATCATTTCCTCTCTTCAAAAGGCCAAGAAAGCTGGTATTAAAATCATCGTAGTGGATGCGCCTATCAGTCAGGATGTAAAAGTGGATACGACCATTGTGTCTGATAACTACCAAGCAGGCGTCCTGATTGCCCAGGACATGATGAAGCATCTGCCTTCTGCCAATATTCTCCTTCTAGAGCATCGCAATGCCGTCTCTGCTATGGACCGGATTCAGGGATTTATTGATACGATTGAAAAACAGCCTAGCTACAAGATTATTTCCCAGAAAGAAACACTAGGCCAGACTGAGGAAACCATGCCACAGGTCAAAGGGGCTCTAGACGAAGGTTTGGACTTTAATGTAGTTATGGCGCTCAATGATCGAGCAGCCATCGGAGCCTTGGCTGCTATTAAAAATCAAGGTCTTGATAAGAAAATCTCAATCTATGGCGTGGATGGTTCGCCAGATATCAAAAACTTTCTGGCTACGACTAGCGACATAGAGGGGACCGTGGCCCAATCGCCCATTCAGATGGGACGCAAGGTGGCGCAGGTAATTGAGCTGATGCAAGAGGGGAAATCCTACGACAGCCAATACCTGATTCCCGTTCACTTAGTCAACAGAGATAATATCAGTCAATACACAGTTACAGGGTGGCAATAATGAGACCTCAAAAAAGTATATTTTACAGCAAAATAGCCTTGATGGTCATCAATCTGGTTGCCATTGTCTATAATGCGTCCATCTATCTCTTTGCGACCAACTATGTAGCAGCTAAGGGCTTCAGTCACTCGCTTTTGGAGCGTTTGGATGCTATTCCGGGCTCTCCCAGCTTGATTTTCTGGGTATCAATTAGCCTCTATGCCTGTCTGCTTTTGGTCATGTACTACCGGGAGCGCCACCCCAATCAGCTGTCCGTCTATGACAAAGCGACTATTATTGAAATCCTGCTCATGCTAGTCATCTTTTCCGTTCTGCACTCGTCCTACAATGGCTTGATTCTCCTGGTGTTTGCGGATATTTTCTATGGCTCTAAGGAGTTCAATTCTTCTAAGGACAAGAAGTATTGGTTTTCTTTCATTATTTTGAGCTTTGGCATGCTGCTCTTGTCCAACTATGACCTCATGTCGCTCTTTATCAAGCTGCCTTCGCTGGATACCTATATTCGGTTTTACCCAGAGTCCGTTCGGCTGTTGCTGCTTTTTGGTAAGAACTTTCTCTACTCCCTCAATATCGTTGTCTTTATGATTTCCTTGCTCTTCTATATCTTGTCGGCTATTACAGAGCGTCATCGGATTGAGGAAGAGCTGCGCATGACTTCTCAGGCCAATCGCGAGTTGAACTCTTATCTGGCCTTGTCTGAGAAAATAGCAGAAGATCGAGAGCGAAAGCGGATTGCCAGAGAGATTCACGATACATTGGGCCATGCCCTGACGGGAATTTCGGCGGGTATTGATGCGGTCAAGGTCTTGGTTGATATTGATACCAATCGGGCTAAGGAGCAGCTCAATAATGTCTCAGTCGTCGTTCGAGATGGTATCCGTGATGTCCGAGGCTCGCTCAATAAGATGCGGCCGGGAGCTCTGGAAAATAACACTTTGAAGGAAGCTCTGATTAAGATTATCCGTGAGTATGAAGCTATCTCCAACTTAGAGATTCATCTTCGTTACGAATGGGATAATATTGACCTGGATATTGCAAAGGAAGACATTGTCTTCCGGGTGATTCAGGAGTCTATTACCAACTCTGTCCGCCATGGGCATGCCAAGACTATCTGGATTGAGCTGCTGGAGGAAGAGTCCTATGTAATGACCATTCGGGATGATGGTGTTGGCTTTGATGAACTCCACTATGGCTATGGCCTCAAGCAGATGCAGGAGCGCCTAATGATTATTGGCGGAAGCGTCCGTTTTGAAAATCGGGACGGTTTCTACACGCATATCGAAATCCCAAAAATAGGAGGAAGACATGATTAAGGTTTTAATAGCAGACGATCAGGCCTTGATTCGCGAGTCTCTGCAAATCATCTTGTCAGCCCACGCTGATATTGAGGTTGTCGGGACAGTTGGAGACGGCAAGGAAGTGCTGGAAAAGCTTCATCGGGTGCGCCCAGATGTGATTCTGATGGATATTCGCATGCCAGTCATGGACGGTGTTCTCTGTACCAAGGCTGTCAAGGAGCAGTATCCAGATGTTAAGATTATCATTCTGACGACCTTTGACGACGATGAATTTATCTTCTCCGCTCTTAAATACGGTGCGTCTGGTTATATTCTCAAAGGGGTTTCGACAGAAGAGCTTCACGAAGCCATTCAGACAGTCTATCGAGGCGGAGCTATGATCAATCCAAATATTGCTACCAAGGTCTTCAAAATCTTTTCACAGATGGCCCAGTCCAATTTTGCTATCACAGTGACGGAGGAAAATATAGAGGACATGAGCCGGACGGAGTGGAAGATTATTCAGCAGATTGGCTTTGGAATTTCGAATAAAGAAATTGCTGCCAAGCTCTTTCTATCAGAAGGGACAGTCCGAAATTACCTGTCAGGCATCCTAGCCAAGCTCAACTTGCGCGACCGAACCCAGCTGGCTATATGGGCTGTGCAGACCGGAGTCACTCAGAGAGATTTTAGTAAGGAAAGCGACAAATGAAGTGGAGACTGAGACATTTGGCCCTACTGGTTGTCCTGATCATATCTGTTGCCCTGGCTTTTGTCTTTTGGGCTTCAGCTCAGGAAAAAGTCCTGCGTATTGGTGTCTATGCTGGCTCTAGCTGGGATGTGCCTAACAGCCGTGAAAACAAGGTCTTGGACAGCCTGATTAAAAAATTTGAAAAGACGCATCCTCATGTCAAGGTCGTCTACGAAAGCGGTATTCCCAAGGATGATTACGCTGACTGGCTGGCAGAGCAAGTCTTGAAAGGTGAGCAGCCGGATCTTTTTATGGTACCAGAAAACGATTTTAGCATGTTGGCTTCGACTGGCGCCCTTAAATCCTTGGATACCCTCCTAACGGATGATGAACGAAAGGCTTTTTATCCAGTGGCTTATGAAGCTGGGCAATATCAGGGAGTCAGCTATGCTCTTCCAGTCGAGAGCAATCCTATCATGATGTGTGTCAATAAAGACCTGCTTGAAAAAGAAGGGATTAGCATTCCTGAGTCAGGTTGGACCCTGGCGGATTTCTATGAGATTTGCAAGAAAGTAACCAAGGATACCAATGGCGATGGTGTGGTGGATCAGTACGGTATTACGGATTACACTTGGCAGCAGGCTCTGGTAGCTTACGGCGGCCATCTTACCGATAAATCCGGTATCAATGTAGACAGCTCAGAGATGCACCAAGCCTTGGCCTTTATGAGCAAGCTAGACATGCTCAGCCAGCATTATAAGGTGACTTCTAATGATTTTGATGAGGGGCGGGTGGCCTTCTATCCTATGAGTCTGGCCCAGTATCGGACCTACAAGCCTTACCCTTACCATGTTGCCAAGTATTCTAGCTTTTCTTGGACCTGTATCCCGATGCCAACAGCCAATAGCCAGGTGATGGGAACACAGGTCAAGACCTCGCTTTTTGCCATGTCTTCCAATAGTAAGCAAGAGAAGCTGGCTTGGGAATTTATGCTCTTGCTGTCACAGGATAAAGAAAGTCAGCAGGCCTTGTTTGAAAAATCGCAGGGGACCTCAGTTTTACCATCTGTAGTGAAAAGTCAACAGGGTAGAGAAATCTTACAGGCCGATGATTTTGGCTTGGATTCCTTGACTTCTGAGAGGCTAGACCACATGATGAATCGCTCTATCATTGACATCAGTCTAGAAGTAGACCGTCATACGATGGACCGGATGGACTATCTGATTCAAAATGCTATGCAGAATCAAGAGATTGACAGCGCCCTACCGAGCATTCAAAGAGAAATAGAAAGCGGAAAATAATCTGCTTTCTTTTTTATTTCTAATTAAGCCAGAAAAAAGCACAGCTGACTAGACCAATATGACAAATGTCATATTTTTCCTAACAAATGTCATCTGGGCAAAGTGACATTTGACAATATGAAACCGGTTCCATATTCTGTACAATAAAATCATCAATAAATCCTTCGTCATCTAAAGCCTGACTTGGCTAAGAAGTTGAAGGATAAAGGAGGCAGGAAAGATGAAATACCTTGTACTGGTCAGCCATGGGCGACTGGCTGCAGGCGTGCAGAGTTCCTTGAAGATGTTTGCTGGAGACAAGACGGATCAGGTGATTGCGGTCGGTCTTCAGGAAGGTAAGTCAGTTGATGATTTTGCAGTTGATTTTACTCAGGCCTTGTCTGGCTTAAGCGCTGATGACAGTGTCTTAGTTCTGGCTGATATTGTAGGAGGCAGTCCTCTGACGACAGCAGCTAGCGTCTTAGCTGACATGGGTAAGCTCGACTCAGCAGTTATCTTGGGAGGTTTGAACCTGACCATGGGACTGACTGGCTTGGTTATGAAAGACATCTTGGACGGAAAAGAGCTGGCTCAGGCCATCCTTTCCGAGGCCACAGCTGCTTTGCAGGAATTTGAAGTCGTAAGTGATACAGCTGACGAAGATGAAGATGACATTTAGTGCTTCTGCTATACATTATAAAAGATAAAAGGAGATTTTAAAGATGACAGTATCATTTGTACGGATTGACGACCGCATGATCCACGGTCAAACAGTCACTCGCTGGGCTAAGGAATACCCTTGTGATGGCTTGATTGCAGTTAATAATGCTGCGGCAGGAAACAAGGTTTTGATTCAGGCCTACAAGGGAGCTTCTGACAAGAAGACTTTTGTTTGGACCAAGGAAGCCTTCAAGGAAAAATCAGGCAAGGTCACAGAGTCAGACAGCCGTTATTTCCTCATTACAAAAAATCCCGTGGACATGAAGGAAATCCTAGTAGATCAAGGTTTTGTACCTGGGGATGTTAAGGAAATCATCGTCGGTCCTGCTAATGACCGTCCGGGAGCTGTTAAGCTGGGCAACAACCAGTCCATAACTCAGGAAGAGGCAGAAGCGATTGAAGCGATTGAAAAAGCTGGCTACAAAGTCAAATTCCAGCTCTTGCCTGATGTTTCCATCGGTTACTGGAGCGATTTCAAGTCTAAATTTGGTTTTTAATTACAATAATGAAAAGGAGAGTCTATTATGACAATTTCTTGGCTGCAAGCCGCTTTACTGGGTCTTTTTGCTAGTTTAGCTTCTATGCCTGGTATGGGTGGTTCTAGTATTGGTAACTACACTCTGGGACGTCCTCTGGTCGGAGGTTTGATTAGCGGGTTAATTCTTGGAGATTTAAAAACAGGGATTATGGTTGGGGTAGCCCTTCAGGTCCTCTATATCGCTCTGGTAACGCCAGGTGGTACAGTTTCCGCTGACGTGCGGGCGATCTCTTACATTGGGATTCCTCTCGCAATCTTGTTTGTTCACTCTAAAGGCATCACCTCTGAATCTGCTATCGCTGCAGCAGCTGCACCAATCGGAGCAGCAGTTGGTACTATCGGTACAGTTCTCTTCTATGGAACAGCAACTACAAACTTGCTTTGGCAGCATATTGGTTGGAAAGCTGTTGAAAAAGGCGAATTCAAAAAGCTTTACGCTGTTGACTGGGTCTATCCTTGGATTTCCCACTTTGTCTTTTCTTTCCTTCCAACCATGATCATCACGAAGTTTGGTCCGAATATGGTTGAACTGATGAAAACCCACCTGCCAATGGATGGCTTCATCATGAAATCCCTCTTTACAGTCGGAGCTCTTCTCCCATGTGTCGGTATTGCCATTCTCTTGAAACAAATCGTTACCAAGGCTGCTGACTTTATCCCATTCTTTGTGGGCTTCACCTTGGCTAAGTCACTTGGTCTTAATTTGGTTGCCAGTGCAGTTGTTTCATTGATTTTTGCAGTAATTTACTATGAATTGGAAGTAATCAAATCAGCTCGAGTAACCGCGCCGGCTGGTGGAACTGACTTTGATGACGATGAGGAGGATATCTAAGATGGCTGAAAGAAAGAAAATAACTAAAAAGACTTTAGCGAAATCATTCCACCATTGGTACTATGGTCATTTGACTTGCTTCTCTCAAGAGCACATGCAGACTTTCGGCTACTTGACCTCTATGCTGCCAATCGTGGAAGAACTCTACAAAGACAAAGCAGAGCAGAAAGAAGCTATGCAGACCTATACAGCTTTCTTCAATACAGAACCTCAGCTCGGGGCTTTGGTAGTGGGGATTACAGCTGGTTTGGAAGAAGCGCGTGCCAATGGTGACGCTGTTGACGGCGAAACTATCAATGGTATGCGTGCCGGTCTCATGGGACCTATCGCGGGTATCGGTGATTCTTTGGTGGTTGGAACTTTGATTCCAGTTCTGCTGGGGATTGCCCTTGGCCTCTCTAAAGGTGGAAATCCTATCGGCGCTCTCTTCTACATCCTTGTCTGGAATGTTCTCATCTATGGCGGTATGCGCTTTGCCTACTTCAAAGGCTATGAATTAGGGGACAAGGCGGTAGAGTTCCTTGTAGGACCTAAAGGACAGGCGCTTCGTAAGGCAATCAGTGTCATTGGTGGTATGGTTATCGGGGCAGTTGCTGCAACTTGGGTCTCTGTAACGACTTCATTAGAGCTGAAAAATGCTGATGGCGAAGCCTTCCTGAAGCTGCAAGAAAAGATTGACGGTGTTTATCCAGGGCTCTTAACAGCTGGCTTTATCACTCTTTGCTGGTGGCTGATGGCTAAGAAAAAGGTATCACCAAACCTTGTTATGCTCCTCTTGGTTGTCATTGCTTTGATTGGTGTAGCGCTTGGCATCTTTGACCCTCAACTTAAATACTAATTCTCGCTCAATTTTAGGCTGGCAGTAAGTCCGATTTGCAGCTAGTCTAATACAAATTTGTTTGAGCAGAGTAAAAGAAAGAACGGAGAAGATCATGACAGAACAAGAATTGATTCAAGGCTATGAAACAGAAATTCACTACCAGAAGCATATGATTGAAAATCTAGGACGCTGGTTCAGTCTCTTCTTTGCCATTGCCAGCATCGGTCTTGTTCTGATTTATCTCTTTCATGAGACCAATCTCCTAGCACTGATTGCAGGAATCGTCCTAGCTCTACTGGGTATCTTAGCTATGCTTTTGTTTGGCTATGGTATCTATAGAGGACGCCTAAATCTGCAAAAAGTGATTGATGATTTTGAAGCAAAACTAAAACTTGCAAGATAGACATTCCCCCTAAAGACAAGTCTGAGAGGATTTTAGCTCGGACTTGTTTTTTTGAGTTTAGGACCAAGTGAAAAAAAAATAAAATTTTTCTTTCATCTAGCCGGTTTTTTTCTTGACTATTTCTGACCAAGTGATAAAATAATAACTATAGATTAGCACTCGATAGTTTAGAGTGCTAAAAATTCAATCTTTGGAGGAAAACTATGTTAAAACCATTAGGAGACCGTGTGGTCTTGAAAGTAGAAGAAAAAGAGCAGAAAGTTGGCGGATTTGTCATTGCAGGCAACGGCCAAGCAGCGACTAAGACAGCAGAAGTTGTCGCAGTCGGTCAAGGTATTCGTACTTTGAACGGTGAGCTGGTAGCCCTGAGCGTTAAGGAAGGGGACAAGGTTCTCGTAGAAAATCACGCAGGCGTAGAAGTCAAGGACGGAGATGAAGCTTATCTCTTAGTCAGTGAAGCCAATATTCTAGCAGTTGTCGAGTAAGATTAGAAGAGAGGAATGATAAAATGGCAAAAGATATTAAATTTTCAGCAGATGCAAGAAGCAGTATGGTTCGTGGTGTTGACATCTTGGCGAATACTGTCAAGGTAACTTTGGGCCCTAAAGGCCGCAATGTCGTTTTGGAAAAATCCTTTGGCTCACCCCTTATCACCAATGACGGTGTAACCATTGCCAAGGAAATCGAACTAGAAGACCATTTTGAAAATATGGGCGCTAAGTTGGTGTCAGAAGTAGCTTCAAAAACCAACGATATCGCTGGTGACGGAACAACAACAGCAACAGTTTTGACGCAGGCTATTGTCCGTGAAGGGATTAAAAATGTTACAGCTGGTGCTAATCCAATTGGTATCCGCCGCGGGATTGAAGCAGCCGTTGCGACAGCTGTTGAAGCCCTGAAATCTAACTCAGTACCAGTTTCCAACAAGGAAGCTATTGCTCAGGTTGCTGCCGTATCTTCCCGCAGCGAGAAAGTCGGCGAGTACATCTCTGAAGCTATGGAAAAAGTTGGAAATGACGGCGTTATTACTATCGAAGAGTCCAAAGGGATGGAGACGGAACTGGATGTAGTTGAGGGAATGCAGTTTGACCGCGGCTACTTGTCTCAGTACATGGTAACCGACAATGAAAAAATGGTAGCCGAACTGGACAATCCTTACATCTTGATTACTGACAAGAAAATTTCTAATATTCAAGAGATTCTTCCTTTATTGGAAAATATCTTGAAAACCAACCGTCCGCTTTTGATTGTTGCGGATGATGTGGACGGTGAAGCTCTGCCAACATTGGTTCTTAACAAGATTCGCGGGACCTTTAATGTCGTAGCTGTTAAGGCACCAGGCTTTGGCGATCGTCGTAAGGCTATGTTGGAAGATATCGCTATCTTGACGGGCGGTACAGTGATTACAGATGATCTTGGCTTAGAGCTCAAAGATGCTACGATTGAAGCGCTTGGACAAGCTTCTAAAGTCACTGTTGATAAGGACAGCACTGTGATTGTGGAAGGTTCTGGTAATCCAGAAGCCATTGCTAACCGTGTGGCAGTCATTAAGTCACAGATTGAAAGTAGCACTTCTGAGTTTGACCGTGAAAAACTGCAAGAGCGCCTAGCTAAATTGTCCGGTGGTGTAGCTGTGATTAAGGTTGGAGCTGCAACCGAAACAGAACTCAAAGAAATGAAACTCCGCATCGAAGATGCCCTTAACGCAACCCGTGCAGCGGTAGAAGAAGGAATCGTTTCAGGTGGTGGTACGGCCTATATCAACGTACTGGATGCTGTCGCAGGTCTTGAGTTGGCAGGGGATGAAGGGACTGGACGTAACATCGTTCTTCGCGCCTTGGAAGAGCCTGTTCGTCAAATCGCTCTGAATGCAGGCTTTGAAGGTTCAATCGTCATTGACCGTCTGAAAAACTCTGAAGTTGGTACAGGCTTTAATGCCGCGACTGGCGAATGGGTTAACATGATTGAGGCTGGAATCATTGACCCAGTTAAGGTGACTCGTTCAGCCTTGCAAAATGCCGCTTCTGTTGCTAGTCTTATCTTGACAACCGAAGCAGTAGTAGCTAATCAACCAGAACCAGCTAGCCCAGCTCCAGCTATGGATCCAGGCATGATGGGCGGTATGATGTAGAAAATAATGAGATTATATATTTCTACAAATTAGATATAATCTTTATCTTATATTTATCAATTAGAAAACTGAGCAGATTTGTTCAGTTTTTTTATTGCGACTAGTTATGTAGCAAGCATTAATAATTATGCTTATTTTTAAAAATAAATTTATATATATGAATATTTATGGTCATATAATTCATATTTGTTCATTTATTATGTGACAAAATATTACATTTTTGTTTCAAGAAAATACAAGGAGATGACGGAGGAAATGGTTTTCAATTCTTATATAACAAGGTTTTTGGAGAAATAAACTGGTTTACACATTGTCGACAAAAGCTGAACTGGTAAAGGTAAATAGTTGACTTATAGTCAATCGTATGCTAGTCTAATATATGTAGTATATTGGAAATGTAAAGGAATTTTAATATTTTTACATGTTCGATAAAAAGGAAAAAAGGAAAAAAACGGAGGGATTATTTATGAAAAGAATATCTCATACTATTGCGCGCTTTTTCTCAGTAGCCTTTGTGCTCCTCTTTAGCCTGTTTTCTAGCAGTCAATCTGCCAGAGCTAACACGGTAGACGATGTTATCACCTCAGTAAATGTTTACAATCAAAAGGGTGAAGAACTGACTGACGGCCTTTCCCCTTGGGAAAAATTCCAAATTGACGCAAACTTTGCCTTTAATTATGGCAAGGTTCAGCCAGGAGATACTACGACCATTGGACTTCCTGCTGAATTTGCCTTGGAGGGAGCTGATTTCGAAGTCAAAGATGATGACGGCAATCTCGTAGCGACAGCTGTTGTTGATGCAAGCTCTAAACAGCTTACACTGACTTATACAGACTATGTCCTGACTCGCTCTCATATTGAAGGAAAAGTTCATCTTTTAGCTCGCGTTGATCATACAGTAGCTAGAGATAAAGGCTCTATTCCTCTGAAACTTATCGTTGGTAAGAAGATTGTTGAGTATGGGAAAGTTGACTACAAAGGTCTTCCTGGCCAAGCAACTCCTTATACTTTCATAAAATACGGCTGGAATAATGCGGATAATATCAAGAGCATTACTTACAGCCTGAATATCAACCAACAAAATCAAGAACTGGATAATGTTGTTATTTCAGATACTCTGGGCTTTAATACCGGAGAAATTGATCTCAACAGCTTCCAAATTCTTAAAGGCTCATGGATTGTTGACCCAGCTGATAACTCTTACCGACTAAGTCAGCAACGCGAGGATGTGACAGCAAATTATACGATTAATCTTGCTGCTGACAAGCGTTCCTTTACCATTAACATGGGGCATATCGGTGCCAATGAAGGCTTCTATGTTCGCTATCGTGTCAACTTCCCTACAGTTCCAACTGATGGAACACTCTTCCCGAACGAAGCAATCATGCGAGCAGATAATATCGAAGAGCAAAAATCTTCAGTTGCTGTCCGCTACCAACGTGCAAACGGCTATGCACATGGGGATGTCTATGGTGTGCAGGTGACTAAGAAAGATGAAGCTGGTAAAGCCCTAGCAGGTGCTGAATTCACATTGTACGATGAAGATGGTGTGACAATTGTTCAAAAAGCAACCAGTGATGCTAATGGGATTGCTTCTTTCAGCAACTTGATTAAGGAGCATTATCTGATTAAGGAAACCAAGGCACCAGAAGGTTACCAACTGTCAGATGAAGAGATTCAGGTTAATGCCGCTCAGCTCAAAAATTATGGTTCTGGTATTATTTACAAAGACTTTACCAACCGTAAGGCATTGATTACCGCTTCAGGTACCAAGACTTGGAATGATGACAACGATAAAGATGGCAAACGTCCAGACAAGATTACCGTTCGTCTCTATGCAAATGGCACTGAAGTTGCTCATAAAGAAGTTGGTCCGAATGATAAGGGTGAGTGGAAGTATGAGTTCACTGACTTGCCAGCGACTGGTGAAGATGGAAAAGATATTGTCTACTCAGTTACTGAAGACCGTGTTTATGGTTATACAGCTACTGTTGATGGTATGAACATTACCAATACACCAGTTCCAGGAGTTCCGCAACCGCCGAAACCTAGCTCGGACAATAGCTCTAAGAGCAGCAGTAGTAGTTCTAGTTCTAGCTCTAGCTCAAGTAGCAGTAGCACGACTTCTAGCTCAAGCAGCACTACAGGGAGCACTGTTGTGATCATCGAATCAGACAATGGTACTGGCGGAGGAAATGCCTCTAATGTTGGAACCAAGAAAGTTCTCCCTAAAGCGGGTGAGAATGCTAGCTGGATCATGATTGCTGCTGGATTAGCTCTAGTAGGCTTGGTAGGCTTCATTGTCTTCCGTGCGAAGAAGAAATAAATTTTATCTCTGTTCCCTTAAGGGACAGAGATTTTTTACTCCAAACCCGGATTAGCAGTAGTCGCTTTTTAGAAAGCAAAAAAAGAATGCTTTTTTTACAATCAGTCACTATCTTGTAGCCTTTTGTTAATCAAGACTGTGATGTTCCGTAATATAGTTGTTTTAAAATAAAAAGCAACTAAGATGTTTCCTAGAACAAATTAGTTGCTCAGAACTACGGGGAAAGCCGCTTGGATATGCAAGCGTGAGGCATATCAAAACTTGATATATATAATCTTTCTTAATTCCTAAACCAAAAAAATTATAAGACATCCTTAGGAATATGCTCGGTGTGTAACCATCTTTATCAAGTTTTCGTCAAACATATTTTGCTTCAGTCTTCTCTCGTAGTTTTTTCTATGCGATGCCCCTCCTTTTTGTGCCTAAAGGAAGGGGATTTTTTTTGTGTGGAAATCCTAACTGGAATTTTGGGTGACAAGAATCAGCCAAACGAAAAAAGCCTTGGTTATCAAGGCTTTTTCTTCTATCTTTCTATGCCCCCTGCAGGGATCGAACCTGCGACCCACGGATTAAGAGTCCGCTGCTCTGCCAGCTGAGCTAAGGAGGCAATAGAAAAAGCTGTATTGGTGCCGGACCTTCACGATTTGTATTGAACCCGCGCAATTAAGCAGGTGGGCAACTCGCTCTAACTGAAGCTGTTTCCGTGTGAGACGGCCTACATGCTGTTAGAAGACTTTTGTTTCCCTAATAATACAAAAAATAGTCGGTCAACACTTAAGTGTGAAGTCGTACACCACAGCGTTTCTATAATTATGATACCATAAATTTTGAAAAATTCAAGAGAAAAATGTGATTTTTTGCAAACGATGTCATCATTTTTTTAAGTCATCAATCTTATCCTTGGTCATTCCAAGAGCTCGCTCGTATTTGCCATTCTCATTAGGCGTGAAGTAATTGGCATCTTTTATCTTGTCGGGCAGATAGTCCTGCTTGACCCAATTGCCAGGATAGGAGTGAGGGTAGAGATAGTCCTGTGCGTTGCCCAATTCCTTGCTGCCGGCATAGTGACCATCTCGTAAGTGGCGGGGAATGGGAAGGTTTCCATTCTTTCTTAGGTCAGCTAAGGCCTTGTTCATGGCTAGATAGGCTGAGTTGGACTTGGGCGATAGAGCCAGATCGATAACAATATTGGCAATAAGGATACGGGCTTCAGGAAAACCGATCCGCTGAGCTGCATCCAGAGCTGTAACGGTATGAACTTGAGCGTCAGGATTTGCCAGGCCAATATCTTCGTAAGCGATAACGGTCAAGCGTCGAGCTAGGCTAGGCAGGTCTCCTGCCTCAACGAGGCGAGCTGCGTAGTGGAGACTGGCATTGACATCGGAGCCACGGATGGACTTCTGCAGGGCAGAAAGGACATCATAATGGCCGTCCCCGTCCTTATCCATGGTGATGTAGCTCTTTTGCAGGCTGTTTTCCATGACATCGAGCGTGATGTGGCGGATTCCCTTGTCATCTTCTGGGGTAGAGAGTACGGCTAGGTCCAGTGAATTATAGGCGGAGCGCAGGTCTCCGTTAGTAGAGATAGCTATGAAGTCTAAGGCTTCCTCATCTAGCTTCACTGGGAAATCAAATCCTCGTTCCTTATCCGTCAAGGCTAGCTGAATGGCTGTCCGGATGTCGTTGTTGCTGAGGGGCTCAAGCTCAAATATCTGAACCCGACTTCGAATAGCAGGGGTGACCGAAAAGAAAGGATTTTCTGTCGTCGCTCCAATCATGATGACCAGACCGCTTTCTAACAGCGGTAGAAGAAAGTCTTGCTTGGTCTTGTCCAAGCGGTGAATCTCGTCCAGCAGGAGCACCAGTCCGCCAGAAAATTTAGCCTCTTCAGCGATCTCCTGCAGGCGCTTCTTGCTATCTACTGTCGCATTAAAGGTCCGAAAGGCATATTTAGTTGTGCCGGCAATAGCCGAAGCGATGGAGGTCTTGCCGATGCCGGGTGGCCCGTAGAGAATCATCGAGGACAGGCGGTTGGCTTCAACCATGCGACGGATGATTTTCCCGGGTCCAACCAGATGCTGCTGGCCGATGATCTGATCAATGCTGGTCGGTCGCATGCGTAGGGCTAGGTTTTCTGGCATAAGATTTCCTTTCTGCAAGTGTTTTTCTTGGCTTTTTGTGTTACTATTGTAGATAGTAATATTTTATCACAATGAAAAGAGGAAATCATGGCTAAGTACGGTTTTTTGGAGATATTGGACGAGGAAATGAGGAAGAGCTTTCCTTTTGACTATGAGATAAACTGGGACAAGAAGAATCACGCGGTGGAAGTAGCCTTTCTCCTTGAGGTGCAAAATCCTGGCGGGGTTGAAACTGTTGATGCTGAGGGCAATGCCTCGGCTGAGGATATTTACTTTGAGGAGGCTGTGCTTTTCTACAATCCGGTCAAGTCTCATGTTGAGGCCGAGGACTATCTGGCGGTTCTTCCCTATGAGCCTAAGAAGGGGCTGTCACGGGAGTTTTTGGCTTATTTCGTGGATTTCCTAACCCGAACGGCTGAGTCAGGCCTCGATGCGCTCATGGACTTTTTAGCAGATCCAGAGGCAGCAGAGTTTGAGATGGCTTGGAATGCTGAGGCTTTTGAAAATGGCAGAGCTGACTTGACTGAGACTGACTTTTATTCCTATCCGAGGTATTAGGAGGCGCTTATGGAAGATACAGAAGGACTAAATTTACTGCACAAACAGATGGAGTTTTCTGGCTGTAAGATTGCCTTGCTCTGTGATGACAAGTTGCTGACCATCTTGCGAGACGATATTTCAACCATTCCTTGGCCCAATATGTGGGAGTTGCCGGGCGGTGGCCGCGAGGCCGAGGAAACGCCTTTTGAATGCGTCCAACGAGAAGTTTTCGAAGAGCTTGGTTTGAAGCTTGAAGAAGCGGCTATTCTCTGGGCCAAGAAATATCAAGGAATGCTTGATCCAGACAAAACCTCTATTTTTATGGTAGGAACCATCACTCAGGAAGAATTTGCCAGCATTGTCTTTGGCGACGAGGGCCAGGCTTATCAGATGATGGATGTGAGCCAGTTTTTAGCAGATGAAAAGGTTATTCCGCAGCTGCAGGACAGGTTGAGAGATTATTTGGAGGTGCGAGCATGATTCATATTGAGCGGGCGGGAGCTGAGGATTTAGAGACCATTATTGCCATTCAGCGAGCGAGTTTTAAGGCTGTTTATGAGAAATATCAGGATCAATACGACCCCTATCTGGAGGAGCGAGAGCGGATTCGCTGGAAGCTGGTTGAGCGGCCCAATAGTTTTTATTATTTTGTCAAAGACGGCGAGAAGATTCTGGGCTTTATCCGCTTGAATACAAATGATGAACAGACAGCAGGCTGGATTGGGACAGTGGCGATTTTGCCAGAGCACCAGAATAAAGGATATGGCTCTGAGGGGCTTGGCCTGATAGAGGAGACATTCTCTACCATTAGGCAATGGGATTTGTGTACGGTTTTCCAGGACAAAGGCATGGTGGCTTTTTATGAGAAAAACGGCTATCATCAGACCCATACGGAGCCCGAGAAAGCGGGCATGGATATGGTCTATATGACGAAGACAATGAAATAAACAAAGAAAGGATTGTTCAGTTAAATTTCTAAACTGAACCCGCCCTAAATACTATGCCAAAAAGATAAAGTTTTCTTATACGCAAGCGTCGTCAGAGAATTTCCTATTTTGGCTTTGTGTTTTACGGGCATGGTATCTTAATGATGGACACTTGGCAGGAATTAACGATTGAAGTGAAGCGTGAGGCGGAGGAAGCAGCCTCTAATATTCTGATTGAGCTGGGCAGTCAGGGTGTGGCTATCGATGACAGCGCAGATTATCTGGGGCAGGTTGACCAGTATGGTGAGCTTTTTCCAGAAGTTGAGCAGAGCGAGCGGGTCAAGATTACCGGCTACTACCCGGATTCAGTGGATATAGAGGCTGTTGCGGCCCAGGCCAATGAGCGACTGGCTGAGCTGGATGGCTTTGGCTTGGAGACGGGAGATATTCAGCTGACTCGGCAGGAACTGGCTGAGGAAGACTGGGCGGATAACTGGAAGAAGTACTTTGAGCCGGCTCGGATCACCCATGACTTGACTATTGTGCCGTCCTGGACGGAGTATGAAGCGACAGCTGGTGAGAAGATTATCAAGCTGGATCCTGGCATGGCCTTCGGTACGGGCACTCACCCGACGACCAAGATGAGCCTCTTTGCGCTGGAGCAGGTCTTGCGAGGCGGAGAAACTGTGTTGGATGTGGGTACAGGCAGCGGTGTCCTCTCCATTGCCAGCTCTCTCTTGGGGGCTAAGGACATCTACGCCTATGATTTAGACGAGGTGGCTGTGTGCGTGGCTCAGGAAAATATTGAGCTCAACACTGGTATGGAGAACATCCATGTGGCGCCGGGGGATCTTCTCCGAGGTGTAGAAATCAAGGCGGACGTCATTGTTGCCAATATCTTGGCCGATATTCTCGTCCATCTGACAGAGGATGCTTATCGTTTGGTCAAGGATGAGGGCTATCTGATTATGAGTGGGATTATTTCTGAGAAGTGGGAAATGGTGCGCGAGTCAGCAGAAACGGCAGGATTTTTCTTGGAAACGCATATGATTCAGGGCGAATGGAATGCCTGTGTCTTTAAGAAAACGCAGGACATTTCAGGCGTGATAGGTGGTTAGATGCAGCAGTATTTTATAAAAGGAAGTCCTCAGTCTCCTCTGGTGGTCACGGATAAGGACACGGCCAAACACATGTTTTCGGTCATGCGGCTCAAAGAGGACGATCAACTCACACTGGTCTTTGATGATGGCGTGAAACGGCTGGCCCGGGTGTTAGACCCCGGCCAGCAGAGCTTGGAAATATTGGAAGAGCTAGCGGACAATACCGAGCTGCCGGTTCAAGTGACCATTGCTTCGGGTTTTCCCAAAGGCGATAAGTTGGAATTTATCACTCAAAAGGCAACGGAGCTAGGGGCCAGTGCTATCTGGGCCTTTCCGGCGGACTGGTCGGTGGCCAAGTGGGATGGCAAAAAGCTGGCTAAAAAGAGTGAAAAGCTAGAGAAAATTGCTCAGGGAGCAGCAGAGCAGAGCAAGCGCAATCTGATTCCAGAGCTTCGGCTCTTTGATAAAAAGGCAGGCTTTCTGGCGGTCTTGGCAGACTTTGACCGCATCATCGTGGCCTATGAAGAATCGGCCAAAGAAGGAGAATCTGCAGCACTAGTCCGAGCTCTGTCAGGCTTGGAAGTCGGCGCAAAAGTCCTCTTTATCTTCGGACCGGAGGGCGGTTTATCGCCAGAGGAAATAGTAGCCTTTGGCCAAGCAGGGGCAGTCTCCGCTGGTCTAGGTCCACGTATCCTGCGGGCTGAAACCGCTCCGCTTTATGCCTTGACAGCAGTCAGTGTTTTGTCGGAATTGAGCAAGAACAGTCTTTAAAAAGTAAAATCAGCAGCCAAAGTGGCTGCTGATTTTTTAATTATTGTCTTTCTCGTTTTTTGAAGGCGAAGATTCCTGCAAGTCCAGTCATGACAAGTCCCAAGAGTCCGAGTGAGGACGTCTTTTCTCCAGTCGCTGGGAGGCTTTCTGCTCCTGCTTGTCTGTGAGACGCTTGCTTGTTTGTGCTAGGATCAACAGCAGTCAAGACAGGGAAGTCTACTTTACTATGCTGCAGGTTGGCTGCTTCGACTGCGATAGTCGGACGGTTTGGCTGCTCGATAGGCACTGATTCAGTTTTCGGTGCGACGTAGACGAATTTGTATTCGCCGAATCCTTCTTGGGCAGATGCCGCTAGATAGACGATGTCTCCGTCAGTACCAATCAAGTTCTTGGCCTTATCAGCTGTCAGGAAGCGCAGGTCCAGTCCCTTGATGGTATCAGCGAAATGCCAGTTCTGATCTGCACTTGGATTGATATTTTTGACAGCCAAGATATAGTTAATGATAGCTTGGCGGTTTTCCAGATTGAGCAGACGGTTGAGGCTGGCTTCTCGAACACCTGGGAAGTTACCGTTGGACCGGTAGTTGTTGGTCACGACGATAAATTCCTGATTAGGGTCAATCTCCTTGCCTTGGTATTTCAGATTACGGACCCGGCTGGCATTTGGATTGGCCAGTTTGCCTTCGCGGTCGTATTTGTTAGGCTGGGTAATATCAAACTCATAGGTAACACCGTCAATAACATCAAAGTTATAAGTCCGGTAGTCAGTATTGACCAGATTTTGCGGTTGGCTATTGTTAGGGTCAATGGTGTTGAATTGGCCAGCTGACATTTCCAACCATTCTTTGAGTTGGGCACCGTTGACCTTGAGGATAGCTGTGATATTATCGTAGAGATAGAGGTCTGCTACGTTCTTGATGGCAATAGGACCAGCTGGAATGTCTGTGTAGGCCGTTGCATCCCCGCGAGTTCCCGCCTTGAAAGGAGCAGCTGCAGACAGGATAGGAAGGTTGGCTTCAGGCGTGCCAGCCAGCTCTTGCTTAGCATACCAAAGCTGAGCATTATTGACGATTTGCACGGATGGATCGTCTTTGACCAGAGAGAAGTAGCTGGTAATCGGTGCAGTCGTGGTGCCGACTTGCTGGCGGACATAGTTAATAGTCCCTTGGTGGGATTCTTTGGCAATGTCAATGACGCGCTGATCAGCCACATTAGACTTGGTATCTACTTTGCGGATGGAGCCTTTGCTGTCAGTGACTTTCCATTTGCCGTCGGTATAGTTGAGCTTGAGGTCGATGACGCCCAGATGGTCGCCGTATTTTCCAGCCATGGTTACTGGAGTGCCATTGATTTTACCGTTGACACCGTCTACGCCAGGGTATTTTTCGTAGAAGCCAGATCCATTTCCACTTGGAAATTCTGCGTGGGAGTGACCAGTTACGACAGCATCCACACCTGGCAGACTGGCGATTTGATAGCCTTCATTTTCCTCGCCTTTTTCATACTTATCATCTCCGATACCAGAGTGAGAAAGTACCAAAGTGATGTCTGCACCTGCCTTGCGCATCTCAGGAATGATATCTCGAATAGCCTCAACAGAATCGCGAACGACCACTTTTCCTTCTAGGTTTGCCTTATCCCAGTTGAGAATCTGCGGCGGAACAATCCCGGTCACACCGATTTTGACAGTCGTCAAGCGGCCTTGTGTATCTGTAAAGGTCTTTTCGATGATTTTGTAAGGCTGATAGATGAATTTACCAGTCGCTGGATCCAGCACATTGGCATTGACAAGAGGCATGCCAGCTGTCTCAATGACACGGTTCAGATAGTCTAGACCGTAGTTGAACTCATGGTTTCCTAGCGTGCCAGCTTCAAAGCCCAGTGCTTGTAAGGCAGCGTACATAGGGTGCTGCTCGCCCTTCTCCACAGGATCCACGATGGCCTTATAGGTTCCAAGCGGCGTTCCTTGGATAGTATCGCCATTATCTACCAAGAGGACATTTGGATTTTCTTTCTTTGCTTTCTCGATCAGCACGGCAGTCTTAGCCAGTCCCAAGGTCTCAACCGGCTTGTCCTGATAGTAGTCGTAGTTGACCAAGTTGGTATGGAGGTCGGTCGTTGCCAAGATACGCACATCAACAGTCTGTCCCTCCACGGGCTTAGTATCCTCAGTAGCTGCGACATTACGAGCCATAGCCATCAGAGCATCAGCGTTTCCACTGGCATTTTCTGGGGAAATAGCAGAGCTAGGATCCGTGCTCTCTGGTGTCGCAGTAGCTTCAGTAGGACTTGCAGCAGTCGTTGGTTTTGCTTCCGCTGCGCTGCTTTCTACTGGAGCAGGATTAGCAGTGACTGCTGGAGTATTCTCATCAGCCTGAACAGCATTTACAGCTGCCGCAAGTGCAGCTGCGCTCAAAAGCGCAACCGTTTTTTGAAGGGATGATTTGGACATAATATCTCCTTTGTTAAAATGAATTTCAGACTTATATTATACTATATTAAAACGCTCTCATCAAGAAGGAATTTCCAGTTTAGAGCTTTCATGCTGTCTAATATTGGTTTGAAAATGCTGAATGAAGACATCAGAGGATAAGTGAATAATCGGATGAAGGTAGAATAAAATAGAGTTTTAAAAAATTATGGTACACTATACAGTGACTGAAATAAGTACTTTATTAAGTATAATAAACAAGGAAAATATCATGAAAAAGCGGATTTTTCTCAAAATATTATTTTTAGGGGGAGTGATGATAGGATTAATAGGATGTGGAGAACAGAGGAGCAGCCGAGACTGGATTGAGAATAAGGTGGCTGAAGTCAGTCGCGTCTATCCCACTGAAAACCTATTTGATTTGTTTAAGCAATTTCCGGATGGGTTTAAAGTAGAGCAAGTGTATATCAAACGTGGGACTTATCTTATCGAAATGTCTTTACAAGGGGATGGTAGCAATCACACAATTTCTGGAGTGCTAACCAAGACACGGGCTTCTGATGATATTACTGAAAAGCCAGAAGAAACAATAAGAGTTGATTATATAGACAGCAACTTTATCTTTTCTGATGAGGGGAAAGCGAAAGAATTATGGCCTTTTGATGGATTCTTATTTCAAAAGTTAACAATTAATCAGTCTTTTCTATCTTCTTTATCCATGAAATCCAAAAGTTATAATGGCAACAACGGGGCCTTCGATATTGATTATTCGGTTCAAAATCAAACTATCAATCAGTATTTTCACAAAAATGAAAGAGAGCAGGCAACTTTAGGTTTTGGAAGCTCAAACCGAAACGACGATTATTACTATTATTCAGTAACTGTCAACTACGACAATGTTTATTCATTTAGAGAAACCGTGTCAAATTAAGAGGAGATAAGATGGTGGAAAAAATTTGCTAACATTGGTATTTCTACTTTTGATGCTTCAAATTTAGCATGTTATCTATTTTGATAAAATCATTATTAGGAGCAGCTGTCTCACTACCTTGTATCCGCTTTCGTATTTTGGTATAATAGTGATGAACTCACTTAGGTAAGTCGGAAAGGAAAATAAAACGGAAAAAATCAGACTGCCTAAGCTGGGAAGCGTATCTGCATTTTTGCCTGATAAGGAGAGGAGGTTCGCCATGACTATGTCTGCCTTATTTGAGTTGTTTGTCGCCCTTTTAGGTGTGGCATCTACTTGCTACCTTGTCTACGCTTATTGTCAATTTATCAAGGAAGAAGTTCATCACTTTCTTCACCACAACCCGCCCATCTAAGGCGGGTTTTTGCTTTTGGTAAAATAGTTTATATTATATAGTGAAACTGATAGAGATTGAGGAGTGTTTATATGTCTAAGAGAAGAAATAGGATTATGGGACTTATTGGCCTAACTGTATTGATATTGCTGGGAGGAGGCCTCTACCTAGCTCATAAAAATCAAGAATTTCAAAAGGAAATGTTCAGGATTGTTCACAGTGAGGAAGTGAGGGAGTTGATTGAAGAAGATTTAAAAAGAAAAGATCCAAATGCGTTAACAGACAAAGGGAAGATTCGCTCTTATAAAATTGATGATAAGAGCATTCGTCACAATCCAATGGGAGGCATTATGTTTGATATTGTCATTAATGATAGTATAAGCATGGTTGGGAAAATGGGAATTCAAAAAGATGGCGGAAGTGAGCAATTAAGTTCAGTAGGTATGGATGAATCAGTAGGTTTGCAAGCTTTGGTAGGGGAGTGACGACAAGTGATTCACTATTCTAGCTATAGCGAAAACCTCTTGCTTTAATTGGAATTGCAAAACCTATACCACATACTAAATTATAATAGTCGTAGGGGTATTTCATGAAGCAAAAACATGAAATTATCTTATCGGTTATCAGTTTGTTTGTGGCTGTTTGTCTAGGAGGAGGAATGTACATGGCTCACAAAAATCAAGAATTTCAGAATGAAATGACCGAAATTGTCCACAGTGAGGAAGTGAAGAATCTAATAGAAAAGAAATTAAAAAAATTAGATCCTCATGCTTTAACGGATAAGGGAAAGATTCGCTCTTATAAAATAGATGACAAGACCATCCGTCATAATCCTATGGGCGGAATCATGTTTCATATTGTGATTAACGAAAACAGAGATATTATAGGTAAGTTTGGCATTCAAAAATATGGGGAAGACGAACCAATTAGTACAGTGGGAATGTCAAAATCAAAGAAATTTCAAGATTTACTTAAGGAGTGATTTCGATGTTTTACAATGATGAAGAAAAGAATAAGATTGCT
>CAUSZI010000025.1:0-29453 GCA_963536045.1 uncultured Streptococcus sp.
TTGAGGGTGAGTACAATGTGCATCTCTACTATGTGCAAAATGATGGCAGCTTGGTCGGTGTGAGTGGCACTAAAACGACTATTTCTATAGAAAAACCAAAAGTACAAGGCAAAATCAGTATTCAGAATCGCAACAGCGAAACTGGCGATTTTGATATTGTGGTTTCAGATATCGTATCGCCAGGCGGTCTCAAGAATGTTTCCCTACCAACTTGGTCAGAGGCCAATGGCCAAGATGATATCAAGTGGTACAATGCAGAACGTCAGGCTGACGGTACTTATCGGAAACGAGTTCGACTGAGCGATCATAACAATGTCCAAGGCGAATATAATGTGCATCTCTACTATGTGCAAAATGATGGCAGCTTGGTAGGTGTAAATGGCACTAAAACGACTATTTCTATAGAAAAACCAAAAGTTCAAGGCAAAATCAGTATTCAGAATCGCAATAGCGAAACCGGTGATTTTGATATTGTAGTTTCAGATATCGTATCGCCAGGTGGTCTTAAGAATGTTTCCTTGCCAACCTGGTCAGAGGCCAACGGTCAAGATGATATCAAGTGGTACAACGCAGAACGTCAGCCGGATGGTACCTATCGTAAGCGAGTCCGTGTGAGTGATCATAAAAATGTTGAGGGCGAGTACAATATTCATCTCTACTATGTGCAAAATGATGGCAAGCTGGTTGGTGCTGGTGGCATAAAAACTAATGTTTCTCTAGGCAAGCCAAAGGGCAACATCAGTATTCAAAATAAGAATAATGTCAACGGCAGTTTTGATGTTGTGATTTCAAACGTTTCTGCCCCTTATGAAGTATCTACTGTCAGTGTTCCGGTTTGGTCTGAAGCTAACGGTCAAGACGATATTATCTGGTATACAGCTACTCAGCAGGCTAATGGTACCTATAAAGTTACTGTTGAATCTAGTAAACATAAAGACTCAGTTGGTAAGTATCATATCCATCTTTACTATGTCCGTAACGACGGGCAGTTAGTCGGTGTTGGCGGTACTACAACCAATGTGTCTGCAGTTAAACCACAGGGCAAAATCAGTATCCAGAATCGTAACAGCGAAAATGGCGATTTTGATATTGTGGTTTCAGATATTGTATCGCCAGGTGGTCTCAAGACTGTTTCCCTGCCAACCTGGTCAGAGGCCAACGGTCAAGATGATATCAAGTGGTACAACGCAGAGCGTCAGCCGGATGGTACCTATCGTAAGCGAGTTCGTGCGAGCGACCATAACAACGTTCAGGGCGAGTATAATGTCCATCTCTACTATGTGCAAAATGATGGCAGGTTGGTAGGAGCAGGTGGCATCAAGACCAACGTTTCTATCAGTAAGCCGCAAGGTAAAATCAGTATTCAAAATAAGAATAATGATACTGGAGAGTTTGATATTGTAGTATCAGGTATTGTGGCACCAGAAGGTCTCAAGACAGTTTACCTGCCGACTTGGTCAGAAGCGAATGGCCAAGATGATGTCCAGTGGTACACAGCGGATCGTCAGGCTGATGGTACTTATCGTAAGCATGTATATGCGCGTGACCATAAGAATAATGCAGGCGAGTACAATGTTCACTTGTATTACTTAAATAATCAAAATCAGCTGCAGGGAGCTGGTGGAGAAAAGACCTCTATCTCTGTAAACCGTCCTCAGGCAGCTAGTCAGCGAGACCGTGTTCTTGCGGCGGCAGCTGCTATGGTAGGTGTCAGGGGAGGTAGTGCTGAGCATCAGCGCTTGGTCAACGATTATAACAGTGTCAGACCGCTGCCAGTTGGCTATGCTGTAAAAAATACAGATGACTGGTGCGACATTTTCACGACGGTTATTTTCCAAAGAGAAGGCTTGAGCGATCTTATCGGCCGTGAGTGCGGTGTAGAGCGCCATATTCATATTTTCCAAAGACTAGGTATCTGGAATGAAGATGGCAATTCGACTCCTAGCGCAGGCGATATCATCACCTTTAACTGGGACAAAGATACCCAGCAAAACGATGGCTGGGCTGATCATATCGGTATTGTCGAAAAAGTTGAAAATGGCATCATTCACACGATTGAAGGCAACAGCAATAACGTAGTTAAACGCAATACTTACCGCATCGGTCATGGAAATATCCGTGGTTTTGCGACACCTCGTTATAGATAAACATACAAAAAACCAAGGTTTTCCTTGGTTTTTTAACGTCTTAGAATTTTTTTTATGAGCCGAAGCAGCTTAAACTTGAGAGGGTTAGGATAATAACGGAAAGTTCCCATTTTTCGGACGATGAAGCCGTTGAAGTTCTGTTTGAAGCGCAGAACACCGTCAGAACCGTCGAAAATTCCCATAATGCCGAGGAAATTATAAAATGGAATGCCTCTCTTGATACTTTCGGTCATAACGTATTCCTGCAGCAGGGCTGGAGCGTAGAATTTGTTAAACTCAGGATAAGATCCACTGAAAAGATAGGTTGCTTCCTGGGGGGTATAGATAAAGAGGCTGGCAGCCAGGATTTGGTCTTGGTCGCCGTACTTGTCAATCAGTTCTTGAGCTTCTGCTTTGCGGGTTTCAAAGCTATCAAACTGGCTGGAAAGTTCTCGTAGCTGATTTTGTTTCTTTTCAGATTGAGGATTCTTTTCCAAGTCCGCCTGCAGTTTCTGGATTTTTTGGCCCAGTTTCTCTTGGTCTTTTTGTAAGTTCTGAAGATAGTCCTTGAAGTTGAGACTGGCTGTCATAAAGTCCGCCTGCTGACCAAAGCTATCATAAAAATCTTGATAGTAGTCTAGTGGCTTGTCATCATATTCCCGCCGGTCAGAAGTAGCAGCTGTGATGTTTTTGAAAATGCTGAGTTGGTCACGTTCTAGCCTTTTTAGCTTGATGCCAAAGGTATTCGCCTTTTTGACGGTCGCCTTGCCGTTTTTACTGAAGGACTTGAGCAAGTCTTTCTCTGTCAGACCAGTTAAGTCTTTGACATAATGCCAATCAGGCTCTCCACCTGGATAGCCTGTCTGTAAGCCGTCAAAGTCAAAGCCCAAATCAGTCAGTTGCTGGATAAGCTCGACTTTTTCATCAGATGTGGGCTGGCCATTGCTGTCAAAGGTCTGATAAGTCTCGTAGGGCTTGATGATGAGCTCTAGAGCGCCTTCTTTTTTAGCGTAAGCCTGCAAAGCTTGATAGAAGGGAGTCAAGTATTGAGCATCGGTAGAGACAGGGCCGCAGTTGATTTCCATATGAAGGCCGCCAGTCATAGGCATACTATAGAGGACAGCTGACACCACGACCTGTCCCTGCGGGTCAGTGTAGCCGACATACTGGGTGCTGAAGCCCCGCTTGCTCAGCAGCTCTGCCATTTCCACTGTCTGCATAAAAGAGCGTTGGGAGCTAGCTGAGGTATGCTGGATAAATTCTTCTTGGCTGAGAAGTTTAAAGGTCATAGGCTTCCTTTCTTTTAATGCTTGCTGCGCAGTTTCTTTCTGAGAGTGTAGGCCAGATTGGAGAGATGGTAGAGGGGATTAGTTGGCAGATTAAACTCACCAGCGAATTCCTCAATGGTCGGATTGAACTTGGATTTAAAGCTGTAGAGACCACCCTTGAGATCGTTTTCGATTCCGCCCATATTTTGCCAATAAGCTCCGCGCTCAAAAGCATGTTTGGCCGTTTCGTACCAAGTGATGATGGCAGGCTGATAACGACGGTATTCCTCGTCCATTCCGGCATAGATATTTTCAGAGGTTTTGCCATATTCTAAGACCAGTGTGCCAGAAAGGGGAACGACAGCACCCCCTTGGCTGATTTTGTCCTGCAGAAAGTCAATCTCTTCTTGGAGGCGTTTCTGTTCTTGCTGGTTATTCTCAATCTTGCCAGGCTTGGTTTTCTCGGTAAATTTCTCTGCTTCCTTGAGAGTCTTGGTCAGCTGAGCCTGCAAGTCTTCCAATCGTGCCTTTAGATCAATGCTGGATAAGGTGACATAGGAATGCTCAGGATAAGTATCCAAGAGTTTTTGGTAATAGTCTTTGCCGCGCAGGTGGATATTTTTTCTGTTTTCCGTTTTCTTCATCAGGCCTGAAAAGTCGTCCAGTAATTCTGATCCACCAAATTGGATTTGAATGCCTTTGTTACGGGCTGTACGAATAGCCTGGCGAGTACTTTTAGAAAGCAACTCTTCGCTGAAATCTTCTTTATGAATATTGGCCTGCAAGCGAGGCTGAATGGTTTCGTCCAGAGACTCAGTCCGTCCGACCCAGACAGCGCCTGCTTCCTGTAACTGTTGAATCAGCTCAATCGTTTCTGCCTTGTCTTGCAATTCGCCTCCCATCTTGCTTTCTGCCAGAAAGAGGCTAGGGTCAAACTTGACAAAGAGCGCTTTTTTCTCCTTGGCAAATTTCTTGAGCGAGGCCAAAACAAAGGCCAGCAGCTCCTTGTCACCATAGTCCATGATGGGGCCGCGCGGGATATAAAGCATGGTCATCCCTAAGGGCAGTGGTTTAATTAGGACACTGGCTGCGGCAACCAAGTGGTCATCTTTATAGAAGCCTAAGCGCTCATTGGCCCAGTTATCCTTAATCTGAGCCCAGGCAGAACTCTGCAGAAGATTAGCCTGCGGATGAGCCGTGACAAAATCGTCGTGTTCCTGAGCTGAAATTCCAATTTTGTAACTAAACATTAGTCTAATACCCACTCTCTAATAGCGTGTGCTACGCCGGATTCGTCGTTCGATTTGGTGATATATTTGGCAATTTTCTTAAGTTCTTCCTTGCCATTTTCCATGACAACAGGAGAGCCAACGGCTTCCAGCATGGCGCGGTCATTTTCTTCATCACCGATAGCCATAGTCTGCTCCTTGCTTAAGCCAAGTTTTTCAGCCAGATGAAGGATAGCAGCCCCTTTATTGACAGTTTTTTTGACAATTTCCAGATAAAAAGGAGCTGATTTTACCAGTGTATACTTTTCGGCTAATTCCGGTGGCAGCTTAGCAATGGCCGCATCCAGAATTTCTGGCTCATCAATATACATGCACTTAACGATTTCTTTATTGACCATTTCTTCAGGTGTGCGGTAGAAGATAGGCATGCTGACCAGATTGGACTCGTAAACAGTGTACTTGCCGATGTTTCGATTGGCTGTATAAATGCCGTCCTTAGTGATAGCATGCATGTGAACACCTAATTTTCGCCCGAGCAGTTCGATATCCAGATAGTCCTCATAAGTCAATGTTTCTTTGATTAATTCTTCGCCAGTAACAGTATCCTGCACCAGTCCGCCGTTGAAGGTAACGACGTAGTTGTCTGGCTGATTAAGCTCTAGCTCCTCGAGAAGCTTTTGAACTCCTGCAATAGGACGGCCGGTTGCAATAACGATTTTGACACCAGCAGCCTTAGCATCCTGAACAGCGCTGAAGACTTCAGGAGTGATTTCTTTTTGGTTATTTAAAAGGGTACCGTCAATGTCAACGGCAACTAATTTGATAGACATTTTATTCTCCGTAGGTAAATTGGTCGTTTTTGATATAGTGCATAAAGGTCTGGTTTTTTTCGCTGAAAAGTCCGGTCTCTGCTAGCATTTCCTTGGGGAAGTAGAAGCGATTATCGCCTTGTCTGGTCCCGGCTAGCGAATGAACGATAGGAGACAGGCTGGACAGTTCTGCTAGGCTGCCATCTTTTTGCAGAATTTCAATCTGGGTCCGGGGTTTTTCAACGTCAGGCCGGTAGAAATCGTAAGGTAAATCAAAATTACGATGGATAGCAGTATAGTAATCAGGGTCGAAACCAACCTGTCCAACTAGGTCTCGCATGATATCCAAATGCGCTTCGTTTTCCTGAGAGAAGACGATAGACTTAAAGACCTTGCGGTTGATAAAACGCTGAGCCAGGTCAGATAAAATCTTGTCTGGACTAGTCATCCAAACTTGGAAATAGGTATTCATAACACCATCATCCAAGGCCAGATAATCCTGCAGGGTCACTCTGTTTTCAAAGAATGGAATGAGATTGGGAGATGACAGCGCAAAATAATCCTTCTGAGCCGGATAGAGAAACTTGGCCCGCTTGAGCAGATTTTGCAGCAAAACTTCCATAGCCCTGCTGGCCGGGTGGAAATAAACCTGCATGTACATCTGGTAGCGGCTGACTACATAGTCCTCTACCGCATGCATGCCATTGCGCTTGAAGGCGATGCCGTTTTCTACTGGACAAATCACTCGTAAAATTCTGGTCAAGTCAAATTGCCCATAGGAAGCACCAGTAAAAAAGGAATCTCGCAAGAGATAATCCATCCGATCCACATCAATCTGGCTGGAAATCAGCTGGACCACCTGCTTATTGGGATAGGTATGGTTGATGACGCTAGCTACCTTTTCAGGGAAATCCGGTGAAACCTGAACCAATACCTGATGAATCTCTGTCTCAGGACTAGTGATGATTTGCCGCGTAATGTCCTCGTGATTGGTATCAAAGAGGCGCTCGAAAGTGTGTGAATAAGCTCCGTGCCCCAAGTCATGCAGGAGAGCGGCTGTCATGGTTAGCAAGCTTTCATGACTATCCCAGTTGGCTTGGTATTTTTCATTGAAAATCTTGGTGATGCGCCGAGCAATCTCGTAAGCTCCCAGACAATGCGAAAAACGGCTGTGCTCCCCGCCGTGGAAAGTATAGCCGGAAGTACCCAGCTGTTTGATGCGGCGCAGCCGTTGAAATTCTTTGGTATTGATTAAATCATAAATAACCTGATGGTCCACATGAACATAATTGTGAACCGGGTCCCGAAATACTTTTTCAATCATGCTACCATTATACCACAAATCATAGTAGGAAAAAAATCAAAGCTGCAACTGAAAGAAGAGCAATTTTATCCTTTTTTTGATAAAATAGGGAAAGAAAAAGAGAAACGAGATAAAGATGCAAATTAGAATAAAAAATCAAATCCAGCTGGACGGGCATACCGAGCTAATTGATCAGGTCTACAATACGGACTGGACGCAAAAAGGAGACTATCATTATCTGCTATACAAGAATGAAGAAGGAGAGAAAGTAGTTCTGAAGTTTCACGATAAAGAGTTGGTTATGACGCGCTTTTCTAAGCCTAAGTCCATCATGCGTTTCATCAGTCAAGGGCAGGCGTTGGTTGGCATCCATACACCTGTGGGCTTGCAGCAGTTTGTGACCGATACTCCTTTCTACAAGGTTGATTTTACCAAGCAAATTCTGCAACTTCATTATCAGCTGAAAACAGTTGATGGAGAGCAGATTTTTGCCAGCTATGAAATGGAAATTAGCTGGGGTTAGCTGCTATTTTACGAGAAAACTCTTGAAAATCATAATGTTTCCCCTTGCAAAAGCGTGAAAATTTGGTATAATAGTTTCTAACTCAAGGGAGTAGCTAACGGAATAACCGTTACAAGGTCGTCAATACGAAAGAAATTTCCGGCCTTGTATGAAATAGCGAGACTTGTTAATAAACAGGTCTCTTTTTTGTTTCTGACTTTTTGGATATGACTGATGCGGCTCGAGATGATAAGTCGTAGTGGTCAGAAAAGTTCAGAAATAAAAGAGGCCAAGAGGAGGAATACATTGTCAAAAGAACAAAAGCGCCAAGCTTTTTACACCCAGAGTCCTGAGGAAATTTTCAAAACTTTGGACGCTTCAGAGCAAGGTTTGTCCAGTCAAGAAGCAGCCAAGCGTTTAGCTGATTATGGCCGCAATGAACTGGATGAAGGGGAGAAAAAATCTCTCTTAATGAAGTTTTTGGAGCAGTTTAAGGATTTGATGATTATCATCTTGTTGGTAGCAGCGGTCTTGTCTGTTGTCACATCAGGTGGTGAAGACATCGCTGATGCTTTAATCATCTTAGCTGTAGTAATCATCAATGCCATCTTTGGTGTCTATCAGGAAGGAAAGGCTGAAGAAGCGATTGCAGCTCTCAAATCTATGTCCAGCCCAGCTGCGCGTGTCCTGCGTGATGGCCATGTCACAGAAGTGGATTCTAAGGAGTTGGTGCCTGGCGATATCGTTAGACTGGAAGCCGGTGATGTTGTCCCAGCAGATATGCGGCTTTTGGAAGCTAATTCACTAAAAATCGAAGAAGCGGCTCTGACAGGTGAGTCTGTTCCTGTTGAGAAAGATTTGACTGTTGAGGTAGCTGCAGATGCTGGTATTGGCGACCGTGTGAATATGGCCTTCCAAAACTCCAATGTCACTTATGGCCGAGGAGTAGGGGTTGTTGTCAATACAGGGATGTATACGGAAGTCGGCCACATCGCGGGTATGTTGCAGGATGCGGATGAAACGGACACACCGCTCAAGCAAAATCTTAATAGTCTGTCTAAGGTTCTGACTTATGCTATCTTGGTGATTGCTGCGGTGACCTTTGTAGTCGGGGTCTTCATTCAAGGGAAAAATCCACTGGATGAGCTGATGACTTCTGTAGCTTTGGCAGTTGCGGCTATTCCAGAAGGTCTGCCTGCTATCGTTACCATCGTGCTGGCTTTGGGAACTCAGGTTTTGGCTAAGCGGAATTCAATTGTCCGTAAGCTTCCAGCTGTTGAGACTTTGGGATCAACTGAGATTATCGCTTCAGATAAGACTGGTACCCTGACCATGAATAAGATGACGGTCGAAAAAGTCTTTTATGACGGAGTCCTGAATGAAGCTGGACAAGATATTGAACTTGGCTTGGAGCTACCTCTCTTACGTTCAGTTGTTCTGGCCAATGATACCAAGATTGACCAAGAAGGAAAGCTAATTGGTGACCCAACAGAAACAGCCTTTATCCAGTATGCTTTGGACAAGGGCTATGATGTGAAGGCCTTTTTAGAGAAATATCCTCGTGTAGCTGAGCTTCCTTTTGATTCAGATCGTAAGCTCATGTCTACTGTCCATCCATTGCCAGATGGGAAATTCCTTGTGGCAGTAAAGGGAGCGCCAGATCAACTCTTGAAACGCTGTGTTGCCCGTGATAAGGCTGGAGATGTTGCAGCGATTGATGACGCCACTTCACAGCTGATTAAGTCTAACAACTCAGACATGGCTCACCAAGCTCTGCGTGTGCTGGCTGGCGCCTACAAGATTATTGATGCAGTTCCGTCTGACTTGACATCTGAAAATCTAGAAAATGATTTAATCTTTACTGGTTTAATCGGTATGATTGACCCAGAACGTGCAGAAGCAGCAGAAGCTGTTCGCGTAGCCAAGGAAGCTGGTATTCGTCCGATTATGATTACCGGTGACCATCAGGATACAGCTGAAGCTATCGCTAAGCGTTTGGGGATCATCGAAGAGGGAGATACTGAAGACCATGTCCTGACTGGTGCTGAGCTCAATGAGCTTTCTGATACGGAATTCGAAAAGGTTGTTGGCCAATACTCTGTCTATGCCCGAGTTTCGCCTGAGCATAAGGTAAGGATTGTCAAAGCTTGGCAAAACCAAGGTAAGGTCGTAGCCATGACAGGTGATGGTGTCAATGACGCACCAGCTCTGAAGACAGCTGATATCGGTATCGGTATGGGCATTACAGGTACAGAAGTATCTAAGGGTGCCTCTGACATGATTCTGGCAGATGATAACTTTGCGACCATCATTGTAGCCGTGGAAGAAGGACGCAAGGTCTTCTCTAATATTCAAAAGACCATCCAGTATCTCCTTTCAGCTAATACAGCTGAGGTGCTGACTATTTTCTTGGCAACTCTCTTTGGTTGGGATGTGCTGCAGCCAGTTCATCTGCTTTGGATTAACCTAGTAACGGATACCTTCCCAGCTATTGCTCTGGGAGTTGAGCCTGCTGAGCCAGGTGTCATGAGTCATAAGCCTCGCGGCCGTAAGTCTAGCTTCTTCTCAGGTGGAGTGATGAGCTCTATCATCTATCAGGGTGTCCTGCAAGGGGCTTTGGTTCTGGCGGTTTATGGTTATGCTATCTCTAATCCCGTTCATGCCGGTGATATCAAGTCTATCCATGCGGATGCTCTGACAATGGCCTTTGCAACACTTGGCCTCATTCAGCTCTTCCATGCTTATAATGTAAAATCTGTTTACCAGTCTATCTTTACAGTTGGTCCATTCAAGTCTAAGACCTTTAACTGGTCTATTCTGGTTTCTTTCATCCTATTGATTTCAACTATTGTAATTGATCCACTGGAAAAGATTTTCCATGTGACCAAGCTGGACTTGTCACAATGGACAGTTGTTCTGATTGGTAGCTTTGCCATGATTGTCATTGTTGAAATTGTTAAATTCATCCAACGTAAATTAGGTATGGACAAAAATGCTATTTAACAGCCAAAAGTCATCTACGGATGGCTTTTTTGCGTACAAGGCGATATAATCAAATTCAAAGAAAGCAACTCGAAAGGACGGTGAAATTATGTATCAAAACTTACGAAAGAAGTTGGAAGAGGCTTCTCCTTTATATTATGAGGAAGAAATCTTATGGTTACTGGATCACATTGGTCATCCAGAAGCGACAATCCGTGATGAGTTAGTCTTTTCGTCCTTAGCAAGGGGACTTCAAGCTGACCTGTTTTCAGCTGGACAGTTTCGTTTCTTGGCCCAAGAAGCAGTCAAAAGAAAAGGACTTTTTTACAAGAGTGATAAAAATGGTCAAGCCACCTTAACACGTTCCTTCACAGCTTTATTTTATGCCAATCTCTTAAACTGTGATGGTAATCCAAACTCTTCGTATTATCAGGCTTTATCAGTACAAGTAAGACAATATTTACTAGATAAGGGGCTAACCTACCTGTTAGTAGAAAGAGACACAAGGGGTTACTCCAGGAAATACGGTTGGGTTCATGCCTTCGCTCATGGAGCAGACTTATTGACAGAAGTGGCTTGTCATCCGGACTTTCCCTCCAGTAGGATGCCAGAGGTTTTAGAGGTCATTCATCAAGTTTTTAAAAGAGTTTCAGTCCGTTTCGGAAATGATGAGGATTGGCGCTTAGCCCAGGTGCTCTATCAAGCTGTCTTAAAGAAAAAACTGTCCCAGCATGAATTTAGATTGTGGCTTCAATCACAGAGTTTTCCATTGGGAAACAACCAAGATTTCATTGCTTTTTCCAATTTTCGCTCCTGCTTATTAGAAGTCTATGTGCAGTTGGACAGCAAAAAGCAGCTCTCAGATGAGCTGAGAGCTGCAATTCAACATTTCCATTACTGAACTTCAATTACTGTTAAAGCATCTCTCAGTTCGTCTGCCAGGTGTTTTTTCTTATAGTCTCGAAATTCGTCTAAATCTTTGACAGCATTATAACGCTTATGCAAACGATACATCTGGGGAATCTTATACTGAGGAAAGTCATTAAAAAAGTTCCGAGTCAGTTCCCATTCGCGGATGTAGCCCAGAGGACGCATATGGTAGCGGACACCTTCGATAACACGGCTTTGGTGGCGGTGATGGAGATGACCGAAAACAACCTCTTTCACCCTGTATTTGACAAAGAGACGATGAAAAGCTTGGCTTCCTAGGAAGGCGTTGAAGCGCTGGAAATAGGGATGGTCGTATAGAAAGTCTTGATGGGGCACAAAATGCAGAGCAACAATAATGGGACCATCTAAAGTCATCAGCAGTTTTTCTAACTCTTGCAGCGTCTGAGATGTAATGCTAGGGTCGTCCAGTTGACGCTCCAATCTGCGGTCAAACCAGAAATTAGTCTTAGTTTTCAGATGCTCTTCTTTGCTTTTTTCTGGAACAAAGCTGTAGTCATACCAGCCAGAAAAGCTGACGAGCTTGGTCTGGCCGAACTGCTGGACCTGAAAATCATAGTTTGAAATTTCTTGCTCAGAAAGTCCCAGCATATCGTGATTTCCCAGATTAAAAGAAAGAGGAATCTCTTGCTTCAAAGTTTCAAGAAAGGGCAAACTAATCTTGGTCAGGTCGTTGGACAGGTCACCAGCGATGTGTAGGTGGTCAATACCTTCCTCTTTTAAAAGCTGGCGAAGAGCTTGGTGTTCAAAATTCCCAAACTGATTTGAGTCCAGATGGAGGTCGCTCATAAATCCGATTCTTGTCATGGTTTTAGTCTAGCATATTTTTCAAAACTTGAAAATGCTTAAGCACCTATGGAGAGTTCCCCTTTTATCTGAACACCTCATAAATTATCGTAATCTTATATTTCGTTTATTCATGGACGAGGTCTAGGAAGGCTTGAAATAATTCTTCCAACCCCATGTCATTATATTACTTTTCTAACAATTAGGTGACAAGGAGTCGCTTGTCTTGCCTAGCTAGGGAAAATCCGATAAAATGTAAGCTGCTGAATGTGAGATTAGGCAAACTGTTTAATTTATGTTATAATTAAACGATATGTGAAAAGAGGTATTTATGGACATTTCAGAAATTCGTCAAAAGATTGACGCAAATCGTGAAAAATTAGCTTCTTTCAGGGGGTCTCTTTGACTTAGAAGGTCTGGAAGAAGAAATTGCCATCTTAGAAAATAAGATGACAGAACCCGACTTTTGGGATGACAACATTGCAGCCCAGAAGACATCTCAAGAGCTGAATGAACTCAAGCAAACCTATGAAAATTTCCATCAGATGACTGAGCTTTTTGATGAATCGGAAATCTTGCTTGATTTTCTGGCTGAGGATGAGTCGGTTCAGGGAGAGTTGGAAGAAAAGCTGGACGAACTCGAGAAAATGATGACCAGCTATGAAATGACCCTGCTCCTATCTGAGCCTTATGACAATAACAATGCTATCCTTGAAATTCACCCGGGCTCTGGTGGTACAGAGGCCCAGGATTGGGGAGATATGCTGCTGCGTATGTATACGCGCTTTGGCAATGCCAAGGGCTTCAAAGTTGAGGTCTTGGACTATCAAGCGGGAGACGAAGCGGGAATTAAGTCAGTGACTCTTTCATTTGAAGGTCCGCACGCTTATGGTCTGCTCAAGTCAGAAATGGGAGTCCACCGTTTGGTTCGGATTTCACCATTTGACTCAGCTAAACGTCGCCATACTTCTTTTACCTCAGTAGAGGTCATGCCAGAGCTGGATGACACCATTGAGGTGGAAATTCGCGATGACGATATTAAGATGGACACTTTCCGCTCGGGAGGAGCCGGCGGACAGAATGTCAATAAAGTTTCTACTGGTGTGCGGCTGACCCATATTCCTACAGGAATTGTGGTGCAGTCTACGGTTGACCGGACCCAGTATGGAAACCGTGATCGGGCGATGAAGATGCTGCAGGCCAAGCTTTATCAACTAGAGCAAGAGAAACAAGCAGCCGAAGTCGATTCACTCAAGGGAGATAAGAAGGAAATTTCCTGGGGCAGCCAAATCCGCTCCTATGTCTTTACGCCTTATACCATGGTCAAAGACCATCGGACCAGTTACGAAGTAGCACAGGTGGACAAGGTTATGGACGGAGATTTGGATGGTTTCATCGACGCCTATTTGAAATGGCGTTTGAACTAGGAAATGCAAGAGATTAGAATTAGATTGAAAGGAAATTTCAATAGATGTCAATAATTGAAATGAAAGATGTTGTCAAGAAGTATGGCAACGGGACCACTGCCTTACGTAGTGTGTCTATTAACGTAGAACCTGGGGAGTTTGCCTATATTGTTGGCCCTTCAGGCGCAGGAAAGTCAACCTTTATTCGTTTGCTTTACCGGGAGATAAAGCTGGATAAGGGAAGTCTGAAAGTAGCTGATTTCGACTTAGCTAAGATTAAGAAGCGCGATGTTCCAATGCTGCGCCGTCAGGTCGGGGTCGTCTTCCAAGACTACAAACTTCTTCCTAAAAAGACAGTGTATGAGAATATTGCCTACGCCATGGAAGTTATCGGTGAGCGCCGCCGTAATATTAAAAAGCGGGTTATGGAAGTGCTGGACCTAGTTGGTCTTAAGCACAAGGTCCGCTCATTCCCTAATGAGCTCTCCGGTGGTGAGCAGCAGCGGATTGCTATTGCGCGTGCTATTGCTAACAACCCTAAAGTCCTGATTGCGGATGAGCCGACAGGAAACTTGGACCCAGATAATTCTTGGGAGATTATGAACCTGTTGGAGCGGATTAACCTTCAGGGAACAACTGTCCTGATGGCAACCCACAACAGCCAGATTGTAAATACTCTGCGTCACCGCGTTATTGCTATTGAAAATGGCCGTGTGGTACGTGATGAAGCGGAAGGAGAATACGGATACGATGATTAGAAGATTTTTTCGTCATTTGATTGAGTCGCTTAAGAGTCTTACGCGGAATGGTTGGATGACTGTAGCGGCTGTCAGCTCGGTTATGATTACCTTGAGCTTAGTGGCTGTCTTTGCTTCAGTAATTTTAAATACAGCCAAGTTGGCAAATGATATTTCCAATAATGTCCGCGTTATGGTATACATGCGTAAGGATGTTGCCGACAATAGCGAAACGATTGTAAAAGAAGGCCAAACAGTTCAGAATGAGGACTACCACAAGGTCTATGATGCTCTAACTTCTATGAAAAATGTAGAGAAGGTTACTTTTTCCAGCAAGCAAGAGCAGTATAATAAGCTAACAGAGACCATGGGTAGTGAGTGGGATGTTTTTGATGAAGAAAATAATCCTCTTTACGATGCTTATATTGTTGAGACCAAGGCACCTAAGTATGTAGAATCTGTTACAAAAGATGCTCGTAAGATTGATGGTGTTTCAGAGGTTCAAAATGGTGGTACCAATACCAAAAATCTCTTTGCGTTTTCTAATTTCATCCAAACATGGGGATTGATTGGGACAGCGCTTCTGATTTTCATTGCTATCCTTCTCATTTCCAATACTATTCGGATTACCATTATTTCCCGCAGTCGCGAGATCCAAATCATGCGCTTGGTTGGTGCCAAGAATAGCTATATCCGCGGACCATTCCTGTTTGAAGGAGCATGGATTGGCTTGCTAGGAGCAACAGTTCCGTCAATTGTAGTGTATTTGACATATGGTATAGCCTACCAGACTATGAACAAGAGCTTGGTAGGTCAAGGACTTTCTATGATTGATCCAAAACTCTTTAGTCCGATTATGATAGCAGCACTCTTTGTGTTGGGAATTCTTATCGGATCATTGGGATCTATCATCTCTATGAGACGCTTCTTGAAGATTTAACAAATCATAAAAAACAGAGTTTGAAGAATTTCAAACTCTATTTTTGTTATAGGTAATTGCTTTAATAGCTACTGAGCTAAAAATGGATTAAAGATTTTTTCGTGTGAAATAGTGGTATCATGACCATGACCAGGATAAACAGCATAGTCTTTAGGCAATACCAGAAGTTTCTCACGAATGGACGTCAGTAATTGTTCCATGTTTCCAGTCGGCAGATCCGTTCGTCCGATGCTTTCCCGAAAGAGGGCATCGCCCGTCAAAACAAGGCAGTCATTAGGAAAGACTAGAGAGACACCTCCGATGGAGTGGCCGGGTGTTGCAAGCACATAGAAGTGAAAGCCTCCAAGATCATAGTCTGTTTCGTAGGAGAAAAACTCTTCTGCTGGTCGACAGATAATATCATCCAGATCAGCATGGCGCGCCAGACCAGATAGGTTATCTGTCGGTGTGTAGAGCCAGCTGCTTTCACTCTCAGCCACATAGACAGGTGGGGCAGCATAGTGCTCTCGGACCTTTTCTAAACTCATAATGTGGTCATAATGGGTATGGGTCAAGAGTATAGCAATCACAGGCTTGGAGAGTTCCTCCAGCTTGCGCTCAATCTTTTTCCAGTCACTGCCAGGATCGACGACTAGGAGACCCTGATCGTTCTCTAAGATATAGGTGTTTTCAAATGCAACAAGGTTGATAATTTTATGAATCTTCATTTGATTTCCTCGGAAAATGTATTCTGCTATTGAGTGTAACAGAAAAGCGGTTTTTTTGCACAGAATTGCTTTCTAAGCTAGGGCTGAAAATTTTCAGATGTCTCAGAATGGCTTTTATGATATAATCATAACAGTATGACACAAAATGATTATAAGTATGCCGTTGTGGACTTGGAGGCTACAGGAACGGGCAGCAGTGCAAAGATTATCCAGATTGGCATTGTTCTGATTGAGAATGGAATCATTACCAAGACTTATGAAACAGATGTCAATCCTCATGAGGAACTGGATGAGCATATCAAAGAGCTGACAGGTTTGGATGATGAGCGGCTTGGCCGAGCACCGGAGTTTTCTCAGGTAGCAGCTGAGGTATATGAGCTGATTCAGGATGCGATTTTTGTCGCTCATAATGTCAAGTTTGATGCTAATCTACTAGCGGAGGCCCTTTTCTGGGAAGGGTTTGACTTGCTGACACCGCGTGTGGACACGGTAGAGCTGGCTCAGATCTTCTACCCGACCTTTGATAAATATTCTTTGGGTAATCTCTGCGATCTGCTGGATATTTCTTTGGAAAACGCCCACACTGCTCTGGCAGATGCTCAAGCAACGGCTCAGCTATTTTTAAAAATACAAGACAAAATCAAGAGCCTAGCCAAGGCCTTGGTTGAGAAAATGCTAACTTTGGCGGATAGCATTATCTATGAGTCGCGCCTGGCGATCGAGGAAGTTTATCAGACGATGCCAGATCAGCAAGATAAAGAGCTGCAATCCTGCCATGGTATTTTCCTGCGACTTCCCCAAAAGCTGACTTCGGAAAAGAAGCTGTCGCAGGATTTCCTCACCAATCTATACCTGCTGGGCTTAGAAGAGCGGCCAGAACAGCTCAAGTTTGCTCGCTTTATGGAGGAAGCTCTGGACCAGCAGGAGGCTAGTTTTTTAGAGGCGCAGACAGGCTTAGGTAAGACCTTTGGCTACTTGCTGCCTATTCTATCTAGAGGTCAAGAAAAAGTACTAGTGACGGTTCCGACTAAGATCCTGCAGGACCAGCTGCTACAAAAGGAAGGACGATTGTTGGAGGAAGTATTTGGTATTTCCTTTCACAGTCTAAAGAGTCCGGAGAATTATCTCAAACTGGACCATTTCTATCAGACACTAGACAGGGAATATGACAACCGTCTGATTAATCGCTGCAAGCTGCAACTCTTGGTTTGGCTGACTGAAACTAAAACAGGTGATTTGAATGAAATCGGGCAGGCTCATCGCTTCTCAAGCTACTTCAATGAAATCCGTCATGATGGCAAGCTAAGCAAATATTCTCTTTTTTATGAGGAAGATTTTTGGCGGCTGGGACAGGTCAAGGCGGCTACCAGTCGAGTCGTGATTACCAATCATGCTTACCTGCTGACGCGTTTAGAGGATGACCAGTCTCTGCTGGACAATCGTGTTCTGGTAGTAGATGAAGCTCAGAAGATGTTTTTTGCCTTGGAAAGCTTCTCTCAGGCCAGTATAAATCTAACTAAAACGCTGCAGCAGATAAATCATCTCCTTCAGGAAGAAGGGGAACTTCTGCAACAACGACTTTTGCAAAGCATTCAGTTTGAGCTGGCTGATGCCGCAGAGAAGCATCGCAAGAAAGCATCTGAGTTAAGTCCGGAAAAGATTGCCCGGCTGCTTCAGGATGTGTCCGAGTTAAAGACTAGTGCACTGCCTGAGCTACAGCACTTGTTCAGTGGCAAATACCAGTATTATTGGTTGGTTGATGAAGTTTTGGCAGATCATCGCTTGATGACTCTGCATGCTGGCCGTTCAGAATTGCTGCATTTTACAGACTTTTTGCCTGAAAGGGCCAAGGTTATCTTGGTTTCGTCTACTCTGGAAATCAGCTCTAAGGTCAATTTGGCGCAGTTGCTAGGCTTTGAAAGTTATCACTTTTACAAGCTGAAAAGCAAGAAGAAGCCACTGCAGAAGCTCTTTTTAGATGAAAGTTTTCCAGCAGTAGTGGATTTGTCAACTGAGGATTTTGCTCGAGAGATTGTTGCTTGCCTGCAAGAAGTGGCGGAACTCGGTCTGCCTATCGTCGTCCTCTTCACTTCTAAAGACTTGCTTTTGACTGTTTCGGACTTGCTGGCTCTTCCGCATTTAGCTCAATATAAAAATGGCGATGCTGGCAATATCAAACGCCGTTTTGATAGAGGAGAGGCAGGTATCCTTTTGGGCTCTGGCAGCTTCTGGGAGGGGGCGGATTTTGCTGAGCAAGACCAGATTATTCAGCTGATTACTCGGATTCCATTTGACAATCCCAAGGATTTCTTTGCGCAGAAGATCAACAGCCGCCTGAAAGGGGAAGGTAAGAATGCCTTTTATGATTATCAACTGCCTCTTGCCATCTTACGGCTTAAGCAGGCCATTGGCCGTACCCGGCGCAATGAGCATCAGAAGTCAGCTGTTATTCTTTTGGACAATCGCATTTCTAGTAAACGCTATGGCAAGCAGATTCAGCATCATCTGTCACAATTGGCTTCTTTGGATATTCTGCCAGAGGCAGCCATTATGCATGAATTACAAGACTTTTTTGACTGAAACTATCTGAAATCAGCTGAGTTTTATTGGCTGATTTTTTAGTTCCATTCAGATTTTTGGGAAAGAATTTGTTATAATGAGAGGCATAAGAAAGAAGGAGTGCTCGTGAAAAAATATTTACCAGGAATTCTGTTATCCTTTGGCATAGCGGCTGTTTCTATCTTTTTAGGCGGCTTGCTTCCCTTGATAGGCTCTAGTGTTTTGGCTATTGTCTTTGGGATTGTTTTGAACAACAGCATGAAGCTGCCGGCTGTTTTTCAGGAAGGACTCAGCTATTCAGGAAAGAAATTGCTGCAGTATTCCATCATCTTTTTGGGATTTTCCATGTCCATTGGTCAGGTTTCTGAGACAGGGATTTCTTCTCTTCGTATCAGTCTTATCACCATTCTGATAGCCTTTCTGGCAGCCTATCTGGCTGGGCGTTTCTTTAAGATGAACCGGATCTTGACTATTTTAATTGGTTTTGGAACAGCCATCTGCGGCGGCTCTGCCATTGCGGCTGCTTCACCAATCTTGGACGCTGATGAAGAGGATATTGCCTTGTCCATCTCCACTATTTTCTTTTTCAATATTTTAGCAGTATTCATTTTCCCTTTTTTAGGGCATTTGTTACAGATGTCGGATGCCTTTTTCGGGACTTGGGCTGGAACAGCCATCAATGATACTTCGTCAGTAGTGGCAGCAGGCTATACATATAGCCCGTCAGCTGGGGACTTGGCGACCATTGTCAAGCTTAGTCGAGCCCTGATGATTGTACCGGCCTGCCTGATCTTCGCAGCTTATCGCTATATCAAGTCTAAGAAGTCGTCGCAAAAGACAAACTTGAAACAGATTTTTCCTTGGTTTATAGCTTGGTTTGTTTTAGCCTCACTTGTCAGCAGTCTTGGATTTCTGCCGGCTGCTGTCATCCCCTATACAAAATTCATTTCTCAGTGGCTGATGGCTATGGCCTTGGCAGCTATTGGCGCAAAGGTTTCCTTTAAGCAGTTTAAGCAAGCAGGAGCAGCGCCTTTGCTGACTGGTGCCTTCGCTTGGTTTTGCGTTGCTGTTTCTAGTTTGATTATCCAGTATTTTTTCTAAAAAGGAGGGACTATGCCTTATCAAAGACGGACGTTTGAGTCTCGGATTGATTATAGTTTAATTTTGCCCGTTTTGATGCTGCTTTCAATCGGAGTTGTGGCTATTTACATTGCTGTTAGTCATGATTATCCTGACAATGCCTGGCCCATGGTTGGTCAGCAAATCGCCTGGATTGCGGTGGGCTTCCTGCTCAGTTTTATCCTCATGTTCTTTAACACCAAGTTTCTCTGGAAAATTACGCCTTATCTCTATGTTTTTGGTCTTGGCCTCATGGTCTTGCCTCTGATTTTTTACAGCCAATCTCTGGTAGCCTCCACTGGTGCTAAAAACTGGATTGCTATTCGTGGTGTGACCCTCTTTCAGCCCTCAGAGTTTATGAAGATTTCCTATATTCTCATGCTGTCGCGGCTGGTGGTCCATTTTCTCCAGCAACACAAGCAGGATGAGCGAACCTTGGCTTTAGACTTTTTTCTAATTCTGAAGCTTGGGCTCTACACCGTGCCTGTTCTGGTTCTGTTAACCCTTCAGAGTGATTTGGGGACAGCTCTGGTTTTTGTTGCAATATACGGTGGCATAGTGCTACTGTCAGGTGTGTCTTGGAAGATTATCCTGCCGGTCTTTCTGACGGGAGTCCTGCTGTTGGGAGGATTTCTCTTTGTTTTTATTTCCGATGGCGGCCGTGCCTTTCTGCATAATCTAGGCATGCCAACCTACCAAATCAATCGAATTTTGGCTTGGCTTCATCCTTTTGACTACGCTCAGACGACCACCTTCCAGCAAGCACAGGGACAAATCGCTGTCGGAAGCGGTGGTCTGACTGGTCAAGGCTTTAATGTCTCTAATCTCTTGGTGCCTGTTCGGGAAAGCGATATGATTTTTACCGTCATTGCAGAAGATTTTGGCTTTTTGGGCTCGACCATGGTTATCATGCTCTATTTACTGCTGATTTACCGCATGCTCAAGATTACGATTAAATCTAACAATCAGTTTTATACTTATATCTCAACTGGATTTATCATGATGCTACTCTTCCATATCTTTGAAAATATTGGAGCGGTAACAGGAATTCTACCTCTGACAGGGATTCCGCTACCCTTTATTTCACAGGGTGGTTCTTCCATCATCAGTAATCTTATTGGTGTCGGTCTCCTGCTGTCCGTCTCCTATCAGAACAGCCTGACGGATGAAAAGAAGGAGCGAATTCCTGCTGTCCGAAAAAAAGTCGTACTGAAGAAATTAAAATAAAGATAAAGTAAGTTTTTGACTCACAAATCAGATGCGATTTTGTGACTGGCTTATCTCAGAAAGGATATTTTTATGAAAAAAGCAGCTTTACTCTTAGCTCCAGGCTTTGAAGAAATCGAGGCCTTGACAGTTGTGGATGTCTTGCGCCGTGCAGGTCTTGTCTGTGATATGATTGGTTTTGATGAATCAGTGACTGGCTCTCACGCCATCACTGTTCAGGCGGATCAGGTCTGGAAGGGCAGACTGGATGACTACGATATGGTCATCTTGCCAGGGGGGATGCCGGGATCAGCTAATCTTCGCGATGATGACCGACTGATGCAGCTTTTACAGGACTTTCAGCAGGGGGACAAATTCATCGCGGCCATTTGTGCCGCTCCCATTGCTCTTGACCGCGCAGGTATCTTGACTGGTAAGTATTTCACTTGCTATGATGGTGCGCAAGACAATATTAAAAATGGAACTTACCGTAAAGAAACAGTTCTTGTTGATGGGAAGCTGATTACTAGCCGTGGTCCATCAACTGCCTTGGCTTTTGCCTATGAGCTGGTTCGTCAGCTGGGCGGAGACGCTGACCAGTTGGCTGATGCTATGCTTTATACAGATGTATTTGGAAATTAAAAATAGGCTGGGATTCATAATGTTTCCCAGCTTTTTTGAACCCTTATGACTCTTTGCCGTCCTCTATATGGAACGGGTTTAGAGCTGTTGAAAAGGACGAAACCAGCATCCATTTTTAAATTTTGGCTTCTTTGAGATATTTTGTTTAGAAAAAGGGCTGAAAAAGTCGGAAAAGTGCTGGATTCAGGCAAATATTAGCCCCTTTTTCATGAAAATTATGGTATAATGAAAGGTATGAATTATCAAGATTACATCTGGGATTTAGGTGGAACACTCTTGGATAATTATGAAACTTCGACTGCAGCTTTTGTTCAGACTTTGAAAGAATACGGTTTGCAAGCTGGTCATGACGAAGTTTATAAGGCCCTCAAGGTGTCTACGGACTATGCAGTCCAGCAGTTTGCTCCCCAAGAAAAAGACTTTTTGAAGTTTTATAAGGCCAATGAAGCAGAAGAGTTGACTCACCCTGTCTTATTTGACGGAGCGGCAGACTTGCTTAGGCGGATCGTGGACAAGGGTGGTCGGAACTTTCTGGTCTCCCACCGGGACAACCAAGTGCTGGAAATCTTGGAGAAAACTGCCATTGCATCAGCATTTACAGAAGTGGTGACATCGGCGAATGGTTTTCCAAGGAAACCCTCACCAGACTCCATGCTCTATCTAAAAGACAAGTATCAGATTGTCTCTGGTTTGGTCATTGGTGACCGTCCACTGGATATTGAAGCAGGGCAGGCAGCTGGCTTTGATACCTATCTCTTTGATAATATGCAGCATCTTGAAGAATTTATAGATATTGATTAGAAAAGGAACACTATGACAGAAGAAAAGCAGCAAGATATACAGGCCCAGGAATATGATGCCAGTCAGATTCAGGTCTTAGAAGGCTTAGAAGCCGTTCGTATGCGTCCAGGGATGTATATCGGTTCGACCTCCAAGGAAGGTCTTCACCATTTAGTATGGGAAATTGTTGACAACTCAATTGATGAGGCGTTGGCTGGTTTTGCCAGCCACATTCAGGTCTTTATCGAAAAAGATAATTCCATAACAGTAGTGGATAACGGTCGGGGAATTCCCGTTGATATTCAGGAGAAAACTGGCCGCCCAGCCGTGGAAACCGTCTTTACCGTGCTCCATGCCGGAGGAAAATTCGGCGGTGGCGGATACAAGGTATCGGGAGGTCTGCACGGTGTGGGCTCTTCCGTTGTAAATGCCCTGTCCACTCAGCTGGATGTCCGCGTTTATAAGAATGGTCAGATTCATTACCAAGAATACCGTCGCGGTCATGTAGTCGCTGATTTAGAAATCATCGGTGAGACAGACCGTACTGGTACGACAGTTCACTTTACACCAGATCCAGAGATTTTCACTGAAACAGTAGAATTTGACTTTGAAAAGCTCAATAAGCGGGTACAAGAACTGGCCTTCCTCAATCGTGGTCTCAGAATTTCCATCACCGATAAGCGAGATGGAATGGAGCAAGTCAAGGATTACCACTATGAAGGTGGGATTGCCAGCTATGTCCAATACATCAATGAAAACAAGGATGTAATCTTTGAAACACCGATTTATACCGACGGCGAAATGGACGACATTACGGTTGAAGTAGCTATGCAGTATACGACTGGCTACCACGAAACAGTCATGAGCTTTGCCAATAACATCCACACCCACGAGGGTGGAACGCATGAGCAAGGTTTCCGGACGGCCCTAACTCGGGTTATCAATGACTATGCCAAGAAAAACAAGCTTCTCAAAGAAAACGAGGACAATCTGACTGGGGAAGATGTGCGTGAGGGACTGACAGCGGTCATCTCTGTCAAGCACCCTAACCCTCAGTTTGAAGGTCAAACCAAGACCAAGCTGGGCAATAGCGAAGTGGTCAAGATTACTAATCGCCTCTTCAGCGAAGCCTTCTCAGATTTTCTTTTGGAAAATCCTGCGGTAGCTCGAAAAATCGTTGAAAAAGGAATTTTGGCTTCTAAGGCTAGAATTGCTGCCAAGCGAGCTCGGGAAGTAACCCGCAAGAAGTCTGGCTTGGAAATTTCCAATCTGCCAGGAAAATTGGCTGACTGCTCGTCTAACGACCCTCAGGAAACTGAACTTTTCATCGTGGAGGGGGATTCAGCGGGTGGTTCAGCTAAGTCCGGCCGTAACCGTGAATTCCAGGCTATTCTGCCAATTCGCGGTAAGATTCTCAACGTTGAAAAAGCCAGCATGGACAAGATATTGGCCAATGAAGAAATCCGCAGTCTCTTTACTGCTATGGGAACTGGTTTTGGAGCTGACTTTGATGTCAGCAAGGCCCGCTACCAAAAATTAGTCATCATGACCGATGCCGATGTAGACGGAGCTCATATTCGGACCCTGCTCTTGACTTTGATTTACCGCTATATGAAGCCAGTTCTGGAAGCTGGATTTGTCTATATCGCTCAGCCGCCAATCTATGGCGTCAAGGTTGGAAGTGAAGTCAAAGAATATATCCAGCCAGGTGCTAATCAGGAAGAAGAGCTTCAAGCTGCTTTGGCTCGCTACAGTGAAGGCCGCTCTAAGCCAACCATTCAACGCTACAAGGGGCTCGGAGAAATGGATGACCATCAGCTGTGGGAGACGACTATGAATCCTGAACATCGCTTGATGGCACGGGTTTCAGTGGATGATGCAGCGGAAGCTGACAAGATTTTTGACATGCTGATGGGGGATCGCGTTGAACCCCGTCGTGAATTTATCGAAGAAAATGCTGTATACAGTACGCTCGACGTCTAAAAAAATCAGAAAAATCAACCATTATGGGCAAAAATATGATATAATCATTATGTTTGCTTTATAGTAACAATGTGAAGGAGTTCTATATGTCTATTGGACTAGTTATTCTCGTTGCTGTGGTAGCTCTGCTTTTGGTTGTCGGCTATGGTACTGCAGTTCTGATGAGAAAGAGAAATGAAGCTTTACTTCAAAATTTGGAGGAGAGAAAAGAAGCACTCTATAATCTCCCTGTGAATGATGAAGTTGAAGAAGTAAAAAATATGCATTTGATTGGGCAAAGTCAGGTAGCCTTCCGTGAATGGAATCAAAAATGGGTAGACTTGTCCTTAAATTCATTTGCTGATATCGAAAATAATCTATTTGAAGCAGAAGGGTACAATAATTCTTTCCGTTTCATAAAAGCCAAGCATGCCATTGGCAATATTGAGAGTCAGATTGACTTGATTGACGAAGACATCAAGATGATTCGTGCAGCCTTGGAAGATCTTAAAGAGCAAGAGTCTAAGAACAGCGGCCGCGTGCTTCATGCCTTGGATTTGTTTGAAAAACTGCAAACCCAGGTTGCGGAGAATGCAGACTCGTATGGACAAGCCTTAGCTGAGATTGAAAAACAGCTGGAAAATATCCAGTCAGAGTTTTCTCAGTTTGTAACTCTTAATTCTTCGGGTGACCCAGTTGAAGCAGCTGAAATCTTGGACAAGGCTGAGGATCATATTCTTGCTCTGACACATATCGTTGAGAAAGTTCCTGCCATTGTCGAAGAGTTGACTGTGAAATTGCCAGATCAGTTGGAAGACTTAGAATCTGGTCACCGAAAGCTCTTGGAATCTGGTTATCACTTTATCGAAACAGATATAGAGTCTCGTTTCCAGCAGCTCCATGCAAGCCTCAAACGCAACGAAGCTAACATTTCAGCCCTAGAGCTGGATAATGCTGAGTATGAAAATGAGCAGGCGCAAGAAGAGATTAACGCTCTCTATGAAATTTTTACGCGGGAAATTGAAGCCCACAAAGTAGTGGAGAAGTTGATTAAAAACTTGCCTAGCTATCTGGCTCATACAAAGGAAAACAACCAGCAACTCCAAAAAGAGATAGAACGTTTATCTCAAACCTTTCTTCTCTCTGATACAGAAACTTCTCATGTCAAGGAGTTGCAGGCTGAGCTTTCTGCCCAGGAAGATGTGGTACTTAGCGCGGTAGAAGATTCTTCTGAAACCAAGCAAGCTTATTCTGTGGTTCAGGAAGAGTTGGAAGCTATCCAGGAGCGTTTGAAAGAAATCGAAGATGAGCAGATTTCTCTTGGTGAAGCACTGGCAGAGATTGAAAAAGATGATGCCAATGCTCGCCAGAAAGTCAATATCTATGCTAACAAATTGCATACCATTAAGAGATATATGGAAAAACGCAATTTGCCAGGTATTCCAGACTCTTTCTTAGAAATTTTCTTCTCAACCAGCAACAATATTGAAGAGTTGGTTAAGGAATTGGAAGCTACACGAGTCAATATCGAATCAGTTAACCGTTGGCTGGAAATTCTAGGAAATGATATGGAGCAATTGGAAGAAGAAACCTATCGTATCGTCCAAGATGCTACCTTGACCGAGCAGCTGCTGCAGTATTCAAACCGCTATCGTTCCTTTGATGATAACGTACAAGCAGCTTTCAACAAGTCCTTGTATGTCTTTGAACATGACTACGACTATGCTCAATCCTTGGAAATCATTTCAAAAGCTTTGGATCTTGTCGAGCCAGGTGTGACCGAGCGCTTTGTGACATCCTACGAAAAAACACGCGAGAATATTCGTTTTTAAAAGAAGTTCCTTCGGGAGCTTCTTTTTTCATTCTCAGCAAAAAGGCTCTTATGTTATAATAGAGGGACAAATGAAAGTGGAAAGTCTATAAAAGAAATGAAAATGATTAAAAAATATATTACTCTCATTATTCTCGGAGGTCTAGTAGTTTTATCGATAGCATTGATAAATGGCTGGCGTCTGGATGATTACACTGTCCCCAAAAACAGAACAAGAGAACAGTATGATTTTGAAGGCACTTTTGAGCCAATGTTTAAGTTTTTAGAACAAGAGAAAAAGGATTTTACTGGACTAAAGCTTTATAAGAGTAGTGTTTATATAGAAAAGGGAGACGAAGTGAAAGATTATGAGATTAGATTAGATACTACTCAATCTGACATTAAAGGTGACTATACAATAACAATCGGTGATAAAGAAGAGACTGTTCCCGTTACTTATTCTAACGGCAAACTAACTTATAGCTCAGAGATAAGTCCTTTATTTGATGAAGAGATTCTTAACTTAGTTGTTCAAAGAAATCATTTTGAATCCTTAGATGTGAAAGAGACTTTTAAGAGTGCAGAAACAGAGCTTCGCGATATCATCTACCAGCCAGAAAATCAATCTGAACTCTTTAAACATCTCAAAAACAAGTATGATCTATCAGAGGATACTACCTGTCGAATAAGATTAGATCACTCTAGCGGAACAATCTATGGGGTTTCAATACTAATGGAATCGAAGGAAAAGGCTGTTCAAATAGATTTGACTATATTTAAAGAATAAGCTAGATAATCAATAATTGGGAAGGAGTTAAGAGATGAAAACAGTCAAAGGCTTGTTAGTCATGGATGTAGACAGCACCTTAATCATGGAAGAGGGGATTGACCTGCTAGGAGAGGAGGCGGGTGTAGGAACTCAGGTTGCGGCTATTACTGAGCGTGCCATGCGAGGAGAGTTGGACTTTGAAGCTGCCTTACGTGAGCGGGTCGCCCTTTTAAAAGGGCTGCCAGAGGATATTTTTGCTCGAATTGCTGAAAGGATCCACTTCACGCCAGGAGCCGAGGACTTGGTCAAGGAGCTGCATAAACGTGGTTATAAAGTAGGCTTGGTGTCAGGTGGTTTTCATGAGACCGTGGACAGACTGGCTGAGCAGCTTGGAATTGACTATGTCAAGGCAAATCGTTTGGAGATCCAGCAGGGGTTTTTGACAGGCCAAGTCTTAGGAGAGATTGTCACTAAGGATACCAAGCTTGCCATGCTAAAAGCATGGGCGGCTGAAAATAAATTGGAATTAAATCGAACAATTGCTATGGGGGACGGCGCCAATGATCTGCCTATGATTCAGACAGCTGGGATGGGAATTGCCTTTATGGCCAAGCCGATCGTGCGCGAGCAGGCTCCTTACCAGATTCAAGAATGCAATCTCTATCGGGTCATTGATCTTTTAGACAATAGAAAAGCATAGGAGAGAAGCATGCATATTCTAATTGCACCGGATTCTTTCAAGGAAAGTTTGTCAGCTGCTCAGGTTGCTCAAGCTCTGCAGACAGGATTTTCTCAGGCCTTGCCAGATGCCAGCTTTGACTTGCTGCCGGTCGGTGACGGCGGCGAGGGGACAATGGCTGCGCTGACAGCAGCCTTGGGCTGGGCTGAATTTTACCACACCGTAACCGGACCCTTTGGCCAGCCAGTAAAAATGCCCTACGCTAGAAATGGTCAGCAAGCGCTTTTTGAAATGGCTGACTTGGTAGGACTTGCCTCTATTCCGGAGGAAAAACGAAATCCCTTGGCCATAGAAACCAAAGGATTAGGGGAATTAATTTTGCATCTGGCTGAAGACGGTGTTAGAAAAATTTTAGTTGGTGTTGGAGGTTCGGCTAGCAACGACGGTGGGATTGGACTAGCAGCGGGCCTGGGCTATGAATTTTTCGATGCGGACAATCATAGATTGCGCCCCATTGGCTCATCTTTGGAAAAGGTCGCCCGAATATCTGCTGAGCAGGTTCCTGATTTCTTGAAAGAAGTTAAGATTGAGATTTTGACGGATGTAGACAATCCTCTTTGTGGAGCGCGCGGTGCGACAACTGTTTTCGGAGGTCAGAAAGGTCTATCTCCCCTACTATTTTCTCAAGTAGACCAAGCCATGGCTGATTTCTATCAGTTGGTCAATCCTCAGGTGATTGATATGGGTGGCGCTGGAGCCGGAGGCGGAATGGCAGCAGGACTGGTTGCTTTTGCTGGAGGAAAAATCGTTTCGGGCATCGAAACCTGTTTAGACTTACTGGATTTTGATGAAAGAGTCAAAAAGGCGGACTTAGTCGTCGTTGGCGAAGGACGGATGGACCGTCAGTCTTTGGCGGGCAAGGCACCAGTCGGGGTCGCCAGACGAACACCAGAAAGCATCACTGTACTGGCGATTTGCGGTAGCCTGGCTGATGATTTACCGGATTTCCCTGTTGAGAATATTCAGGCAGCTTTTCCGATTATTGCGAGAGCAGATAGCTTGGATAGGATTCTTGAGCAGGCGGAGCAAAATTTGATTCGCACAGCCAGAAATATTGGCAATGTTCTGAAGATGAAAAAAAGCGGTTAGTCCGCTTTTTTTAGTAGATATTCAATTTCTTTGACAATCATGCCCTTTTCAAAGAAGAAGATGTCACAAGAAAGCTCACCAAAGTCATTTTCTAAAATGGTTACAATCCGATTCTGGTCAGGGCTAAGCTGATAATAAGTACAAGAAAATTGAACGGGGTTCTTGTCGTAGACTCTTTGAATCTTAGTCAGGTAGTCCGCTTTGCCTTTGATGATTTCGGTTGTGTTACCCTGTAATTCCCAGCTAACATGATCAGAAAGAAAGGTCTGATAAGTTTGCCAATCTCGCTGATTTTCAGCTTCAAAAAAGGCAAAAAGTTTTTCTAAATTTGTCATCTTACCCAAACCATTTTTTCAAGAGAGAGCGCTTTTCTTTTGCTGGTTTTTCTGCTGGCTGAAGGAGGCTAGCAAACTGTTGGCTCATGTCCTTATCATCTACTTGGACCAGATGGTCGCTATGGACAATCAGGCCAAAAGGAGAAGACTGGTAATCGCTTGAGACGATAGTAGCCTCGCAGCCCAGTTCCTTGGAGGTTTTTAGATAAAAGATTTGATTGCCTGACTCGACTTCCGGAGAAATTTTAACAATTACAGGTTGGCAGTTCTTCATGATGCTGCTGAGCATTTCCTTGAAATGATTGCGAATGAAAGAGTCGTTGGCTTGCTCAATAGAGCAGGAGGCCAGCACTCGCTCCTCAAAAGTTCCTAAAAATCTACGCTGTTCATCAGGGTTGAGCTTGACTCCGCCCTGGGCTTTTTCCATGATTACTTTATTAATATCAGTCATAATAAAATTGTACCATAAAAGGAGAAATTCTAAAAGGTTGAATAATTGTTCTGATTTTCTGGAAAAACATTTATATAGTAAATTTGGAATCGTTTTCTTGTGCAAAATTTCTCAAATTTGCTTAGATTCTCTATTTTTCCTTGAAAAAAAAGCGTTTTTGAGGTATCATAGACTAGTAAATAATTTTAAATAATAAGGAGAGTAAGAAATGTCAATTATTACTGATGTTTACGCTCGCGAAGTCCTAGA
>CAUSZI010000026.1:0-27401 GCA_963536045.1 uncultured Streptococcus sp.
ATCGTTAGGTCGGGTAACCGGCGCGGGGGTTCGAATCCCCCATTCTCCGTATAATGAGGAGTTTAGCATTTGCTATCTCCTTTTCTTATACTTTCTCGTCCTGTTTAGTGAGGTTTTTCTGATGAATCGATTTAAAAAGTCTAAGTTTCTGATTTCTTTTTTTGTATTAGTTGTTGCAATGACGATACTTATCTTATCTACTTCTTCTAGTTGGTTTGTATCAACTACTTCAAATATTATTTCATTGGTAGATAGACTTGTTGGCTCTCCTTTTGCTTTTGTAGCTGATAAAAAAGAAGAAATGTCAGATTTGATGTCTACTTATAGAGAGAATCAACAGCTCAAGAAGAATCTTTATAAGGTTGAGGAAAAGGCTGGGAAGGCAGATTCCTTAGAAGATGAAAATGAGCAGTTGCGAAAACTTTTGGAATTTAAAGAGACTGATAAAAATCAAGTTCAAATTGCCAGCGAAGTGATTGCCCGTACGCCAGCATCCTGGAAAAATGAGCTGACTATTGACAAGGGGACATCTGATAATGTGACAGATGCTATGCTAGTAGTCGCTAATGGTGGTCTAGTAGGAAGTGTTTCTGAAACTAGTAGTCAGTCTAGCTTAGTTTCTCTACTGACTAACGAGGAAAACTCAACTAAAATTTCTGTTAGAATTCAAACGAAGTCTGGTCCAATTTATGGGATTATTACGGGTTATGATGCAAAAAACTCTGCTTATATCATCAGTCAGTTAAATAGTGCTGAAGATATAAAAGAGGGAGATGAGGTGGCAACCAGTGGCTTGGGTGCTTATAATGCAGAAAATATTCCTGTCGGTAAGGTACTTTCCGTGTCAGAGGCTAAGGATCAGTTAAACAAGATTGTTCTGGTTAAGCCAGCTGCGGGTTTGTCGGATATCCGTGCTGTAATGTTGGTAGGGAACTGATATGAGAGATATTAAAGAACATCTTTTGACTCCTATTATTTTATTTTTTGTCTTATTGATAGACGGGCAGATTTCGACTTTTCTGGCTAATATTCTGCCTTTGCAATGGCACCTAGTCAGTCATTTTATCTTTATTTTCATGCTTTTTGTTTCCATCAACCTCTCTAAAAACTATAATATTCTCTTATTTTGCTGTCTGGGGCTGATTTACGATGTTTATTATTTTCATACCATCGGTATTGCTCTTATTCTTTTTCCTCTTTTAAGTCTCTTGGTTTGTCAGTCTAGTTCGACTATGCTTTTAAATAAATTTACTCGCTTTTTATCTGTTCTGATTCTTGTATTTTTATTTGAATTAACCAGTTTTGCTTTTGCAGTATTTTTGAATCTTTCTAGTCTGAATTTGCAGGATTTTGTCCTTAGCAGTTTAGTACCGACTATCCTTCTCAATGGCCTGATATTCCTCATTTTTCAGCCTATTTTCGAAAAAATGTATTTATGATAAACAAGAAATAAAAATGTAATAAAGGCGTAACATATGATACAGCATTTTCTGGTATACTAGTTAATGTCTTATAAGAAGGAGTGTATTATTTTTATGAAGAAAAAACTACTCACATCAATTTTATTGAGTACGGTTATCCTTTCACAAGGAGCTGCACTTGTGAGCGTTAAAGCGGAGACAACTGATGAAAAGATTGCTGCACAAGACAGCAAGATTAACAGTTTGACAGAGCAACAACAATCAGCTCAAGCACAAGTTAACGAGATTCAAGGACAAGTATCTGCTATTCAAAAGCAACAAGAAGAGCTTAAAGCAGAAAATGAAAAATTGTCTGCTGAATCTGCAAAGCTTTCTGCAGAGATTGACGAACTGTCTAAAAATATTGTAGCTCGCAATGAGTCACTTGCAAATCAAGCACGCAGTACTCAAACAAATGGAACTGCTACTAGCTACATCAATACAGTTGTAAATTCTAGCTCTATCACAGAAGCTATCTCTCGTGTAGCAGCTATGAGCGAAATTGTTTCAGCAAATAATAAAATGTTGGAACAACAAAAGAAAGATAAAGAAGTAATTGCTGAAAAGCAAGTTGCGAATAATGAAGCTATCAATACTGTAATTGCTAACCAAGAGAAGTTAGCTGATGATGAGCAAGCTTTGGCAACAAAACAAGCTGAACTGAAAGCAGCTCAGGCAAGTCTTGCAGCTGAAAAAGCAACTGCTGAAAACGAAAAGAATTCTCTTCTTGAAGAAAAAGCAGCAGCTGAAAAAGCAGCAGCTGAAGCAGCAGCTCGTGAAGCAGCTTATAAAGCAGAGCAAGAATCAAAACGCCAAGCAATTGAAGCTTCAGGAAATACTACCCTGCAAGCTCAAGTTCAAGCAGTTGTTAATTCAGCTCCAGCAGCTGAAGCAGCGGCTCCAGCAGCACCTGCAGTAACTCAATCTGTTGCCCGTGCAAATAGACCAGTTTATAGCTCATCTGCCTCTTCTTATCCAGTAGGTCAATGTACATGGGGTGCTAAGACATTAGCTCCTTGGGCTGGCGATTACTGGGGTAATGGTGGACAATGGTCTGCAAGTGCAGCAGCAGCAGGCTTCCGTGTTGGTTCACAGCCAGAAGTTGGAGCGATTGCATGTTGGACTGACGGTGGATACGGACACGTTGCAGTAGTAACAGCTGTTCAATCTACTACAAGCATCCAAGTATCAGAAGCAAACTACCTTGGACAACAATCAATCGGGAACTACCGTGGATGGTTTAATCCAACAACTGCACAAGGTACAGTTTCATATATCTATCCGAACTAATCAGTAAAAAGCGCCTCTGGCGTTTTTTATTTTTAATTGAAAAATCAACTGAAAAAAGTTACAATGGTAGTTGGGAAAAGTTGTAATTGGACAATGAAAGACGATTTAGAATCTGGAGGGAATCATGTCTTTTTCTGATTTAAAACTCTTTGCTCTTTCTTCTAATCAAGAATTAGCGCAGCGTGTTGCTCAAGAGATTGGATTGCCACTTGGGAAATCAACTGTTCGTCAGTTTTCTGATGGAGAGATTCAAGTGAATATTGAAGAATCTATTCGCGGGAAACACGTCTTTATTTTGCAGTCTACCAGCTCGCCAGTCAATGATAATTTGATGGAAATCTTGATTATGGTAGATGCTTTGAAACGGGCTAGCGCTGAATCCATCAATGTTGTCATGCCTTACTATGGCTATGCTCGACAGGATCGCAAGGCTAGAGCTCGTGAGCCAATTACATCTAAATTAGTTGCTAATATGTTGGAAATTGCTGGTGTGGATCGGATGCTGACTATTGACTTGCACGCAGCGCAAATCCAGGGCTTCTTTGACATTCCAGTAGATCACTTGATGGGTGCACCTTTGATTGCTGACTACTTTGAGCGACGTAATATGACAGGGGGCGACTACGTGGTAGTCAGTCCTGACCATGGTGGTGTGAGTCGGGCCCGTAAATTAGCAGAGTTTCTGAAAACCCCGATTGCCATTATTGATAAGCGCCGCAGTGTAGACAAGATGAATAGCAGTGAAGTCATGAACATCATTGGTAAGGTGGAAGGAAAAACTTGTATCCTAATTGATGATATGATTGATACAGCGGGAACTATCTGCCATGCGGCTGATGCTCTCGCTGAGGCGGGGGCTGTAGAAGTCTATGCTAGCTGTACTCATCCAGTCTTATCTGGTCCTGCTATGGATAATATTCAAAAATCAGCGATTAAAAAATTGGTTGTGTTGGATACGATTTATCTCCCTCAAGAGCGCTTGATTGATAAGATTGAGCAGATTTCAATTGCGCATCTTTTAGGGGAAGCCATTGTCCGTATTCATGAAAAACGTCCGCTGTCACCCTTGTTTGAAATAGGTAAAAAATAATCTGAGATATATGGCTGGGATACTTGATTCCTGGCCTCTTTTTTATTTTATTTCTACTATCTTTTTTAAAAAGTCCAACATTCACTTTGAAAGAAAAATCAAATTACTTGATGTTTCAAATATAAATAAATGACCATTTAAATAGTTGGTAAATTGACAATTTGTCTCATCCCTTGGTATTCTTTGATTTTAGAAATTTTTATGTAGTAAAATTCTTGACTTTTTTTAGAGTTCGAACTATACTTAATAGTAGGTAATATTAGGTAACGGGGAGTTACAATTATTTTTGAAAAGTAACGAGGAGATGAGATAATGAAAAAGGTTTTGCTTTCAAGTGCTGTGGCCCTTTCACTTTTCGCGGCTGCTGCACCAGTATTTGCTGAGGGTACAGCCAGTCTTTGGGTTAATGACATTGATAATAATGAAGTTCCCCAAGGCAGTACGGACTCAGAATCTAATAAAGTTATGGATGAACTGCAGGCCTATAGAGATGCACAATCAGCTCTGGATCAGCAAGTTGCTGAAGCTAAGAAAGCTCCGGTTGGCAAAAGTGCTGTGATGGAGGATCAAGCTGGTAACAAAGTTCTTGTTATTGGTGAGGGAGAGTCGGCCAATGCTGATCAGCCTTCAGTGGCACCATCTACTACAGATCCATCTACACCGGCTTATTCGGCAGCACCTTACTCCACAGCCTCTTCATCAGTTCCGACTTTTCCTGCACCGTCTCAATCTTCGGCGGCATCCTCTTCAGCAGCAGGTAAAAAGAAGGCTAAAAAATCAGAAAATAAAGCAAAAAAAGCTCCGGAAGCAAAAGAAGAGAACAAGGAAAATGAGGAAAACTCTGAAGACAAGTCACTTCCTAAGACAAGTGCAGTCAAATAATTTTGTCTTTAATTTGTGCTAACGCCTAAATATCACTGAGCCTTCGTTCGGTGATATTTTTTGTAAAAAATGAAAAATAAAGGATTTTTAGATTATGAAAGAAAAAGATAGGAGTCAAACTTCGAATAAGAAACAGTTCCTTGTTGTTGGCATCTGCCTCCTGCTAGTTGTTCTGGTTATTGTTTCTGTTTTTTATTCTTTCCGTTCATCAGCATCAGGTAGCAAGCTTCGAGTTTCGCATCCCAGCAGGATTGAAACGTCAAGCCTATCTGCATCTTCAAGTCAGACAGAAAAGGAATATTTAGCAGAGCGTTTTGCTAAACTGAAGGCTGTGAATTCAGAAACGATAGGCTATGTCTATGCTCCTGGTACACAGTTGGATGAGCCAGTGGTGCAAACGAAAGATAATGAGACTTATCTGCTGAAGACTTTTGAAGGAAAGCAAGAGCCCTATATGGGAGCGGTCTTTATGGATAAGGACAATCATAAAGATTTCAGCGATCGTTTGACTTGGCTTTTCGGGCATGCTCGGGGCAGCAAGGCAGGAGATCATCGTATGTTTAATGACGTCAACTACTATGATCGTCAGGATTATTTTGACAAACATAGATATGTCGTGATTGAGACTCCTGAGCGTAAGTATTATTATCAAGCTATGGGACTGGTCATCGTGCCGGAAGAGACAGCTTTTTATCGGACGGAGTTTAAGGATGACGAGGACTTTACGACTCAGCTTAGAAATATCTATGAGGCTGCTCGGACAAAGGATCCTAAGATAAAGATTAAGGCAAGTGACCGGTATTTGGTTCTCTCAACCTGCCGTGAGGAAGATGACACAATTCGTTCTAACCTTTATTTGCGGCAGATTCCTGATTCAGAACTGCCAGATTTTCTGGCCAAGCATAGCAAGGAATTGACCTATACTCCGACTCGTTGATTGGCCAGTCACGTGAGATGTGGCTATATCCATTATCTGCCAGAGAAGAATTTTAAGGCAAGGCCAAAAGGGACTGAGTGCAAAGCTTAGTCCTTTTTCTGCATGGGAAATCATGTAATAGCTTTTGCTATGCTTCTGCATTTATAGTATAATAGTTCTATTGAGCGGCTGGAGGTATGTATGGATTTAAGTAAGAAATTTAATAAAAACTTAGAAAAAATAGAAATTTCGCTGATTCGTCAGTTTGACCAATCAATTTCTGCTATTCCGGGAGTTCTTCGGCTAACCTTAGGGGAGCCGGACTTTACAACACCGGATCATATCAAAGCAGCAGCCAAGGCGGCGATTGATGCAAATCAAAGCCACTACACTGGCATGAGCGGTCTCTTTGAGCTGCGTCAGGCGGCTAGCAGCTTTGTGAAAGAAAAGTACAATCTGCACTATCGCCCAGAAGATGAGGTCTTGGTCACGATTGGGGCAACAGAGGCCTTGTCGGCTACTCTGACAGCCATTCTAGAAGAAGGAGACAAGGTCTTGCTGCCAGCTCCTGCTTATCCAGGCTATGAGCCCATTGTCAATCTAGTGGGGGCGGAGATTGTCGAGATTGATACAACGGCCAATAACTTTGTCCTCACTCCAGAGATGCTGGAAGCAGCTATTTTAGAACAGGGCGAGCAGCTAAAAGCAGTTATTCTCAATTATCCAGCCAATCCGACCGGCGTGACTTATTCGCGGGAGCAGATAAAAGCTCTGGCGGATGTTCTAGGAAAATACCAAGTCTTTGTGGTCTGCGATGAGGTCTATTCTGAGCTGACCTATACGGAGCAGGGGCATGTCTCCATCGTGGAGTATCTGCCAGACCAAACCATTGTCATCAACGGCTTGTCTAAGTCTCATGCCATGACTGGCTGGCGGCTAGGCTTTATCTTTGCTCCAGCAGTTTTCACTGCTCAGCTGATTAAGAGCCATCAGTATCTCGTAACAGCGGCCAATACCATGGCTCAGTTTGCAGGCATTGAAGCTCTGACAGTTGGGAAAGATGATGCGGAGCCAATGAAGGCTGAGTATATCCAGCGACGCGATTATATCATAGAGAAAATGGCTGAGCTAGGCTTTAAGATTATCAAACCAGACGGGGCTTTTTATATTTTTGCTAAGATACCAGATGGTTATAATCAAGATTCTTTTGCTTTTCTGCAGGATTTTGCGGAGAAGAAGGCCGTGGCCTTTATCCCGGGAGCGGCTTTTGGTCAATATGGGGAAGGCTATATCCGCCTGTCCTACGCGGCTAGTATGGAGACGATTCGAGAAGCTCTGAAGCGCCTCAAGGACTACATGGAGGACTATGCTTAAATCTCTAACAAGTCAAGGTCTGGTTCTCTATAACCGCAATTTCCGTGAGGATGATAAGCTGGTCAAAATCTTTACGGAACAGGCTGGTAAGCGTATGTTTTTTGTCAAGCATGCTGGTAAATCCAAGCTAGCACCCGTCATTCAGCCTTTGACTGCGGCGAACTTGCTGATGAAAATCAATGATGATGGTCTTAGCTATATCGAGGATTATCAGGATGTAGTCACCTACCATCATATCAACGAGGACTTATTCATCATGGCCTATGCCAGTTATGTGGCAGCCTTGGCAGATGCCAGTCTTCAGGACAATCATCCAGATCCGGCGCTCTTTGCTTTTCTGCAGAAAACCCTGGATCTGATGAATAATGGTCTGGACTATGAGGTGCTGACCAATATCTTTGAGATTCAGATTTTGTCACGTTTTGGGGTTTCACTGAACTTCCATGACTGTGCTTTTTGTCATCGGACGGGCTTGCCTTTTGACTTCTCTTTCAAATATAGCGGAGTTCTTTGCCCTGATCATTACCATCAGGATGAACGGCGCTGTCATCTGAATCCCAATCTTCCTTTTCTGCTGGATCAGTTTCAGGCGGTCCGCTTTAGCGAATTGGAGACCATTTCTTTGAAGCCAGATATTAAAAAGCAGCTGCGGGATTTTATCGATCTGCTCTATGATGAATATGTCGGCATCCATCTCAAATCCAAAAAATTTATAGATTCTCTGGGGGACTGGGGAAGCATTTTAAAAGATAAGAACGAGGAATAAATCGAATGAAAAAAATAGCTGTTGATGCTATGGGAGGGGATAATGCCCCTCAGGCTCTGGTCGAAGGAGCCAATCGAGCGGTACAGGAGTTTTCGGATATTGAAATTCTCCTTTATGGCGATGAGGCGAAAATTAAGCCTTATCTGACTGCTGGTGAGCGGGTCCGCATCATCCACACGGAGGAGAAGATTGACTCGGACGACGAGCCGACCAAGGCCATCCGTCAGAAGAAAGAGGCTAGTATGGTGCTGGCAGCTAAGGCTGTGAAAGCAGGGGAAGCAGATGCCATGCTGTCTGCTGGAAATACTGGAGCACTTTTAGCGGCAGGTTTCTTTATCGTAGGGCGTATCAAGAATATTGACCGACCTGGGCTCTTATCTACTATGCCAACGGTTGGCGGTCAGGGATTTGATATGCTGGATCTGGGAGCTAATGCTGAAAACACAGCCCATCATTTACACCAGTATGCGACTTTGGGTTCTTTCTATGCTGAAAATGTCCGAGGAATCAAGAAGCCGAGGGTGGGTCTCTTGAATAACGGAACGGAAAGCAGCAAGGGCGACCCTCTGCGTAAGGAAGCCTATGAGCTTTTGTCGGGGGATTCAACACTTAACTTTATCGGCAATGTAGAAGCGCGTGATTTAATGGATGATGTGGCGGATGTTGTCGTTGCAGATGGCTTTACTGGTAATGCAGTTCTGAAATCAATTGAAGGAACTGCTATCAGTATCATGGGTCAGCTGAAGAAGTCTATTTTAGGCGGTGGTCTCAAGGCTAAATTGGGAGCTTGGCTGCTCAAGGACAGCCTGCGAGGACTCAAGAATAGTCTGGACTATTCTAGTGCAGGCGGTGCAGTTCTATTTGGCTTGAAAGCGCCTGTTGTCAAAACGCATGGCTCTAGCGATGCTAAGGCTGTTTATAGCACGATTCGTCAGATTCGGACCATGCTGGAAACGGATGTTGTTGGTAAATCGGTCATTGAATTTTCAGATGCAAAGGAGTAACCATGAGCGAAAAAGAAATTTATGCAAAAATTGTCGAAATCATTCAAGAACATGACAGCAGCAAGCTGCATATCACTCCAGAACTGAGCTTGAAAGAGGAGCTGGGAGTGGACTCTGTGGATTTGATGGAATTTATCATCAATCTGGAAGAAGCTTTTGATATTGAGATTCCTGATGAGGATATGGATAACTTCAAAACGATTTCCGATGTGGTGGCCTATATCCATGAGAAACTGAAGAAGCAACATTAAAAATCAAAGATCGGTATCTTCCGGTCTTTTTTTGTATCTTGGAAAGGAAACGATTTCTTTAATTGGATACAGAAAGTTTATACGGAATTTCTTGTAAAATATATTCAAAGATGATAAAATGAGGGTATAAAACCACGAAAGGCGAATATTAAAATGTCTAATAAGTTGTTATATTCGGGAAAAGCTAAGGATATTTTCTCTACAGATGATGAGCAAGTCATTCTGGCACGCTACAAGGACCAGGCAACGGCTTTTAATGGAGTCAAGAAGGAGCAGATTGCTGGTAAAGGAGTGCTCAACAACCAGATTTCATCTTTTATTTTTGAGAAACTCAATGCAGCTGGTGTGGCGACGCATTTCATTAAGAAGGTTTCGGATACGGACCAGCTAAATAAAAAAGTAGAAATTATTCCTTTGGAAGTGGTGCTGCGCAACTACACAGCGGGTTCTTTTTCCAAACGTTTTGGAGTAGAAGAGGGTATCGCGCTTGAAACTCCGATTGTGGAATTTTACTACAAAAATGATGATTTGGACGATCCTTTCATCAATGACGAACACGTGAAATTTTTGAAGATTGCCAGCGATCAAGAAATTGCCTTTTTGAAAGAAGAAACTCGTCGAATCAATGAGCTCTTGTCAGACTGGTTCCGCCAAATCGGACTGAAATTGATTGATTTCAAGTTAGAGTTCGGCTTTGACAAAGATGGCAAGATTATTCTGGCAGATGAATTTTCACCAGACAATTGCCGTCTCTGGGATGCGGAAGGCCATCACATGGATAAGGACGTTTTCCGGCGTGGCCTTGGTGAACTGACAGATGTCTATCAGGTTGTTTGGGAAAAATTACAGGCGATTAAGTAAGGGCAGGGTGTGAAAAATCATGGACAAGCGTATTTTTGTAGAGAAGAAGAGCAACTTCGGTGTGAAGTCACAGAGCTTGGTGAGAGAGCTGACGCATAATCTTCAGTTGAAAACATTGTCAGATCTTCGGATGATTCAAGTTTATGATGTCTTTCATCTGGCAGAAGATTTGGTCGCTCGGGCTGAAAAGCATATTTTCTCCGAGCAGGTGACAGATAGATTGCTAGCGGAGGAGGAAGTAGAGGCTGCACTTGCAGAGACAGCGTTTTTTGCCATCGAAGCGCTGCCGGGTCAGTTTGACCAACGAGCAGCCAGCTCTCAGGAGGCTCTCTTTTTGCTTGGTGCTGGGACCGATGTTCTGGTGAGGACTGCTCAGCTTTATTTGGTTAATAAAGACATCTCAGACAGCGAGTTAGCAGCAATCAAGAAATACTTGCTGAATCCAGTTGATTCACGCTTTAAAGATATTGAGCAGCCAATCCAGCTGGAGCAATTCTCCGAGTCTGACAAGACCATTCCGGTTTTGGACTTCTTTAAGGACTATACGGAAGCGGACTTTAAAGCCTACAAGCAGGAGCATGGTCTGGCTATGGAAGTAGCAGATTTGCTCTTCATTCAAGACTATTTCAAATCGATTGGCCGTTTCCCGACGGAGACCGAGCTTAAGGTTTTAGATACTTACTGGTCCGACCACTGTCGACATACGACCTTTGAGACGGAGTTGAAGAAGATTGATTTTTCGGCTTCTAAGTTTGAAAAGCAGCTGCAGGCTACTTATGATAAATACTTGGCTATGCGTGATGAGCTAGGACGTGGTGACAAACCGCAGACACTTATGGATATGGCGACTATTTTTGGTCGCTATGAGCGAGCAAATGGCCGTCTGGATGACATGGAAGTGTCTGATGAGATCAATGCCTGCTCCGTAGAGATTGAAGTGGATGTGGATGGAGTTAAAGAGCCTTGGCTGCTGATGTTTAAAAATGAAACCCACAACCACCCAACAGAAATTGAGCCTTTTGGTGGGGCTGCGACCTGTATCGGCGGAGCCATTCGTGACCCGCTTTCTGGCCGCTCCTATGTTTATCAGGCTATGCGGATTTCAGGTGCGGGCGATATTACTCAGCCGATTGCTGAAACGCGGGCTGGCAAGCTCCCTCAGCAGGTCATTTCAAAAACTGCAGCGCACGGCTATTCTTCCTATGGGAATCAAATTGGTCTAGCAACGACCTATGTCCGTGAGTATTTCCATCCAGGCTTTGTTGCCAAGAGGATGGAGCTGGGTGCGGTTGTCGGTGCGGCTCCTAAGGAAAATGTTGTCCGTGAAAAACCAGCGGCAGGTGATGTGGTCATCTTGCTGGGAGGCAAGACGGGCCGTGACGGTGTCGGTGGAGCCACTGGCTCGTCCAAGGTACAGACAGTTGCGTCTGTGGAGACGGCTGGTGCGGAAGTCCAAAAAGGAAATGCTATTGAGGAGCGCAAGATTCAGCGTCTCTTCCGCGATGGCAATGTGACTCGTCTCATCAAGAAATCCAATGACTTTGGGGCTGGCGGAGTCTGCGTAGCTATTGGTGAATTGGCGGACGGACTGGAAATTGACCTTGACAAGGTACCACTCAAATACCAAGGACTTAACGGTACAGAAATCGCGATTTCTGAGTCGCAAGAGCGGATGGCAGTAGTGGTCCGTCCAGAAGATGTGGAACAATTTATCGCTGCGGCAGCTAAGGAAAATCTGCTGGCAGTCGTTGTGGCTAAAGTGACAGAAAAGCCAAATCTAGTCATGCACTGGAATGGGGAAACCATCGTTGATATTGAGCGGAGTTTTCTGGATACCAATGGTGTGCGCGTGGTTGTGGATGCCAAGGTTGTGGATGCTCAAGAAGCACTGCCAGGGCAGACTGTGACTTCTGAAGATACTTTGGAGCAGGACCTCAAGAGCTTGCTCAGCGACCTCAATCATACCAGTCAAAAAGGGCTGCAGACAATCTTTGACAGCTCTGTTGGTCGTTCTACTGTCAATCATCCAATTGGCGGGCGCTACCAAATCACGCCGACTGAGGCTTCTGTGCAGAAACTGCCAGTTGAGCATGGCAAGACTGAGACGGTCTCTGTGATGGCGCAGGGCTACAATCCTTATGTGGCAGCTTGGTCGCCTTATCATGGAGCAGCTTATGCAGTGATTGAAGCGACAGCTCGCCTGGTTGCTGCTGGTTCAGACTGGTCCAAGGCTCGCTTCTCTTATCAGGAATACTTCGAGCGGATGGACAAGCAGGCCGAGCGTTTTGGTCAGCCAGTTTCTGCTCTGCTTGGTTCGATTGAAGCTCAGATTCAGCTAGGTTTGCCGTCTATTGGTGGCAAGGATTCCATGAGCGGAACTTTTGAAGAATTGACCGTACCGCCGACCTTAGTAGCTTTTGGCGTGACAACTTCTACTGCTGGGCGCATCCTGTCTCCAGAGTTTAAGGCGACAGGAGAGTCTATCTACTATCTGCCAGGGCAGGTCCTGTCTCAGGATATTGACTTTGACTTAATCAAGAATAATTTTGAAAATTTTGCGGCCATTCAGGCCAAGTATCAGATTACAGCAGCCGCCGCTGTTAAATACGGTGGTCTGGCAGAGAGTCTGGCCTTGATGAGCTTTGGTAATCGTATTGGTGCTCAAGTGGATGTTGCTGATCTGTCTTCCGTTTTGCAGGCGCAGCTGGGCGGATTTGTCTTTACAAGTCCGGAGCAGGATATTCCAGGTGTGGTGAAGATCGGTCAAACCAAGCCAGACTTTACACTGATTGTCAATGGTGTCCAGCTTGAGGGAGCAGAGCTTTTGGCAAGCTTTGAAGGCCGACTAGAGCCTATCTACCCGACAGAATTTAAACAGGAAACAGTTATTGAAGAAGTGCCGGCTCTTGTCGCTGATACAGTTATCAAAGCCAAAGAGACAGTGGCGGAGCCGTTGGTTTACATTCCAGTCTTCCCTGGAACCAACTCAGAATATGACTCAGCCAAAGCCTTTGAAGCAACTGGAGCTAAAGTCAATCTAGTTCCATTCGTTACTTTGGATGAAGCAGCTATTGTTCAGTCCGTTGACAGCATGGTTGACAATATTGACAAAGCGAATATCATCTTCTTTGCAGGCGGCTTCTCTGCTGCAGATGAGCCAGATGGATCAGCTAAGTTTATCGTCAACATCTTGCTAAACGAGAAGGTCAAGAAAGCCATCGATGCTTTCATCGCTCGCGGCGGTCTTATCATTGGTATCTGTAATGGCTTCCAGGCTCTGGTTAAATCCGGTCTTCTTCCTTACGGAAACTTTGAAGAAGTAGGGGCTAGCAGCCCAACTCTATTTTACAATGATGCCAACCAGCACGTGGCCAAGATGGTTGAAACCCGCATTGCCAATACCAACTCGCCTTGGCTGGCTGGTGTGCAAGTGGGAGATATCCATGCCATTCCGGTTTCACATGGTGAAGGGAAATTTGTCGTGACGGCTGAAGAATTTGCTGAGCTGCGGGATAATGGTCAGATTTGGAGTCAGTATGTAGACTTTGACGGTCAGCCGAGCATGGACAGCAAGTATAATCCAAACGGCTCTCTCTACGCTATCGAAGGGATTATGAGCAAGAACGGCCAAATCATCGGGAAGATGGGCCACTCAGAACGTTATGAAGACGGTCTTTTCCAAAATATTCCAGGTCAGAAAGACCAGAAATTGTTTGAAAGCGCCGTTCGTTATTTCCAAGCGAGTCACGAATAAAGCTGGCTTGCAAGAGCAAGCAATCAAAGAAGGAGTCTGCTTGGCCTGTTAGGCCAGGTTTTCTCCCTTTTACAAGACAAAAGAATTTAGGTAAAACAATGACATACGAAGTAAAGTCACTGAATGAAGAGTGCGGTATTTTTGGAATCTGGGGCCATCCACAGGCGGCTCAGGTCACCTATTTCGGACTTCATAGTCTGCAGCACCGCGGTCAGGAAGGAGCAGGCATCCTGTCAAACGACCATGGAAAGCTCAAACGCCACCGCGATTTGGGATTGGTTGCAGAGGTCTTTAAAAACCCAGCAGACTTGGATAATCTGACAGGAGAAGCAGCCATCGGCCATGTCCGCTATGCAACATCTGGCGGAGCCTCTATCAACAATGTCCAGCCTTTCTTCTTCAGTTTCTATGATATGCAGATGGGCTTGGCGCATAATGGCAATCTGACCAATGCTCACTCACTGAGACGGGAGTTGGAAAAGAAGGGTTCCATCTTTGCTAGCTCGTCTGATACGGAAATTCTCATACACTTGATTCGCCATAGCGAGCAGGAAAATTTCTTAGACAAGCTCAAGGAATCCTTGAGACGAGTTCAGGGGGGCTTTGCCTACCTCATCATGAGAGAGGACAAGCTCTACGCTGCGCTGGATCCTAATGGCTTTCGTCCTCTGTCCATCGGCCGCATGAAAAATGGGGCTTGGGTCGTTTCCAGTGAAACCTGTGCTTTTGAAGTGGTAGGTGCCGAATGGGTGCGCGACCTTGAGCCGGGGGAAATCGTGATTATCGATGATGAAGGCGTGACCTACGACAGCTATACGGCAGATACCCAGCTGGCTATTTGCTCAATGGAATATGTCTATTTTGCTCGGCCGGACAGCGTCATTCACGGGGTCAATGTCCATGCAGCCCGCAAGCGGATGGGCCGCAGGCTGGCTCAGGAATTCCAACATGAGGCAGATATCGTTGTCGGTGTGCCTAATTCTTCCCTGTCAGCGGCCTCTGGCTTTTCCGAAGAGTCTGGTCTGCCAAATGAAATGGGCCTGATTAAAAATCAATACATCCAACGGACCTTCATCCAGCCGACGCAGGAGTTGCGAGAGCAAGGAGTTCGTATGAAATTATCTGCTGTTTCCAGTATTGTCAAGGGCAAGCGCGTGGTCATGGTGGATGACTCTATCGTACGGGGAACAACCAGCCGACGCATCGTCCAGCTCCTACGAGATGCAGGTGCAGCTGAAGTCCATGTGGCTATCGGCAGTCCAGAACTTAAATATCCATGTTTCTATGGCATTGATATTCAGAATCGGCGCGAGCTCATCTCGGCCAATCATACGGTTGATGAGGTTTGTGAGATTATCGGAGCTGACAGCCTGACCTACCTATCGCTGGAAGGTCTCATTGAATCAGTTGGTATTGAGACGGACGCTCCGAATGGCGGCCTCTGTGTGGCTTACTTTGACGGTCAATACCCAACTCCGCTCTATGATTATGAAGAGCGCTATCTGGAAAGCCTGAAGGAAAAGACGAGTTTTTATTAAAACGAGGCCAGCGGTAGTTGTCGCAATCTTTTTCAAAAATAAGAGTAAGGAAGAAAATTATGACAAATAAAAATGCATACGCTCAATCCGGTGTGGATGTTGAAGCAGGTTATGAAGTTGTTGAACGGATTAAAAAGCACGTGGCTCGTACGGAGCGGGCTGGCGTCATGGGGGCGCTGGGTGGCTTTGGCGGCATGTTTGACCTGTCTCAGACGGGGGTCAAGGAACCAGTACTGATTTCTGGTACGGATGGGGTCGGAACCAAGCTCATGCTGGCCATTCAGTATGACAAGCACGATACCATTGGGCAGGATTGTGTAGCCATGTGTGTCAACGACATCATTGCTGCAGGAGCTGAGCCCCTTTATTTCCTGGACTATATTGCCACTGGGAAAAATGAACCAGCTAAACTCGAACAAGTTGTTGCTGGTGTAGCTGAAGGCTGCGTTCAGTCTGGGGCTGCCTTGATTGGCGGAGAAACCGCTGAAATGCCTGGCATGTACGGTGAAGATGATTATGACCTAGCTGGTTTTGCTGTCGGGGTTGCTGAAAAGTCAGAGATTATTGACGGCTCTAAAGTCGCAGAGGGCGATGTCCTTCTGGGATTGGCTTCCAGTGGAATTCACTCAAATGGTTACTCTCTCGTTCGCCAGGTTTTTGCGGACTACACTGGTGAGGAAGAACTGCCAGAATTGGAAGGTAAGAAACTCAAGGAAGTGCTGCTTGAGCCGACTCGTATCTATGTCAAGGCTTTGCTGCCGCTGATTAAGGAAAAGCTGGTTCATGGGATTGCCCATATTACTGGTGGCGGTTTTATCGAAAATGTGCCTCGCATGTTTGCTGATGACTTGGCTGCTGAGATTGAAGAAGACAAGATTCCAGTCTTGCCGATTTTTAAGGCCTTAGAAAATTATGGTCACATCAAGCACCAAGAAATGTTTGAAATCTTTAATATGGGGTTAGGGATGATTTTGGCTGTAGCGCCTGAAAATGTGAATCGTGTCAAAGAACTTCTTGACGAGCCTGTTTATGAAGTCGGCCGGATTGTCAAAAAAGAAAATGAAAGTGTCCTTATCAAATGAAAAAAATTGCCGTTTTTGCTTCGGGCAACGGGTCAAATTTCCAAGTGATTGCTGAGCAGTTTCCTGTTGAATTTGTCTTTTCAGACCATCGAGATGCCTATGTGCTCAAGCGGGCGGATAAGCTAGGTGTCAAAAGCTATGCTTTTGAGCTTAGAGAGTTTGACAGTAAGGTTGCTTATGAGCAAGCTATTGTAGATCTACTAGAAGCGCAGCAGATTGATTTGGTTTGCCTAGCAGGCTATATGAAAATTGTCGGTCCGACCTTGCTTAGTGCTTATGAAGGACGTATCATCAATATCCATCCAGCCTACCTACCGGAATTCCCAGGTGCCCACGGCATTGAGGATGCTTGGCAGGCTGGCGTCTCTGAGAGCGGTGTGACCGTTCACTGGGTGGACTCGGGTGTGGACACTGGAAAAATTATCCAGCAAGTGCGCGTACCTCGACTAGCTGATGATACGATTGAAAGTTTTGAAGAACGCATCCATGCCGCCGAGTATCAGCTCTATTCACAAGTGCTGGAGAGTTTAGGGGTGGGGAGAAAGTAAGAAGTAAATCAAGTTTTGATTGTGCAATATTGCTAGGAGAAAAAATGATTGAGCTGAAATTAGTAGATGAGAGCAGTTTTCAGGCAGTGCTGGATTTAAAAATATCTGAAGCTGATAAACGAGCACGTTTCGTGGCTCCAAATGTGCGCTCTTTAGCTGACGCATGGCTCTACCGGAAAAATGAAGATGTGTTTCCGATGGCAATCTATTGGGATAAGCAAGTGGTTGGCTTTCTCCTGCTAGAAATAGACAAGGATGAAGCGGAATACTTTATCTGGCGGATAATGATTGGTCAGCAGTACCAAGGAAGAGGCTATGGTCGAAAAGCCTTGGAAGTTCTGATCAAAAAGGCTCAGATGGATAGAGCTTGTAGTCATATTATCGCAGATTATGTGGTTGGAAATGAAAAAATGAAGCACCTGCTGACTAGTCTGGGTTTTCAGGAAACAGGATTTATAGAAGAAAATAACGAAGTCGCTATGCGCTTGGATCTAAAGAAAGAGGAATAGAATGACGAAAAAAGCCCTAATCAGTGTATCAGACAAGACAGGCATTGTAGAATTTGCGAAAGAGCTGAAAGCTCTGGGCTGGGATATCATCTCAACCGGTGGTACCAAGGTGGCCTTAGACAATGAAGGAGTGGGCACCATTGCTATTGATGATGTGACTGGCTTTCCAGAGATGATGGACGGCCGTGTTAAGACCCTCCACCCAAACATTCACGGAGGTCTCTTGGCTCGTCGGGATTTAGATAGCCACTTGGAGGCGGCTAAGGACAATCAGATTGAGCTCATTGACCTCGTCGTGGTCAACCTCTATCCTTTTAAAGAAACCATTCTCAAGCCGGGTGTGGAGTATGCGGACGCGGTGGAAAATATTGACATCGGTGGCCCCTCTATGCTGCGCTCTGCGGCTAAAAATCATGCCAGCGTGACAGTTGTTGTAGATCCGGCTGATTATGCTCTTGTTCTGGAAGAGTTGGCAGCAAATGGCCAAACGACCTATGAAACGCGCCAACGTTTGGCAGCTAAGGTTTTCCGTCACACAGCCGCTTACGATGCTTTAATTGCAGACTATTTCACGGCTCAAGTGGGCGGAAGCAAGCCTGAAAAGCTGACCTTGACCTATGAACTCAAGCAGCCCATGCGCTACGGGGAAAACCCCCAGCAGGATGCGGATTTCTATCAGACCGCTTTGCCACTGGACTATTCCATCGCTTCTGCTAAGCAGCTGAATGGAAAAGAGTTGTCTTTCAATAACATTCGTGATGCCGATGCGGCCATTCGGATTATTCGAGATTTCAAGGATCGGCCAACTGTTGTGGCGCTAAAACATATGAATCCTTGTGGCATTGGTCAAGCGGATGATATCGAGACAGCTTGGGACTATGCCTATGAGTCTGATCCAGTGTCCATCTTTGGTGGGATTGTCGTCCTCAACCGTCAGGTGGATGCTGCGACGGCTGAGAAGATGCACGGTATTTTTCTGGAAATCATCATCGCACCGAGCTACACGGCAGAAGCGCTAGCTATTTTGACCAATAAAAAGAAAAATCTACGTATTTTGGAGTTGGCTTTTGATGCTCAGACAGCTTCTGGAGCCGAGAAGGAAGTGACCGGTGTTCTGGGTGGTCTCCTCGTGCAAAACCAAGATGTCATCGAGGAAAAACCAGCTGATTGGCAGGTCGTGACCAAGCGCCAGCCGAGTGAGCAGGAGCGTGTGGCTTTGGAATTTGCTTGGAAGTCCGTCAAATATGTCAAATCTAACGGGATCATCATCACCAATGACCGTCAGGTGCTGGGAGTCGGTCCCGGTCAGACTAACCGTGTGGCTTCTGTCAAGATTGCTATTGAGCAAGCCAAAGATCGCCTTGACGGCGCTGCTTTGGCCTCTGATGCCTTCTTCCCCTTTGCGGACAATATTGAAGAAATCGCAGCCGCTGGTATCAAAGCTATCATCCAGCCGGGTGGATCTGTCCGTGATGAGGAATCTATTATCGCGGCTGACAAGCATGGCCTGACCATGATATTCACTGGCGTACGGCATTTTAGGCATTGAGAATTCATGAAAACATCCAAGAGATTGGATGTTTTTTGTTGCAAGTATTATATTTAAGTTTTAAATGCAAAAAAAATTTGATATACTAAGATTATGGAGAGTGAAGAGGTATAATCAATTGCTAGATAAAAACATTATGGATATTAATTATGTTAATGAAAAAATTGTAGCTACAAAAATTTTAAATGAGTTAAAATACAACAAGAGAATGTTTTATAATTGGTCAGCTTGGTTTAGTGGAGATAAAGAGGAAAATCTTCTAGATATGCTTATTTCAAGAATTTCTGCTATTAAGAAGGAGTTAATAAGTCAGACAATTGAGCCTTGCTTAGACGAAATTAAAGCAGTTTCAATGTATAAAAAAGTTAGAGAAGAATCCGAAAATCAATCTCACAATGTTGTTACTTTTTCTTCATCTAAAAAAATATCAGGAAAGATCGAATTTAATTATTTTATTCAGATAAGTTTACAAGATTTTATTGTGAGTGCAATTTGGTTAGAAACTGTTGGTAGATTAATTGATAGTAGACTAAAAGATGATGTATATGCTAATAGACTTTCTCAATCTCAAAGTAGTTTTTTTAACCCATATTTCGATGCTTATTCTAAATTCAGAGATTCGAATTTTAATAAGATGCGTCAATGGATAGAAGAAAAAGAAACAGGCATATATGTACAAACAGACTTGTCAAGATGTTATTACAATGTAAATGTCGAGAAGTTAAAAAAAGAATTGATAGAAGAATTAGGACAAAATTATACAACGAACTTTGAATTTATTACAGAGTATATTTTTAAGATTATAGAAAAGTATAATGAGTTAGAAGCAATAAGAGATTTTTTAAAAGTAGAGAATAATGTAGTTTCTGAAACAGTTTTGCCAATTGGATTTTTACCCAGCAACATTTTAATCAATTTTTATCTATTGGATTTAGACAATAAAATAAAGCAAACGTTTTATCCCGTAAACTATAGTCGATATGTAGATGATATTGTTTTTTTGATAAAAACAGACGTTTCTGAAAAATATAAACCAGGAGACTTGCCTGAAATAGATAATATAAAAACAAAAATCACAAAAATAAGAGATTCACTTAAATTAAATGAGAAGAAGCCCGTCAAACTTAGTGAAGATAAAACACTATTTTTTATTGTTAATAAACGGAACGATATCAATTATTTGAATAAATTCGCGAAAGAAACTCAACAACTTTCCAGTGATAGTTATAGATTAATAGATCCTAATGAATATGATAAAGAATTTGAAAATGCGTATAACTTAACGCAAGGACTTACAAAAATTTCAGATTTATTTACAATAGTCAGAGATAAAAAGTATATTAGTCGGACTATTTCCACGGTATTCAATTATATTTTTTGGAATCTTAAAGAGGACATTGATGAAGAGAATGTGAACTTGGCAAAGAAGTTTCTTAAATATTTTTACTCATTTGTTGATGATGAATTTTTTTTGAATTTATTTGATTATTGGTATCAGTTAATTATAATTGAATTGGTTTCAAATAAAATTCTATTGTGTGAAGAATTGGCAAAAAAATCTAGTATTAAATTGGACAAATCAGAATTTATGAAAAGGCTCCAGTCTCTAGAAGAAAATGTAGAGAGAAAAAGTAAGTTGTTTAAGATTTTTTTATCAAATTTCAAGAATAATCTTGAACATACTTTTAAAGCTCAATATGGTACTTCGTTATATCAAATACAGGAGTACTTTCGATATCCAAGATATAAATTAAGAAATATAGTTGAAAAGGACAGTCTATTTTATTTTGAGCAGCAATTAAGAAAATTGGCTGAATTTAGTTGCTCTAGATCATTAGTTGTTTCAAATGTTGACGAAAATTTTTTGGATGTAGTAAAAAAGAATTTTCGAAATAATTATCATAATGAAAAAGGTATTATTGTTTTTGATGGTAATGACGGAATAAAAATTGAGGATTATAACTATAAGAAAAAGATTGTGTTATCTCAGAGTAATTTTGAAACATATAGTCAGAGACTAAAATATTTTGAAGATTATTCAAAAAATAAATCCAATATAAAAGACATTATACTTACGCTAAATGAAGCAGATAGAAATAAAACAGATGTTTTATTGTATCCTGAACAAGGTATACCATTGCAAGAAATATATTCACTTGTCAGGTTTGCTAGAAAAACAAAAATATTAGTAATTGGTGGCTTGGATTTTATCTATCTAGAGAATGAGAATAAAGTATTAAATTTAACATTTATTATTAGACCATTTAAAGTGTTGAAAGGAGAGAAAGAATATAAAGATGCAGAGATTATTTTACTACCAAAATTATACCCTTCACCTATTGAATATGAAATATTTCAGGGAAGTAGGTTCAGTCGTAGCAAAAATTGGGAAATTTATATTCCTGACTCATCCGATTGGGAAAATCAGCATATAGTAAAATTCAAGGATAGTACCCATGCGGTATTAAATTGTTATGAAGCAGCTTCTTTAGATTTGAAGTATGAAATATCAAAAGAAGAACCGGAGGTAGTACATTTAATTACTAATAATAAGGATATTAAGTATTATAAACAGATAGCAGAAAGTTTATCACGTGATTTGATGGCTGTGTCAACTATAACCAATTACTCACAGCTAGGGGGGGTTGAAGTGTTTAGCCCATATAAGGAAGAATATAGAAGGCAAATTTCAATCCATAAGGGTGCCAAAAATACTCATGTTGATATTTGTGAGGTTGATTTAAATGCAATAAAATATAAACGATTACATAATCAAGATAATACTATGAAGCAGAATCCTCCAAAATACTATTATAGAAATTTAGGAAAATAAAAATGAATTTGAAAAAAAAGAAAGAAATCCAAGATATAATCCAATATATATTGAAGTGGCTCTTCCCCTGGGCTACAATATTTAGTTTTTTACAGTTTTTGCAATTTATTATTTCAAAATGCTCTTTTGTAATATTTGAAATAATTGTGCTGGTAGCTTCATTTTTAGTAACTTTAGTTTGGAATAAATACATAGTAGATAAAATACTAGAAAAATATTTATATCGTTATGTTAGTAAAGATTCAAAATTAATTTTAAATATATATTATAGAGACATATTTGATGAAGATTTCAATAAATTTATAAAAGTAATACCTATGGATAGAAATTTAGATTGCGATGGGGCTGATATACGAGAAAAATCAGTTCAGTTTCAATTTAGAAATAACAATTTTATAGATAGTCAAACACTGAATAATTTAAAAAAATCAGAGGAAAGAATTATAGCTTACGATAATTACTTTCTATTGAGGATAGCAGAATATACAAATACCAATAATATTGAATTAAGTACATATACAGATTACTTTTCGATGATATACGAACTTTGTCAATTTATAGATGATAATGCACATGGGAAGGCAGTTGTTTGCTCTGTTATAGGAGGGAATATTCAATTTAAAGAAGGTAGTTTAAATTCTATGCAACGACTTCAGTTACTGAAACTCGCATTTGAGTCATATAGTTTTCAACATGAAGTTGATATTCATATTGTTGTAAAAAAAGACGAAGAGCGAATTGATAAGTATGATTTAACTATTTTATAACCACAAATAAACATTATAACAAGCAGTTAATGTTTTGAACGGTAGTGGGTTACGGTTATTTTCTTTTGTAGCTCAGATCATTTAGTTTTGATTTAAATAATATTAACAAAACAGAAGAACTTTTAATTTTGCTTGGAAGTCCGTCAAATATGTCAAATCTAATGGTATCATCGTGACGAATGACTACATGACACCTAGTGTTGGATTGGGTCAAACCAACCGGGTGGCTCTGTCCGTGATGAGGAATCTATTATCGCGGCTGACAAGCATGGCTTGACCATGATTTTCACTGGCGTACGGCATTTTAGGCATTAAAAAATATAAAAAATCCTCGGCTCGACCCGAGGATTTTTTAGTAGTCTTATACTCAATGAAAATCATGAATAAACTAAGCAGGAGCAGTCTGCTCAAAGTGGTTTTGAAGAGTGCGAAAGCGACTTATTTAGGGTAGATATAGGTCAGGCGGCCCCAGTAGGAAGCAGTTGGGTCAAACCAGCCACGGAAGTTGCTGATGTACTGCTTGCCAAGGTAGTTAGACTCTTGGATCTGGATGCGGGTATTGGATTCGACATGAGTCACGACACCGACGTGGCCGTAGCCGCCGTCATCCCAGCAGGCGATGGCGCCAACCTCAGGCGTACTGCCGGTACGGAATCCAGCTCTTCTGGCACTAGCTGCCCATTGACCGCCGTTGCCCCAGTAATTTCCTGCCCAAGGAGCTAGAGCCTTGGCTCCCCAAGTACATTGACCGACAGGATAAGTTGTCGCATTAGCAGCGGCATAGTTTGGCTGAATATTAGCTGATTGAACGCTTGATTTCTCAACCTGATAGCTAGTTCCAGTCAGGCCAGTCAGTTGTCCCGCTTTTCTACGATAGACATGGGTGTTAAATAGACCGCTTCCCTTGTGATTCTGAGTATCTACGGTAAACTTGTATGTTCCATTGCCGACCTTATTGGCGGTATACCATTTGATATCATCTTGCCCATTGACTTCTGACCAAGTTGGCAGAATAATATCGCCATCTCCGTAGGCGTCTGTCACTGTCACCTCGTAGCGATTAGCATCGGATTTCTTGACTGCAACCTTGGCTTGAATTTGGTCGGTAGACATTGGTGTGAGATCAGCTGCGTAGTTGTGTTCGCTACCATCATTGTAAGTGATATAGACATGATTATTATAGGTCCCAGACAAAGCCTGATGATTGCGGATATCAAAGGTCGCACTGAAGGTTCCGTCTCCGTTAGGCATTGCCTTATACCATTTAAGATTGCTCTGATTGCTAGTGCTCCAAATGGGAACTTGGACAGACTTTATGGGTTTAGATAAAGCTGTTTCAGCGATTTTTACAGTATAGGTTCCTTGTTTGGGGTTGATATTTTCTACAGTAAAAAGCGGTTTTTGCTCCTCTTCAGAAGGTAATTTTCCACTATCAATTTGCGCAGTAGTCCCTGAGAGACCTGTTAAGTCTGACTTAACATAACTTTCACCGTAAAGGTGGATATTGTAAGTCCCAGTGTCGTAGTTATGCTTTCTGAGTTCTACCCGAGCGCTGTAGCTGCCATCTGGATTTTTGCTTGCTTCGTACCATTGTAGATCATCTTGCCCTTTCTTATCAGACCAAGTTGGAAGAACAATTCTATGCATGGTGTCAGGTACGTTTTTGACAGTAATTTCCATGATACCGGTCTGAGGGAAGCTGGTCTCAACAGTAGGATTAGGTTTTTCTAAATTGAAAGTGGTTCCGTTTAAGCCAATCATCTTACCATCTTTATGTTCATAAGTATGAATATGATAAGTTCCATAGCCTTTGTGATTTGAAAGTTCAAATTCAGTAATATCTTGTCCTGCATTGTACCATTTGATATCATCTTGTCCATTTTCATCAGACCAAACAGCATGTAAAATATTAGAATTTAGTTGGTCTTTGTTGCGATTAAAGTGAATTTGAGCGGTTTTCCCTAGGATATTAGAAGTGACATTAATGGCTGGTTTATCGAGAGTAAAGGTTGTTCCATTCAGCCCAATTAATTTGCCATAGAGGTCAATATAGGTATGAACATGAAAGGTTCCGTAACCTGGATGGTTACTCAGGTCAATGTCAGTGTTAGTAGTTGTTGTTGACGGTGCTTCATACCATTTGATATCATCCTGTCCGTTCTCGTCAGACCAAACAGCGTGGAGAATACGATGAGGTTCTTGAGCTTGGGAACGGGTATAACTAATAGAGGCTGTACGATCGTTCACAGTCACATCGACATTGCTGGCACGATCAGTGGGGCCTAGAATTTTGACTTCAGATTCAGGCGTTTCGGTCGCATGAGCTGTAGAGTGACTTGCAAAGAGACCTAGGACAGCTCCGGATAATAAAAACAGCTTTTGATATTTCTTCATAAAACTCCTTTGTGAGAATGGTTTTGGATGGGCCCACCTGTATTATTCGGAAAACTTATTTGAAAATGATAGTAAATTTAAAAAGCCCTGAATATTTTCTGTCTAAAATAGGCATAATCCACTCAAAAAGGAGAAGGCTGAAGAAAACAATAATTACGGCAATCATTATAGAAGAGATATTCTTTTTCTCATCAGAATGGAATAAAACGAACGATTGTGATATAATTTATATAAATAATTCGTAAAAATGCGATATTTTTACGTGATGTGTTAGCTTGGTGCGTAAGCGCCTATGATATGAACATAGAGGTATCTTAGCTATGAAGCTTTTAGTTGTGGGTTCGGGCGGTCGTGAGCATGCGATTGCTAAGAAGTTATTGGAGTCTCGGGATGTGGAGCAGGTGTTTGTCGCTCCTGGAAATGATGGCATGACCTTGGATGGGTTGGATTTAGTAAACATTGGAATTTCCGAACATTCTAAACTAATTGAATTTGCCAAGGAGAATGACATTGCTTGGTCTTTTATTGGTCCGGATGATGCCCTGGCAGCTGGAATTGTAGATGATTTTAACCAAGCTGGACTCAAGGCTTTCGGCCCATCTCGTTTAGCAGCGGAGCTGGAGTGGTCCAAGGATTTTGCCAAGGAAATCATGGTCAAATACGGCGTTCCGACAGCAGCCTATGGCACATTCTCAGATTTTGAGGAAGCCAAGGCCTATATCGAAAAGCAGGGTGCGCCTATCGTCGTCAAGGCGGATGGCTTGGCGCTTGGGAAGGGTGTCGTCGTTGCTGAGACAGTCGAGCAAGCAGTAGAAGCCGCTCACGAGATGCTTTTGGACAATAAATTCGGTGACTCAGGTGCGCGTGTGGTCATCGAGGAATTCCTTGACGGGGAAGAGTTCTCTCTCTTTGCCTTTGTCAATGGGGACAAGTTCTACATCATGCCAACGGCTCAGGACCACAAACGTGCCTACGATGGAGACAAGGGTCCTAACACGGGGGGTATGGGTGCCTATGCACCAGTTCCACACTTGCCACAGAGTGTAGTTGATACAGCGGTTGACACCATTGTCAAGCCAGTCCTCGAAGGGATGATTAAAGAAGGTCGCCCTTATCTGGGTATCCTTTACGCAGGGCTTATCTTGACAGCTGATGGACCTAAGGTCATCGAGTTCAACGCTCGTTTTGGAGATCCTGAAACGCAAATAATCTTGCCTCGTTTAACATCTGACTTTGCACAAAATATTACGGATATCCTCGATGGCAAGGAGCCAAACATCACCTGGACGGACAAGGGGGTGACTCTGGGTGTGGTTGTCGCATCCAACGGTTATCCGCTAGACTATGAAAAAGGTGTCAAGTTGCCAGCCAAAACCGATGGCGACATTATCACCTACTATGCTGGGGCTAAGTTTGCGGAAAATAGCAGAGCGCTGCTGTCGAATGGCGGTCGAGTGTACATGCTGGTCACCACAGCAGATACCGTCTTAGCTGCGCAGGAAAAAATCTACAACCAACTAGAAAAACAAGACACAACAGGCCTCTTTTACCGTACGGATATCGGAAGCAAGGCGGTTAAATAAAAATCTTCTAAAATCTACGATTGACTGTGTTAAAGCCCCTTGAAGAACTTCAGTTCGAACTTCATCGTTTTGCCCTGTCATTCTGAGAATTTATTCGAGCATTTGCAATACTAGCGCTAGCTTAGGCGACGCAGTTGACAAATATGATAATGGTCGCCGTGGTGAAAAGACCAGAACAGTCTATGTGTTGGTCTAGGGAAAAATTTGGGACTTCGGGCTCAAATTTTAGGAATGAAACCGAAGGTTTGCTTCCGACCCACCACCTAAGACCATTATCAAAAAGAAAAAATGTATGAAAGGAGTATTCAGTTAGTTTTCCTAACTGAACACGGGACTAAATCCCTAGGAAAAAAGATAAAACTGTCTAGACGTAACCGTCGTCGTTGGTTTTCCTATTTTTCTACGGGATTTTTCGCAAGCGAATCGTCCCTTTGTATCTTAATATGAAACCAATTATTTCCATCATCATGGGCTCCAAATCCGATTGGGATACCATGCAAAAAACTGCTCAAGTCTTAGACCGATTCGGTGTAACCTACGAAAAGAAAGTCGTCTCTGCCCATCGCACACCTGACCTTATGTTCAAGCATGCGGAAGAAGCCCGCAGCCATGGTATCAAGGTCATCATCGCAGGTGCTGGTGGCGCGGCGCATTTGCCAGGAATGGTAGCGGCCAAAACGACTCTGCCTGTCATCGGTGTACCGGTCAAATCACGCGCTCTCAGTGGTCTGGACTCTCTTTACTCTATCGTGCAGATGCCGGGCGGTGTACCTGTGGCAACTATGGCAATTGGTGAAGCAGGAGCGACAAACGCTGCCCTGACTGCCCTGCGGATCTTGGCGATTGAAGACCAAGATCTAGCAGCAGCGCTAGCTGATTTTGCTGAAGAACAAGGAAAAATCGCTGAGGAGTCTAGCAATGAGCTCATCTAAAACAATCGGAATTATCGG
>CAUSZI010000027.1:0-26150 GCA_963536045.1 uncultured Streptococcus sp.
AGTTTTTCGACTTTTTTAGCCATTTTTAAATCCTCCTTTGTGGTTTTGGCGGTAAATAAAGATTTTTACCTCCCACAAGTATGCTTTTCGCATACCTTTCTATTATACACTAAACTTTGTTAAATGCAAGGAATTTTATCTTCTTTTTTGAATTTTTTGTGGTAAAATAATCTTATGACACTATTAAAGATTGCTTCGATTTTATTTATCTTTTTAACTTTGATTTTAACCACTATTACTGTGCGAGTTTTTCAATTAAGAAAATACGGTTTAAACTTTGCGGACTTGGCTTTTCCGCTTTTTGTTGTGGAATTTTATATCATTTCAGACAAGGCCTACTATCATAGCTTGCTGCCCCAGCTGACCCTAGCTCTCTCAGTTCTCGCTATCGCCATCACTATCTATTTTCTCAAGAAAAAACAAAGCTTCTACTATCCTAAGTTCTTTAAGTTCTTCTGGCGAGCTGGATTTCTTTTGACCTTCTTCATGTACCTAGCCATGGTCATCGGACTCTTTTTGTAACAATGTCAAATAAAATCCATCGGTTATTAGATAGCCGATGGGTTTTTCATATGTGAGATTCACAAGTCATTCTTTTACCGAGAAAAAGGGCCTTCCTATTCTCCTAGTCTTATTCGTGAATCTCCAGAGGCAGGCCATCCGGATCAAAGAAGAAAGCCATCTTACGGCCGTCGAAGTCGTCATAGCGCAGCTCAGTATGGGGAATCTCTAAACGATCAAATTCCTCCAACATTTTTTCGACATTTGTCACTCGGAAGGCAAGATGCCGCAGACCTGTATGCTCTGGATGCGGCAAGGCTGGCCTCTTGGGAGCTTCTTCATTGATAAAAATTTCCAGAGTCAGATTTCCCTTGCGGACATTAAAGAGAATATCATGCTTGTCCGGCCGGTGGTGCTCATCCAGCTGCTCAAAGCCTAGCTTTTCCACATAAAACTCCCTAGTTTTGGCATAATCATGACCGATGATAGCTATATGGTGAATGGTGTCTAGTTTCATACCTTATTTTCCTTTCCTTGGCAATGTGTAAGTAGAGAAAATCTGCCGGCTGACTGCTGGCAGATTTGTTTTTATTGAATAATTATCTTACTAGCAGACAAGTGAAATTAGAATCAATTCGTCTGCAAAACCTTTCTCGGCTTGGTTCCTTCGGCAGGACCGATAACCCCAGCTGCTTCTAACTCTTCCATGAGACGAGTAGCCCGGTTAAAGCCGACCGAGAGTCGCCGCTGAATCATAGAAGCACTGGCCTTCTGGGTCTCGATAACCAAGGCCTTGGCTTCTTCAAATAGGGGATCTCCTCCATCATCTCCACTGCCAGACTCCATCTCGCTTTCAGATACTTCACCCGGATCAAAGCTATCGTCATAATCAGCTTCAGCTTGGTTCTTGACAAAGGCTACGATTCGCTCCACATCTTCATCTGAGATAAAGGAGCCCTGCAGACGAACCGGGTGGTTTTCATCAATAGGCTTAAAGAGCATATCCCCACGTCCCAAAAGTTTTTCCGCTCCATTTTCATCCAGAATGGTCCGACTGTCTGTCCCGCTGGACACAGCAAAGGCAATCCGAGAGGGCACATTGGCCTTGATTAGACCCGAGATAACATCTACAGATGGCCGCTGGGTAGCCAGAATCATGTGAATCCCAGCTGCACGCGCTTTTTGTCCCAGACGGATAATGGCGTCTTCCACTTCCTTGCTGGCCACCATCATAAGGTCAGCCAGCTCGTCCACGATGACGACGATTAAAGGCAGGGGAACCTGCTTGTATTCTGACTGAGCATTGTACTCAGCTACTTTAGCATTGTAGCCGGCAATGTTACGGGCACCGACCTTAGAGAAGAGTTCATAGCGGTTTTCCATCTCGTCTACAACCTTCTGCAGGGCACGGCTGGCCTTGCGAGGATTGGTTACGACTGGGATAAGCAAGTGGGGAATGTCATTATAAACGGACAGCTCCACCATCTTAGGATCCACCATCATAAACTTGACTTCATCCGGTCTGGCCTTCATGAGAATGCTGGCGATAATGCCGTTGACAGCCACAGATTTACCAGAGCCAGTAGAGCCCGCTACCAAGAGATGGGGCATCTTAGCCAAGTCAAAGGAGCGGACAGAGCCGTTGACAGCCTTACCGAGTGGGATTTCTAGGAGCTTACTAGCATCCGTCTTGGACTGATCCCAGAGTTCTCGGAAAGTCACGGTCGCAACTTCAGAGTTGGGCACTTCAATCCCGACCAGGGATTTCCCAGGAATCGGCGCCTCAATCCGCACATCCTTAGCAGCTAGGGCAAGAGCCAAGTCATCAGCCAGATTGGAAATCCGATTAACCCGAACACCGACAGCTGGCTTGACCTCGTACTTAGTGACGGAAGGTCCGATTTCAGCCCGCTCAACAGCAGCCTTTATCCCAAAACTAGCAAAGGTCTCTTCCAAAATCTTAATATTGTCTCGGACAATGCGTTTTTCCTTGGACTGGTTTTTAGGCTTATCAGGCGCAAAGAGATTGATGGTCGGCAGCTTGTAGTCCAAACTTTCCTTGGCCGTAAAATCCACCTCAACATCTGCGTCTACGTCTGCTTCCTCCGCCTCTTCTTCGCGACCAAAGTCCAGAGGTTCATGAGGATCATACTCTCCCAGTTCCTCATAGTCTGCCTCATCAAAGTCCACAGCTGTATCTGACAAGTCCTCGTCATCTAAAATCTCTCCTGTTTCAGGATCGACTTCAGCTTCTTCTTGCTCTACTTCAATGGCTTGCATCGCTGCCTGTGCAGCTTTCTCTTCCTGCTCCAGGAAACGAAGCTGTCGCTTTTCTTCCTGCTTCTCTCTCCAATTTTGAAAAGCAGCCATAGCCTTTTCTGAAATGTCATAGATAGACCAAGGGCTCATAAGCAGACCGCCCAAAAGAATGAGGAGCAGGCCGAAGAAATAAGAACCGATATTTGAAAAAAGGAAAGAGATAGGTGCGTATAAGAGAGAGCCCAGCAGGCCGCCTCCCGCGAAGGAGCTAACCTTAAAGGCTGTCAGATCAGTCAAGACCCTGCCTAGAGTTGTGGATAAGACAGCTGCCCCTTCTAGCTTCAACACACTGACAAAATAAGCTTGGAAAATTAACTCCAATCCCAAAAAGAGGCTGATAAATCCTGAAACTGTCCCTTCGTGCTTGTGCAGCCACTTGAAAAAAAAGAGATAGCCAAAGCTGGCCAGAATAGCCAGATAGGCTAAGCTTCCTACCAAGAGGCGAATCATATTATAAATGGTGACCCCAAAGGCGCCTAGCTTAATTGCTGCAAACAAAAGAATAAGAGCCAATACAAAGGTGGCAATCATTCTCTTTATTGCTTTTTGTCTTTCTAATTCTGCTTTTGTCGGCCGACGAGTTGTCCGGCCTTTTTTCGTGTTTTTCTTAGTTGCCATAACCCTTATTATACCATATTTGAGCCTTAGATGAGAAATCTTTTATCTAAATCATAAGCAAAAAACTTATTTATCCACGCAAAAAGAACTGGACTAGCCAGTTCTCATTTCACTATCACGTAATTTCTTATTATGCCTCTGGCATAACCGCCCAGGCAATCAAGTAAGCCAAGACACCTGTACCTGCCACACAGACCAAAAGAATCCAAATAACACGAACCAAGGTTGGATCTAAATCAAAGTAGTTTGCGATACCAGCACATACACCAGCGATTTTTTTGTTCTTGACATCTCTTGTCAGTCTTTTCTCCATGGAAAACACCCCTTATTATTTTTAATCTATTCATTTTACCATATTCTTTCATCATGCACAAGTCTGCCTACTACTACTAAACTTCTTCTGTATTTAAAACTTCATCTTATCAAGATAAACGTAATCGCCCTACCTTTCTTTTAACAAGTCCCAGCAAAACTCTTGTTCTTGTGTTAGAATAGAGGAAATTCTAATTAACAGTAAAAACATTTCAGGAGGAAGATAATGCGAGCTGGAGTCATTCTTTACAATCCCCAAACCAAGCAGATACTGCTCATCCACCGCTGGAAAAATGGAGAAGAGTATTTTGTGATACCAGGAGGCGGAGCCGAGTCAGGTGAGACTGCAGTCCAAGCAGCTCAGAGAGAAATTCAGGAAGAGCTGGGTTGGAGCTTGTCTGAAAAGCAGCTGCAGCCAGCCTTTACTTTCAGAAATGGCCACCGCCTAGAAATCTATTTCCATGCCACTATCAGCCATACATCAACGCCAATGATTCAGGGCGAGGAATCCCTTCGCAGTCATACCCAGAATATCTATCAACCTGAATGGTTAGACATAGAAGCAATTTGCGGCCTAAACTTACGGCCATCAGGACTTAAAAATCTGCTTCTGGATTGTCTGACACAGGAGGGTTTGAAAAACTAGCTTAATTGTAGTAAAATATCAGTAGTTTACAATCTAATGCGAGAAAGGTTTTATATGAAAAAAATTCTTCTTATCAGCCTCTTATCAGGACTTGTCTTGGCTGGCTGCTCTGGTAAAGGTAAGAAAGAGGAGACTACTAGCTCCTCCAACTCATCCAGCAGTTCCTCTCTAGTGAGCTCTAGCTCTGACCCAGAGGAAACCAGCAAACTCCGTGAGCAATTCAAGGATGCCATGACCAACGAAAATGCCAATTTTCCGCAGCTATCTACAGAAGTTGCTGAAGATGAAGCGGAAGTCAAGTTGATAACGACTGAAGGCGATATCCGCATCAAGCTCTTTCCAAAACAAGCCCCACTAGCCGTTGAAAACTTCCTGACCCATGCTAAGGAAGGCTACTATGACGGCGTTTTATTCCACCGCGTTATCAATGAATTTATGATTCAGACCGGAGATCCTAAAGGCAACGGCACTGGAGGCGAGTCTATCTGGAAGGGCAAAGACAAGTCTAAAGACTCTGGAAACGGCTTTAAAAATGAGTATTCTCCATATCTCTATAATATTCGTGGTGCCCTATCCATGGCTAATGCAGGCCCTGGTACCAATGGCAGTCAGTTCTTCATCAATCAAAGCAAGAAAGATTTGACTAGCCAAATGTCTACGGATTCCTTCCCCGCTAAAATCATCGAAGCCTATAAAAACGGTGGAAATCCTACTTTAGATGGCGGTGCTTATACCGTATTTGGCCAAGTGTTGGAAGGTATGGATGTGGTGGACAAAATCGCTGCCGCAGAAACAGACGATAATGACAAGCCTAAAAAAGATATCAAGATTGAAAAAATCGAGATTATCAAGGACTATGACTTCAGCAAATAAGCTTGCTGCCCAACCAATAAAGGAGGGAAATCAATATGATTATCTGGGGATATAAAGGTTATCAGAAAAACGTAGGACAGACCCAAAGCAATATCGAGTGTGCCAACTGCCACAACGTCGCACCTTGGGAAATTATTGAAACCGGCCGAAAGTTTACACTCTATTGGATTCCAACCTTTCCTTACGGTAGAAAACATTACCTCATCTGCCCTGTCTGTCAGCATGGCAAACAGATTGAAAAGCAGGAAATCGAGCAGTTTTTGAATTATTAGCAACAGAAAGAGACGATTCTCAATGAACCGTCTCTTTTCTTTTATTAAATTTTATCAAGTCAACCGATTAAAATCCCAAATCTGGTCCATCCAGCCTTCATAGAAATCAGGCTCGTGGCAGACCATGAGAATGCTGCCCTTGTATTCTTTCAGAGCTCGTTTGAGCTCTTCCTTGGCATCGACATCCAGGTGGTTGGTCGGCTCGTCCAGCACTAGAACATTATTTTCTCGGTTCATGAGGAGGCAAAGTCGGACCTTGGCCTGCTCTCCACCTGAAAGGACTTGGATCTGGCTCTCGATGTGCTTGGAAGTCAAGCCGCATCTAGCTAAAGCAGCTCGGACTTCTGCCTGATTAAGGGCCGGAAAGGCGTTCCAGACTGCTTCCAGCGGTGTCTGACGATTGCCGCCCTCTACTTCCTGCTCGAAATAGCCCAGCTCTAGATAGTCCCCACGTTCGACCTGACCTGCAATAGGTGGGATAATCCCCAGCAAACTCTTGAGCAGGGTTGTTTTTCCAATCCCATTTGCCCCGATGATAGCCACCTTCTGATTGCGCTCAAAGGTCAGATTAAGAGGCTGGGTTAGCGGTCGGTCGTAACCAATCTGTAAATCCTTGGCTTGGAAGATAAAGCGGCCAGGTGTTCGGGCAGGCTTGAAGTCAAATGAAGGCTTAGGCTTCTCACTCTGCAGCTCAATAATGTCCATCTTATCCAGCTTTTTCTGACGTGACATAGCCATATTACGAGTCGCCACGCGGGCTTTGTTGCGAGCCACAAAGTCCTTGAGGTCCGCAATTTCCTTCTGCTGGCGCTCGTAAGCCGCTTCCAGTTGAGATTTTTTCATCTCATAGACTTCCTGGAACTGATAGTAGTCGCCAGAATAACGAGTCAAGTGCTGATTTTCCACATGGTAGACGATATTGATGACATCATTCAGGAAAGGAATATCATGCGAGATCAGAACAAAGGCATTTTCATAGTTCTGTAGATAACGCTTGAGCCAGTCAATATGCTCAGCATCCAGATAGTTGGTTGGCTCGTCCAAAAGCAGGATATCCGGTTTTTCCAGAAGCAGCTTAGCCAAGAGAACCTTGGTCCGCTGCCCACCAGATAGCTCCGTCACATCACTCTCCATACCGTAGTCCATCACACCTAGTGCCCGTGCGACCTCGTCAATCTTGGCGTCCAGAGTATAGAAATCCCGGCTCTCCAAGCGGTCCTGCAGCTCCCCCACTTCTTCCATCAGGGCATCAACATCGGCTCCTTCCTCAGCCATGCTCATATAGATTTCATTGATACGAGCCTCGGTCTTGAAAAGCTCGTCAAAGGCCGTGCGCAAAACATCGCGGACAGACTGGCCTTGCTCCAAAACAGCATGCTGATCCAGATAGCCAGCCGTCACATATTTGGACCACTCGACCTTACCTTCGTCCGGCAGCATTTTACCCGTCACAATGCTCATAAAGGTTGACTTTCCCTCACCATTGGCACCGACCAGGCCGATATGCTCACCCTTGAGCAGGCGGAAGGATACATCCTCAAAAATAGCCCGGTCTCCGAAACCGTGGCTGAGATTTTTTACTTCTAAGATACTCATTTTTTCTCCTCTATCATTGATTGCAGTTCCTTGATTATACCATCAAAAGGGATTTTTTGGCAAGACAGAAGAAAAGGAAAAGCGAGCCACTTAAGTCTCGCTTGCTTGTTTTCAATTCACATGATGCGTATGCTTGGTAATCCACTGGGTCAGTTTGATTTTCAGCCAAAAGCCATAAATACCAAAGGTAACAATGGTCAGGAGCCACCACTTGATCCAATTCCCAAAAAGCTGCATGGCAGTACCATCAAAGTAAAGACGGTGCCCGTCAATAACTGTATGTTTTATCTTCCAATTATACAGAATACACATGCCCCAAGGTGCACAAATTCCTAGCGTAAAAACTGTAATCAAGGTAGCTAAAATCACATGACCGATGTAAGAAAAGAGACCACCATCAAAATAAGACTCTTTGTACATACTTTCTCCCCCTTTAAACCAACTCTTTCAGAAATTGAATCAGGGTTTCTGCCGAGCGTTTACCAGCTTCAAGAATAAATTCATCAAAAGTGACATTGGCATCATGGCTAGCTGTGTCGCTCATGGCCCGAATGACCATAAAAGGCAGGCCAATCGAATGTGTGGCTTGAGCAATAGCTGCACCTTCCATCTCAACAGCCAAGACATCTGGAAAATGCTCCTTGATGCGATCAATCTTGTCTTGACCGGCAACAAAGCTGTCACCTGTCGCAATCAAACCTACTCTAGCCTTCTGATGAGTCTTGTCTAAAATTTTCTTCATTTCAGCAACCAGATAGCGACTCGCTTCAAAATAGAGTGGCTGTCGTGCCATCTGACCGTAGTCATAGCCAAAGGCCGTCACATCCACATCATGGTAGACCAGACGATCTGCGACCACCACATCGCCGATAGCCAAACCTTCTGCCACTGCTCCAGCTGAGCCTGTATTAATCACAGCTGTAACCTTGAAATCATTGACCAGAACAGCCACACTCATAGCGGACATAACCTTGCCAATCCCGCTTTCGACCAACACCACTTCATGGTAGCCGATGGAGCCCGTATGATAGACATGACCCAAACGCAGGTGCTTCTGAGGATTTTTCAAATGCTCCAGCAGAATCTTCAACTCCTCAGGCATGGCTGCGATAATTCCAATTTTCATATAATACCTCAAATCATCTGATGAAAAAGAAGCTTAGACAGGCTAGGCTTCCTTTTAAGTGCAATATAGCAGGTTTTAAGGCCACCAAATAATAGCAGCAATCAAACCAATCAGCAGGATAACCACCCAAAGGAGAATCTTATTGAGTTTGGCTTGAAAGAGACTCCGCTTCTGATTTTCAATGCGACGGCTCTTAGTCACGGTCGGATCTACCTCAATGTGCAGAGTCTCATCCGTAAACTCCTCTTGGTTTTGAGCAGTCTGATAGCCAAAACGACTCTGATTCTGCTGAGACCGAGCTTCTTCATAACCAAAGCGGTTTTGAGGGCTTTGATAGCCAAACTGAGTATCCTGTCGGCTAGACTGCTGCGAGCTAAAGGAGCTTCTGCCAGTTGAAAGAATCTTGGTTTCTTCGTCATCCATGAGAGGCGGCCCCGAAATATCCTCACCGCGGTTAGCTCGCTCAATGATTTCATCTGTTAATAAAGCTTTTCCCATTGATCTACGTTCCTATTTATTCAGATTTTTTTGTTCCCAGTACTGAAGAGCCATGATGGTCTTGGCATCGCAGATGTCACCGTTTTGCAGCAACTGATGTGCCTCCTCCAGACTGACTTCAAAAAGTTCCAATGTTTCATCCTCGTCTTGGGGACGAGGGTTTTCGACCTTTGTTAAATGGCTGGCGCTGTAGAGCTTGATTTTTTCATTACAAAAACCGATGGCAGAGTAGAAATCATAGACCAACTCCAACTGTCCAGTGTAGCCAGTCTCTTCTTCTAATTCTCGGAGGGCAGCCGCTTGGGGATCTGCATTCTCTCCTAGCTCAAGCTTGCCAGCTGGAATCTCGTAAGAAGTCGCTTCAATGGCCTTGCGGTACTGCTTGACTAAAATCATCTTATTTTCCGAAGTGATAGCAATCACAGCCACCGCCCCATTATGAAAAATCAAATCCCGTTGGGCTTGTCCTTTGCCTTCTGGCAGCTCCACCTGGTCCTGAACCACTTTAAAAATCGGTCCCTGATAAATCTCCGTCCGTTGGACGGTTTTTTCTTCAAATTCCATGATTAAACCTACTTATTTTGAGGGTGATGAGGAAGTCGCTTAGCATAATCTTCCTTGTTAATCTGATGGCCACGTCCCAGAGCGATGGCATCTGCTGGTACGTCCTTCGTAATAGTAGAACCCGCACCGACCAGTGAATTGTCACCCAGCTCAACTGGGGCAATAATGGTCGAGTTGGAACCAACAAAGACATTGTCGCCAATGATAGTCTTGTACTTCTTCTGACCATCATAATTAACCGTAATCGTACCCGCACCAAAGTTGACATTAGCGCCGACTTCAGAGTTTCCAATATAGGTCAAATGACCAGCCTTGGTATTTTCTCCAATTGACGATCCTTTAACTTCAACAAAGTTGCCGACATGGACATCCTTAGCCAGACTAGAATCTGGACGAATGTGAGCGTAAGGCCCAACCGTTACTCCATCTGCAACGCTTGACTCCTCAATCATGGAGTTGGTGATAACGGTCCGCTCTCCAATGACAGAGTCCACGATGTAGGTACCATTGGTCAGGATAGTCTCTGCCCCAATCTTGGTCTGACCTTTCAGGGTCACATTTGCTTCAACTTGAACTTCAGGCGCAATTTCTACATCCACATCGATATAGGTCGCATGAGGATTGACAAAGCTGACCCCATTCACCATATGCTGCTGGTTAATCCGGCGACGCATGACACCCTCAGCTGTTGCCAAAGCCACGCGGTCATTAACCCCCAGACTTTCATCAAAGTCTTTCAGCGTATAAGCTCCAACTTTTTCACCATTTTCGCGGAAAATACCAATCACATCTGTGATATAGTATTCGCCTTGAGCATTATTGGTATTGATTTTTTTGAGGGCCTCAAATAGACGGGCATTGTCAAAGACATAAGTCCCTGTATTGATTTCCTTGATTTGCTGCTCAAAATCAGAAGCATCCTTCTGCTCAACAATTTTCAAGACTTCGTCATGTTGATTGCGAACGATACGGCCGTAGCCGAAAGGATTATCTGCTTCTGCTGTCAGGATAGTCGCAACGTTCTTGTGGTTGACATGAAAGTCAATCAGATTTTTCAGGCTTTCTCCTGTAATCAGGGGAGTATCGCCAGCAATGACCAGCGTCTGACCTGTCAGATTTTCCAAAACAGGCTCCGCCATCATAACGGCATGACCCGTTCCCAGCTGCTCGGTCTGACGGACAAAGTCTGTCTGACCTGCCAAGACTTGCTCGACTAGCTCTGCCTTGTGGCCAACAACTGTCACGGTCTTTTCTGGATTAATGGCATTGACACTGCGGAAAACATGTTCCAGCATGGAAATCCCTGCAACCTTGTGCAGTACCTTTGGTAAATCTGACTTCATGCGAGTACCCTTACCCGCAGCCAAAATAATCGCGTAATTTGTCATCAATTATCTCTTTTCTGTAGGATATCACCTTTATTATATCACTAAAAGGTAATTTTTAAAAATTTAAAATCAAGCCATCCCCATAAAAATCTGCAACAAAAAAACTTTTGAACAAAAAAATCAGCCTTTAAACAGCTGATTTTGCTTCTTTTTCTTTGATTTTCTTTGGAAGATGGACTTTTGCCTTGCCATAGTCCTTGAAGACAGCCCGCTGCTTGAAGTAAATCAATTCTCCATCTAAAGCTGTATCTTCGTCCAAATCCATGGTCATATCAATAGAGCGGATGGTCCGAGTCTTAGGGTCAACCACAAAGGCAACCTGACACTTCTCAATGTCGATGGTCGTATCATAATGCTCATCATTATAAGCATAGTAGAAGGCATCGATAAGGTCATAGGCCAAATCACCTTCTGCTGTCACCGAAAACTCATAGCCGTCGTCCACTTTTTTCTTAGTCAGTTCTGACTCATTATCTACCATGACCTGCAGCAAAGCCTTAAAGGAGGACATGCCCGAATAGCCATCAATATGTTTGCGTGACTCCGTGTCATCAATGGTCTCAAATCCATCCTTTTCTTCCAAGTACATCCGATCTTCGCTGAAATAATGGGTCAGTTCTTGATCATCATAGGTTTCGTAAAGCTTAGCTAAATAAGGTGAATCTGAAACAGTCAGCTGTTTAACGGTCTCAGCTTTTCTTTTTTTGTAGCCTTCTAGATAGGTCGACTCAGACAGCCGATCCATGTAGAAACTATCCTGATCGAATTTTTTCAAGGATGCATCTACTACTGCAGACAGCTTAAAACGGGACTCGATTGCTTCTGCGATTCCTCCAGGTTTAAAGTAGGTATAAAGAAAGGTTCCGCCAATCAGTACAAAGCAGACACAGCCGTAAATGATAAAAAAATGAACCTTCTTCAAAATCAATCCTCCTAGAAGCCTTCTGTCGTTTTATAGCTTTTATTATAAGCTTTTTTAGACCTATTTTCAATCTTTTTTCAGAAACGGTCTTTGAAGACTGGTAAAAAATTAGTTTCTTTTTGCTAGATATCTTTTGAGGCAGCAGCAGATTACGTTCTTCAAATCCTCGAGTAACTTATCTTTTGTCAGTAGGATTCTCCTCCTTGTCAACTAATCACTCCATCCAGCTCATTTACTGAAAGGCTTTTGAAGGCTGAAAACTGTTTTTTCCTTTGGTTTACACTCTCTGATGCCCTGTTTTTCGAATCTTTAGTAACCTACTTCTCCCCATCTTTCTCAGATAACTGCTTGCGAAGATCAGTAAACCAGTTCAACTGGAAGCGGGCAGAGTCAAGACCAAATTCCAGCGTCTTCATTTCAAAGTAACCGAGCTGAGAAATACTTTCAGTTAAGTTAGCTGTTTGACTGACCTCTAAAAGCTCCGTCGCCAAGTGATCATGTTGCTCCAGATAGGCTTGTACCTGCTGCTGCTCCTCAGCAAATTGTATAGACGCTTTGACAGCCTCAAACTCTCGCAGTTCAATCTCTAGTCCCTCAATGGCCAAATCCAGCATTTCTAGCTGTTCTTTCTTTGGGAGATAGCCCATAAATAAGAATTTCCCAAGCTCCATATTCTTGCTTTTGCTCATATCAATGGGCGTTTTCAGCCAGTCCAAAAATAAGATTCGTCCCGAAGCGGTAATAGTGTATTCCCTCTTCATTTTTCCTTTTTCAACATACTCTGAAGAAGTCACCGCCCCTTGCTGGGATAGTTTTTTGAGGGCGGCTTGGATACTGCCCAAGCTGTCACTGCACATAGAGCTGAAATTTTGCCGCATCACCTGACGAATTTCATAGACTGTAAAAGACTTTATCATCAGTAAACCTAAAATTAATTTATCCATTCTTCCTCCAAAATGCTTTTCAATATACCTAACAGTAACATTTTTACTCTACTTTAGCAAGGAAAAATAAAAAGCCTATTTTAAAAATAGACTTTAATCTTCATCCAGCGGATAGACCTTGCGAAATTCTTCTAAGACGACTCCCATGTTTTGGGAAAAATTCAAACCTGCCTCAGCCAGACAGTCTGTAAAGAAATCCTGGTGGACCTGCTGCCAGTAGGCCAAGGATTTATCTCCCTCTCCTTCTTTGAAGGCGTGGTCCGCTGAGACCTGATTAAAACGCAGCACAGAAACTTTAGTGATTTCGACGATACAGACGGCTCTGTCCTGGCTGTCCAGTATGATATCGAAAGTACCTACTTGGGGTAGAGGCTCATTTTCAAGCTGATACAATTGGTAGGCCGAAGCCGTCGCTGTCTTCTCACCACTCAGCACCAAATCAGCCAGTTGGTCTGCTTGAACACCGAAGACCCAAGCGTCAATTTCGTCGCCAATCGCTGGATTGATTTTCTTGTAGGCCTGCCACATTTCTTTTGGGGTCATCATTTCTCCTGTCTTTCTCATTATAAAAATTTCTATACTAGTCCGTATCTTTATCAAAGCCAATAAAGAAAGCCGCCTCTAAAAAAACTCTTGATGAATTATCTCTATTCAAAATCCATAAAGTCATCATACTCATAATAGTAAAGCAGAGCCTGTAAACACTCTTGATCAGTTGCTTCTGCTTTCTGCTCCATAACTGACAAGAGAACATCCGCAAAATCTTCACCGTAATAAATCAACTCCAGCTCCTGCTCCCTTACTTGTCTTTGGACTCATTGAAGATACCATTTCTTATGTAAATCCTATTTTTCAAACTGTTTTTAAGACCTTCTTGAAAAACAAGGATAAGATCCTGAACGCACTGGAACTGCCCTACTCAAACGCAAAACTAGAAGCTACTAACAACCTCATCAAAGTCATCAAGCGAAACGCTTTCGGCTTTCGGAACTTTGACAATTTTAAAACTAGAATCCTCATCGCTTTGAACATCAAAAAGGAGAGGACTGATTTAGTCCTCTCCAGATTATAACTTCTCATCAACCCACTACAGTTGACAAAGAGCCCAAAAATCAAACATTTCCCACACTTTCTGAAATCATTTCATCCCCTTACATAGAAAGCAGACACCATTTTATAGCCTCTAGGCATTTCGAAACTTGCTTCCGTAACAAACCTTTGGTAAAATGTTAGCAACACAAGTCTAAAGGAGGCGCTTATGACTCAAAAAACGATCCGTCGCTGGGCTCCCTGGTCTATTTTAGGAAGCTGGCTGATTTATGTTGCAGATATATTGATTGCTATCTCTGACGGTTTTGGAAAGGGATTTTGGCAGCACATGCCTGATTTAGCAGCTTGGAAAGTTGATTTTGCAGGCTATGCCTTACTTCTTTTCCCGCTTTTAGGAATGGGCGTCTATATCCTCTCTATCGGGCTGAGACAAAAATGGCTAGGAATAGTAGGAGCTTGGATTCTCATGACTGTCTGTGTTTTCCTCCACACCAGCTATTTCTATTTTGCCGCCACTTCGCGGCTGTATGCCCATAATCCCTCTGCCGATATTGCAAAATTACTAGAAAGCTTTTCAATAGTGAAAAATAACTTTCTGCTTATTTATTTCGTACTTATGGCTGTACTTCTCCTATTTATTGTTATCCTCGTTTTGAGTAAGAAAACGGCTTACCCGCGCTGGTTTGCCCTAACAACTCCCTTAACAGGAATTCTCCTTAGTCGGCTACTCAGCGCAATTGCACCAGCCCTTCGCGAAATGCTTTCTCCTATTCTCATTCCCGCCTTTTGGTTTGCTTTAATGATAACAATAGCCATGATTTTTGCCCTAAAGGACAAAAACTTTACCAACAAGGAAGCAAGTAGCTGTCCTGAAAATTCAGTTCTCCATTTTCCTTAGCATACAAACAGAAATCATCATCTAGCTCTTCCGATTTTACAGCCTCAATGATGTCTTTTAAGAAATAGGTTTGGTTTTTCTTCATTGGTCAAAAGTCCCTTTCCATTCATAAGCTGGATAAGCTCCTAGGCACTGATAGCCCAAGTTTTCTGCGACTTTTTTGGAGGCTTCATTGTGCGCATCCCATAGAGGAAAGAGTAAGCGTTTTCGAGCTTCTAAAATCATCTGGGCACCTAAAATTTTGGCCAAGCCCTGTCTTTGGTAGGCTGGCTTGGTGGCAATTTCAATCTCAAGAGCTCCATGATAGACCAATCCTGTCGATACGCCAGCTATGATTTCCTCTCCTGAATAGAGTAAAAAGCCAAAGCCACCCGCCGCTTGAAAATGGTCAAAATCGGAAAAATCACCCTGCAAATCCTGAGACCAGGCTTCCTCAGCCAAACGCTCATAACTCTCCTTATCAATCAGACAAAGGTAGTAGTTTGCAGGTAGACTGCTCTGCCATTTCTCCAAAGCCTCTGTGTCAAAGTAAGCCCTGTCCGCAAAAGCATAACGAGTAAACTGCTGCAGATCAGTCTGACTATCGAGAAACTCTTGCCAGCTAGGCTCCTCGGAGATAATGACCTTGTCAGCTAAACTATATTTTTTGCTAAATTCCTGCCACAAATCCGGATCTACCTGACCAGCCGGAAAGATGAAATTTCCTAGTTGGTAAAGGCAGGATGTATCAGGCGCATTCATGAAGAACTGCCCTAGACCAGCATCCAAACCGTAAATTACCATATTTTTGGTCCAGGATTGGAAAAGGTTCTTAGCTTTTTCATTGTTCGCTTTCTTCATTCACTTACTTCAAACTCCAGCCGCCGTCGATTTTGATAATCTCGCCCTGCATAGCAGCTGCCTTGCCACTAGCTAGAAAGAGGCTGACGTCTGCTACTTCCCGAGGATCCAGCCAGCGCTTGATTGGCGTTTCCTCAGCAACCCAGTCTGCCAGTCCGCCTGGCTCAAAGTCGGTGGCAGTCATAGCTGTCTTGACAGCGCCTGGCGCCAAGCCAAATACTTGGATATTTTTATCCGCATAGTCTAAGGCTATCTGCTTGGTCATGCCAGCCAGAGCATGCTTAGAGGCCGTATAGGCAGCACCGCCGCCGCCAGCCAAAAAGCTAGCAATCGAACACATATTAATGATGATACCAGACTTTTTCTCCAGCATTTTCTGCAGGTAAAAGCGAGTGATTTTCATAGTTGCTGTCAGATTAAGAGCAAAAATCTGCTCCCAGTCCTCATCGCTAGTCTCGTGCAGGGGACGATAATCGTCTAAGATACCTGCTGTATTGCAGAGAATATCCACCTCAGGCAAGCTGGTGAAGAGCGGTGTCAAATCACCTGTCAAATCCATCTTGACAAAACGCAGCTCATTGAGAAAACCAGGATTTTCATCCTTGTCCACCCCGTAGACGCGGTAGCCATTTTCCAAAAAGGTCAGAGCCTGAGCTCGACCAATGCCAGAGCTAGCTCCCGTCACCAGTACCGTCTTAATCATCTACTTCCACCCAATCTGTCGCGAGCACATCACAAGGAGTCGGACTCCACATGGAGAAGCCCTCCCCTTCTCCTGAAACATTGATGAGGAAATAAGGTGTCACCTCGAGAGCCACCCCATTTTGCTCAATCGTGTCAAAGAGCTGGACGTAGTTCTCTGCCCCACCCCAACCAGTACGCACATATTTTTTCTTGGCCTTAAGGCCTGGTAAAATTTCTTCAAATGTCATGGTTTTCTCCTTTTGTTTATTGGTAATCATTTACAAATTCTCTGCTAGTTTTCAGCAGTCATAAGTATATTGGACGACTTTTGCTTGACTGTCAACAGGTTTATCTGCTACTTTGCAACAAAGTCTAAAATTAGACCTTCTTCACCATCTCCACAAAGAGATGAATATCGCCATTGCTTTCCTGCGGGATGCGCCTCACCACTTCAAAGCCCATGTTGAGATAAAGCTGCTGGGCTCGGTGATTGAAGTCTGCCACGGATAGCCTTAGGACTTGGGGTGCAAAATTTTCCATGATAAAGTCCAGAATTTCCTTCAAAAATACCGCGCCCTGACCTTTTCCGCAGTGCTCCGGCTTCATCCCCAAACCAAGCTCCAAAGTTCGCTCTCCTTTCTGCTCCAAGCAGAAAAATCCATAGAGTTTCCCGTCGTTCATAACTTGATGATAACGGTCTCCACGCGCTTCAGGGGAAACCATTTCTTCATAATCCTCCAGGTCATTTTTCATATCATAAAAATCATAAGGCACCTCGTAATGCCAGTCGTTAGCAATTTCCAAAGCATGCTGCTGGGTTAGTTGTTCAATCATCATTTACTCCTCCTTTCTCTAAAATCCCCAATAAAAGCGTTTCTGGTCTGCTTTTTCGCTGCAGCCAAGGCTACGATAAAATTCATGGGCAGATGTGCGGGAAATGCCGGAATTAATTCGAATCCCTGTGTAGCCTGCCGCTTTTGCCTCTTCACGCAAGGCTTGCATCAGCGCTCTGCCATGTCCCTGACCTTGAAAATCCTGAGCAACAGCCAAAGCCAAGAGATTGAGCAAGGTCGGGAAATAGAGACAGTCGTAGCTAGCCGCATGAGCGTAACCTATGACCTGTCCAGCTTTTTCAGCTACCAAAATCAAATGCTGGTCACTCTCTAGTAACCTTTTTAGTTGAGCCTCTGTCGCTTCCCTATCGAAATCGTAGCCTAGGCACTCAGCATTAAGCCGCTGAATGGCTGCGGCATCTCTTAGTTTTACTTTACGAATCATCTGTCACCTCGTTCTTCTCTTTATTATAGCAGAAAAGCAGTCTTTTTGACTGCTTTCAATGAACTATTCTCCTATCTGCCCCTTCAACCAAGACTCCACCTCTTCTAAAGGCTGGTCTGTTAGGACATCGGGCTGAATTGCCTCATTCTCATAAAGCTTGCCCGTGCGATCTAGGATACTCGAGGTAGTCAGGAGCAAAACCGCTCCATCATATAGTTGATAATAATTATTTCCCGTAGTATAGCTTGCCGTTGGCTGACCAAATATTTTAACATTTTCCAGCCCCTTAAGAGCTAAAACAGTCATCTCTCCTGAGCTACCTGTCTTCCCATTAGTAAGGACAGCTATTGGCACTTTTTTTGCTTTCTCATCAGTCTGCTCCAGACCAAGCTGCTTCAGAATATCTAATCGAGAAACCGCGCTCTTGCTTCCATTTTTTTCAACGAATTGGAAGAGATCTTCATCAGGCAAAAGAGAGGACAGTCCAGCAATCATCGGATACATATTCCCGCCAGTATTGTCTCTCAAATCCACTACAACCGCCTGATAGTCATCCTTTTTAAGAGCTGCTGAAAGTTTGTTAGTATAAGCCTTCGCCGCCTGTGCATCACCAGTAAAAGCAGGAACTTTTACATACAGAATACCCTCTTGATTCTGCACTTCAGGCTGATTTTTGCTTTCTGGACTTTTTTCGGGGTTATCCTGTGGACTTAAAAAATAAGAATGCTTTCCGCCAGCCTCTTTGGTTAATTTTTCTAAGACAGGATAGGTATCTTGATAAGTCTTGGCAGATTCAAGTTTCTCTAAGGCTTTCTTCTTCTCATTTTCCCAATCTTTATCCGTATAAAGACCGAAATCAAGCTTTTTTACAACCGAGCGAGCGTAGTCCTGCGGACTTGGTGGAAAAAGAAAAATTCCATAGTCTGGACCACAGTAGGCAAGAAAACCTATTAAAAGAGCAAGCAAAACCAGTACTGTTCCAAAGCAACCTAAAAGGACTTTTTTCATAATCGAACAACCTTTCTAGTGAGGATTTCTGAGCTGATTATAGCAAAATAGAGACACGTTTTCCATGTCTCTACCTTACATTTTTGTAAGATTATTTCATTTACATCTACAAAAGCTTATTTCCATCTCTCACTCTTAGAGAATGCAATCATTAAACCAGACCCTGCTAGACCTGCTAGAATAACAAGACAGATATTTTTCAGTGGATAGAGCCAGTCTTTATTTTCCTCATGCCACCTTGACTTCCAAAGCCCGACATACTCAGCATGCATATCTTCAGGCTGGTTCATCTGAATATTGATCACAATCGTCAGTAAGATAAGGGCAAGCAAAGCAAGGGCAAAGAGCCAGATTTTCTTCTTTTGGCTTAGGTTAAGTTTCTTCATTCTTTTTTATTTCTTCTTTCTCTTTAATATTAATACTTTATCCCTACTTCTCTTTTACAGCGATTTCAGAGTTTCGATAGCCATAGAAGGCATAGATGAGACTTCCCAGCGCTAGGGCAATGCCAAAGGCCTGCCAGGTTTCCTTGGTGTACTGAGTCATAAAGGATAGACAGATGACAATGGATAAGATTGGCGTCAGAGGCACCAGAGGTGTCTTGAATTCTCCAGCTTTGGGCATTCCTTTGTCTTTCCGCAATTTCAAGACTGCCACAGCCAATAAAATCAGATATGCCAAGGTACAGATATTGAGGAAAGAAGCGATGCTAGCCAAGGGGAAGATACCAGCACAAACAGCTGAGGCAATCCCTACTAAAATCGTTGCATTCTTTGGCACACGACTGGTCTCTGTCAATTTCTTGAAAGAGCCAGGCAAGAGACCATCACGCGCAATACTGTAAATCATTCGCGACAGGGCGTAGGTCATGGAAATGCAGACAGTAATCAGAGTCAAAATAGCGACGACAGAGATATAGTTAGCTGCCCAGCCAAGTCCGACGCTGCGCAGGGCAAAGGCCACCGCATCAGAGACATCCAGCTTGCTATAGTGGACAATCCCAGTCAAGACCAAGGTCACCAAAATATAGAGAATGGTCACGATGCTCAAGGACAAAACAATCCCGCGCGGAACGTTCTTTTGGGGCTCCTTGATTTCATCGACCGCCATGGAAATGGACTCAAAGCCTAGAAAAGCAAAGAACATGAGTGAAGCCCCGGCCATGATGCCGACCTTACCGCCATAAATTTCTCCAAAACCAAAAGGTGCAAAGTTAGACCAATTTTCTGGTTTGATGAAGAAAAATCCTGCAATGATAAAGAGTGCCAAGGCTGAGAATTTCAAGACCACCAAGGCTGAGTTGAAGCGCAGGGCTGCCTTTGAGTTCAAAAGGACAACTCCCGTAACAAATACCAAGACCAGAATAGGCAGCAAGTCCACATAAGTACCTGCTTTTGGATTGAAGGTACCATTTAGAGCTGCTGGCAGCTGGATACCAAAGCCGCTCAGCAATCCCTTCAGATAAGAGCCCCAGCCAGAGGCAACACCTGAAATAGCTGTCATGAACTCCATGATGGTCAGCCAGCCAGCCAGCCAAGCGGGAAATTCTCCTAGAACCGCATAAATATAACTGTAGGCTCCGCCATTGGCCGGAATCCGTGAAGCAAACTCAGCGTAAAAAAGAGCCGAAATACTCACACAAAGAGCTGAAATGACAATCGAGATGGTCAGAGCAGGCCCAGCATATTTGGCTGCCCCAGTCCCTGTGATGGTGAAAATCCCAGTTCCCACCATGGCTCCAATACCAAGCAAAATCAGATCTGGAATTTTCAAGTGACGGCGCATGCCCGTTCTATCCTTGCTGGCATCTTTTTTTCTAAATATATTCATCTATTTTTATTCTCCTAATTGCATTAACGTCCTATTTTATCATATTTCCTCCCTTTTAGGAATCCTTCTCAGAAATTTACCGAAAAGAAAGGCTGAGAAAAATCTCAGCCTAAGTCTTTAAAATAAATGAAAGGTATATGATGCCTGTCTCTGCTATCACATAGCCACAATTTTACGATAGCTGCGAGATGTGATGAGAAAGACACCGACATATACTGCAATAAACAGAGCGCAAACACCCAGAGTCACCACTAACATAAGACTTGCGTTGAGCACGCCCAACATCTGTAAAATGAGACTGAGCATGTGATAGGCAAAAGCCAAATGAAGGAAGGCAAAGATTAGGGGCAGGAAGAAGACAGTCTGTACCTGTTTACGAATGGTCTTTCTAGTCTGCTGCTCGTCTAAGCCGACTTTCTGCAGGATGATGAAGCGATCACGGTCTTCGTAACCTTCGGAAATTTGCTTGTAGTAGATAACCAGCACTGTTCCCATCATGAAGACAATAGAGAGGAAAATCCCTATAAAGAAGACACCACCCAGCATACCCTTAATCTCAAGTATGCCAATCACACCAGTCTGACCGTGGACACCTCCAGCACCTTCTGGCAGGGACTGGTTGTAGTCCGCCATTTTCTTTTGATAGATTGTATCCAGCTTAGCCTTTTCATCTTCTGAAGCTTCAATATCCAGACTACCATAGAGTTCAGGATTAATAGCTTGCTGCTCCATCTGCTGAGCTAAGAGTTGATTAGGATCCTTGGCTACTAGATACAGCCCTTTAGGAATGATGATATTATACTCATCTGGAATCTTGTGAAAGATAAAATCTTCATACAGGACTTTCTTAATCGTCAAGTTTTGGCCAGCCAGCTGGAGAGGCTGCTTATAATCCAGCTCCACTCCCTTGTTAAAGACAGCAATCTCATTTTCCTGCAAAGACAGATCCTTTCCTGTCAGCTTTTCGTAATCCTCGCTGGAAAACATCAAGATATAGGTATTGGGTGACACAGCCCATTGTCCCTTAGGATAAATATCTAGACTATTACCCTCTTTCTTCTTGACACCCATTGAATAAAACTGATAGGTCTCCTGTTGCTTGACCTTCAGCTGATTCTCTGCTACAAACTCTGTCAAGACCTGATCCAGCTGTTCTTTTTTTGCATTCACACCGCCATTGATAGAGAAATCATGCGGAAACATAAGTTTCTGCATAAATTCCGCGCCAGAATAGATGTTCATGCCGGCAGAAAAGGTCACTAGAACCATTGTCGATAGGATGGAAATAGTAGCCAGCCCCACTGCGTTTTTCTTCATCCGGTAAATAAGATTTGAGACGGAAATCATATTATTTGGCTGGTAGTAATACTTTTTGTTCTTTTGCAGAAGCTGCAGAAAGACTGTAATACCAGCGTTAAAGAGCAGGTAGGTTCCTAAAATGACCAAGAGGACTGCTCCAAAAAAGATGAAGATTGCTTCCATAGGATTCCGCACAGTCTGAGCCAGATAGTAGCCGTAAAGCAGAGCTACCAGACCAATAAAGGTCTGTGGCAGTAAAAAACGGCTCTTCTTCTCTCCGCTAGCCTTTTCCTTAGACATCTTCAGGGAATCAAAACGCAGAATTCGCCAGCCATTAACAAAGACCAAGCCTGCAAAAATAAAGCCATAGAAAATAAAAACAAGAATCAAGACCGGTAGCTGGAAAGTCGAAACCAGAACCACCTTGGTTCCCATGAGCTTGAGCAAAAGGGCATAAATCAGCTGGTCAAAGAGAACACCAATAGTCAGCCCCAAGCTTACAGCCACTAGCCCGAAAATCAGAAGCTCAATAAAGGTCATAACAAAGAGATGGCGTTTATTGAGACCTAGCATACCATAAAGCCCCAGCTCCTTGGAGCGATTCTTCATGACAAATTGATTGGCATAAAAGACAATAATTCCAGCTGTGATGTTCACAATAACGACCCCTAGGACCAAAACTAGGATAACAGAGCTGGCACCTGTCATTTTGGATAGATTGGGATTAAAAGCCAAGGAGTTGAAAATATAAGAAATTGCTACAGCCACACAGGTAGCCAGTGCAAAAGGATAATAGAGACGGCGGTTCTTAATCAGATTGGATACCGCCAATTTTGCTGCTAATCGAAACACTAGTCCTTCACCTCACTTGCCATAACTGTTAGAGTATCAGAAATCTCTTGGAACATATGCCGCTCGGTCTTGTCACCACGGAAGATTTGGTTGTAGAGGATCCCATCCTTGATAAAGAGCACCCGCTTGGCGCGGCTAGCCGCTGCAGTTGAGTGGGTCACCATGAGAATGGTTTGGCCGCGTGCATTGATGTCATCAAAAACATCTAGCAGGGCTGCTGAAGACTTGGAATCCAAGGCTCCCGTCGGCTCATCCGCCAGCAGAATCTCAGGGTCTGTGATGATGGCTCGAGCCACTGCTACCCTCTGCTTCTGCCCACCAGAAATCTCATAAGGAAACTTCTCTTGCAGCTTGTTAATCCCCAGCTCGTTGCAGGTTGTAACCAGCTTTTGCATCATCTCGGTAATGGGACGGCGAGAGAGGACCATCGGCAGGAGAATATTATCCTTGACCGACAGGGTATCCAGCAGATTGAAATCCTGAAAGACAAAGCCTAATTTCTCCCGGCGGAAGCTGGAAGCCTGGCTGTTTTTGATGGTTGCTGTGTCAGTTCCGTTGAGAAAGACGCGGCCCTCAGTTGGCTTGTCCAGCATGGCTAGGATGTTGAGCAGGGTGGATTTCCCAGAGCCTGACTCCCCCATGATGGCGACATATTCGCCTTTTTCTACCGTAAAGTGAATGTCCTTCAGTGCCTCCACTTGGCTGCCATGAAAGCGGGTTTTATAAATTTTTTTCACATGCTGTACGTCTAATAATGTCATACTCGAACCTCTTCTTTATTTAACTTGATACTACTATCATACCGGAAAGACAGACAAGTTTCCATAACCTAATCTTTCATTTTACCTGCCAATCTTACATTTTTGTCATCTTGCACTCCAAGTCGTATAAAGAGAAAAGTCAACTGACCTTTCTCTTATCCTTGAATACTGGAATCTCTCAGTGACTGTACTGCAGCCAGAAATAATATTGACTGGAAGCACATCCTAGGCGAGTCTTCTCGATTTCTTCCTTGGAAATCTTTTGAGCTTTAGGTTTACTTTGGCGATGGTTAAAAAGATTGATTTTCATAGCGGGCCTCCTTCTTGAAATCTGATTTTTAGTTTGGAAGATAGTTATCTTCTTTTTCTTTACACTTATAGGATACCGAATTCCCTGACTAGCTGCCATAAGATAACCTTTCATTTTAACCTTTAAACTTACATTTTTGTCACTTAGAAAAAATAGTTTTCGATTGCCCTTAAACTGCGTTAATATCCTTAAATTCAACGATGTATATCAGCTTCATTCATCAAGCGCATAAAAAAACAAGCGTCAATGTTCATTGACACTTGTTTTCTGTTTTATTTTTTGAAACGGATCCCGAAATAAACCCCACAACCAACTATCAGAATCAGACCGAAAGCAAGTAGCGTAAAGCTGATTTCTGTACCTGTGAAAGGCAGAACTTTCTTCGAGTTCCCCTTATCTCCAGGTTTATCTTGGTCTTTATCTGTTGGTTTATCTTGATTTGATTTTTTCGGATCTGGATTATCTGTTTCTTTAGACGGATCTTTGTCTGGACCAGTCGGTTTTGTTTGGTCAGTTACGACTAACTTCCCATCCTTGTATTCAACTGTATTTCCATTGGCATTTACAACTGTTACTGTGCCATCGAGATTCACTTGGAACACAATGTCAGTAACAGCGAGGTAACCAGTTGGGGCTGCAGCTTCATGGAATGTATATACTCCAGGAGCTAATCCAAGCTCATGCGATGTATCTGCTTCTGAAGTCCATTTTGCTACAGGATTGCCAGTTGCCTCTTTGCCTTGGAAAATTTGAATCTCTGCACCAGCAATCTCAGTACCACCGAGGTTGACCTTACTGAAGGTTACCTTACGTGGAAGATCATCGTCCTTATCGGTAATAGTCACTTTAGAACCAGCGGTTGCGACTTTGTTCTCTTCGCCCTTGGAGTCTTTTTCTCCTACGCTAGTCACTTTCACTGTACCGTCATGTTGGACTTGGAAGGTGATGTCCGTTACTTTGAGGTAGCCTGTTGGAGCTGCTTCCTCATGGAAAGTATAGGTACCTGGAGCCAAGTTGATGTCCTTAGACTTACCAGCTTCGGATGTCCAGCTTTCAACTGCATTTCCTTCAGCTTTTTCGCCTTTGTAAATCTTGATTTCTGCACCGGCGATTTCTGTTCCACCAAGGTTGACCTTACTGAAGGTCACCTTACGTGGGAGATCATCATCCTTATCGGTTACTGTAACAGTTGAGCCGTTGGTTACGACCTTGTTCTCTTCACCCTTAGAGTCTTTTTCTCCTACGCTAGTCACTTCCACTGTACCATTATGGTTGACTTGGAATGTGATGTCCGTTACTTTGAGGTAACCGGTTGGAGCCGCTTCCTCATGGAAAGTGTAAGTGCCTGGAGTGAAGTTGATATCCTTAGACTTGTTAGCTTCGGATGTCCAGCTTTCTACAGCTTGACCTTCTGCCTTATCTCCCTTGTAGATCTTGATCTGAGCTCCCGCGATTTCTGTACCACCAAGGTTTACTTTACTGAAAGTAATCGCTTTGGGACTGTCATCGTCTTTATCGGTTACAGTTAGAGTTGCACCATTCGCTACAACACGGTTGTCTTCACCCTTAGAGTCTTTCTCACCAACATTGGTCACTTCCACTGTGCCGTCATGCTTGACTTGGAAAGTGATATCCGTTACTTTGAGGTAGCCCGTTGGAGCTGCTTCCTCATGGAAGGTATAAGTACCAGGTGCTAAGTTGATGTCTTTAGACTTACCAGCTTCGGATGTCCAGCTTTCAACTGCATCGCCTTCAGCTTTCTCGCCCTTGTAAATCTTGATCTCAGCACCAGCAATTTCAGTACCGCCAAGGTTGACCTTACTGAAGGTCACCTTACGTGGGAGATCATCGTCCTTGTCGGTTACTGTAACAGTTGAGCCGTTTGTTACGACCTTGTTTTCTTCACCCTTAGAGTCTTTTTCTCCTACGCTAGTCACTTCCACTGTACCGTCATGCTTAACTTGGAATGTGATGTCGGTCACTTTGAGGTAGCCGGTCGGTGCTGCTTCCTCATGGAAGGTATAAGTGCCAGGTGATAAGTTAATGTCCTTAGACTTACCAGCTTCGGATGTCCAGCTTTCTACTGCTTGGCCTTCAGCTTTATCGCCCTTGTAGATCTTAATCTCTGCACCCGCGACTTCTGTACCACCGAGATTAACTTTACTGAAAGTAATCTTACGTGGAAGGTCATCATCCTTATCGGTTACAGTCACTTTGGAACCATCGGTTACAACCTTGTTGTTTTCACCTTTTGAGTCTTTTTCTCCGATATTAGTCACTTCCACTGTACCGTCATGTTTAACTTGGAAAGTGATGTCAGTTACTTTAAGGTAACCAGTTGGCGCGGCTTCCTCATGGAAAGTATAGGTACCTGGAGCCAAGTTGATGTCCTTAGACTTACCAGCTTCGGATGTCCAGCTTTCAACTGCATTTCCTTCAGCTTTTTCGCCTTTGTAAATCTTGATTTCTGCACCGGCGATTTCTGTTCCACCAAGGTTGACCTTACTGAAGGTCACCTTACGTGGGAGATCATCATCCTTATCGGTTACTGTAACAGTTGAGCCGTTGGTTACGACCTTGTTCTCTTCACCCTTAGAGTCTTTCTCACCAACGTTTGTCACTTCCACTGTGCCATCATGTTTGACTTGGAAAGTGATGTCCGTTACTTTGAGGTAACCAGTTGGAGCTGCTTCCTCATGGAAGGTGTAAGTACCTGGTGCCAAGTTGAGATCTTTAGACTTACCAGCTTCTGAAGTCCAGC